>CACZAK010000089.1 GCA_902779075.1 uncultured bacterium | reverse complement strand
CTTCACCTTTCGATTGGCCCTGCGGTAGTCTTCGAGAAGCGCGAGGTAGTCGTCAATGAACTGTCCGCGCTTCCGGCCGCCGGTGTATTCCTTGATGTATTCGCCGTTGTCGTTTATGCCGAGGTTGCTGATCACGATGTCTGGTTTCCACGCAAGCGCCGCTTTGTGTTCAGGCATGTGCCTGAAACCGCGCTTCTCGCTGCCGCGCATCGAGTCGAGGTAGATGCCACGGCCGGAGTTTCCAAAGTTGCGCACCTCGTATTTTCCGGGGAACTTTTCGTCCAGCATCTTCTGCAGCTGCGCCGGATACGAATCTTTCTCGCGGTTGGCAAGGCCAAGTCCGTAGGTGATTGAATCGCCGATGCAGGCGACGCGCACCTTCTCTGCGGCTGGAACGGTTGTAAAGATGATGGTGTTGTAGCCGGCGCCTTCGTAGATCACGCCGATGTCGCCGTTGGGGAGGATCGCCATGTCGGAATAGCCGGCGCCCTCAGGCTCGACGCACAGACCGTCGTTCCACGTCGCGCCATCGTCCTTGCTGACACGCAGGTGCAGAAGCGCGCGGCGCTTCGGGCTCTTGCAGTTGGAGAAGAGCAGCTTCTCGCCGTAACGCATGATTTGCGCGTTGCACTGCGGGTCCTCGAGCGTCTTGTCGTAGCGCGACTCCCACGTCATGCCACGATCCTTCGAGACGTGGATCTGACGTCCGCCGCCGTGCCAGCGCGAGTTGATCATCCACGAGCCGTCGGTGAGCTCGACGACCTTGCACTCGTCGCCCTTCTTGACGGGCTTGCCATAAGCCTTCCACGTCTTGCCGTGGTCGGGCGAACCGAAGAGCGCGTTGCCGTCGCCCACGTGTACGAGCGTGTGGAGAAGCGTGCCGTCCTCCGTCTGGATGCCGGAGCCGGAGGAGATGAAGATGAATCCGCCGGCGTTGTGTCCCTTGCCGAACGGCCACTCGGGGAAGGAGATGTCCTTCGTGATGTCGCGCGGCTTCGACCACGTCTTGCCGTTGTCGGACGACTCCTGCACATGGAAGCGATAGACGTTCCCCCAGCGGTCGGAGCCGTCAGGGTTCTTCCAGTGCCAGACATTGTAGAGCAGGAAGATCTTCTTCGCCTCGGCATCGACGATGAACGAGGGATCACTGCCGCTCCATTTGTCGGTGTCCGTCCACGGCCAGGTCCATGTCGGCTCGCTCGGCGTCCATGTCTTGCCGCCGTCGGACGACCTGCGGCAGACGATGTTGATCGGCTGGAACGCGTTGAGGTCGCCGATGTTGTCCCGGCGCGCGTCGCACACGGCCACGAGGTCGCCGTTCGGCGCGGTGCAGAGCGCGGGGATGCGGTACACGGCGATTCCGCCTTCCCCGTTTTTCCACAGCACGGTCTTCTCGCCCGCGAGGCAAACCGCAGATATCGTCAAAGCAGCCATAAAGGCAATCTTTTTCATGTGGTCATCCTTTCTTCTTGTTTCTTTTTGTTTTTTAGCCGTGTAGAACATGTAGAACGTGTAGTGGTTTGTTCCTCATTTCCCGACATTCAGGACGCGGAAACCGATCCTCTTCAGTTCCGCTGCATCGAGGCTGTTGCGCGTATCGAACACGAGGGCGGGCTTGCGCATGGAGTCGTAAATCCTCCGCCAGTCCAGCGTCGGATAGTGCCGCCAGTCCGTCATCAGGACAATTGCGTCCGCGCCTTCCGCCGCCTTGTACTCGTCCGCCTCGTACACGATTCCGGACAAGTCGGCAAGATCCCTGCGCGCGTTGTCCAGCGCCTTCGGGTCCGTCACGGTCACGCGCACGTGTTCCTCCGCCAGCAGTCGTGCCACGGTTCCGGCCGGCGTCTCGCGCGTGTCGCCGGTGTCCGCCTTGAACGCGAAGCCGAACAGCGCGATCTTCTTGTTCGCGAGCGTGTTGAACATCGCGCTGAAGAGGCGCGATACGATGCGCTCCTGCTGGTGCTGGTTCATCTTGATCACGCCCATCCAGTATTCTGCCGCCGTGTGGAGACCGAACGTCTCGCAGAGGTACACGAGGTTCAGGACGTCCTTCTTGAAGCAGCTCCCGCCGAAGCCGGGACCGGCCTTCAGGAACTTCGGGCCAATGCGCCTATCGGCACCGACGACCCGTGCCACCTCGTCGACGTCCGCGCCCGTCGCCTCGCACAGGCCCGCAATCGCGTTTATGGACGAGACGCGCTGGGCGAGGAAGGCGTTTGCGGCAAGCTTCGTCAATTCGGCGGACCACACGTTCGTGGTGAGTATCCTCTCCCTCGGAACCCATGCCGCATAGACGTCAACCACCGCCTCGAGCGCGCGGTGTCCTTCTTCGGTCTCGGGCCCGCCGATCAGGACCCTGTCGGGCTCCAGCAGGTCCTTGATCGCCGTTCCCTCCGCCAGGAATTCGGGATTGCTCAGCACCGTGAAGCTGTACGACGCATGGTCGTTCAGGATCGCCTCCATCGCCGCGGCGGTCCTGACCGGCAGCGTGGATTTCTCGACAACGACCTTGTCGCCGTTCGCGTACTCCTTGATCGACCGTGCCGTCGCCTCCCAGTACTGGAGGTCGCTCGCGCGCCCCGAGCCGCGTCCGAACATCTTCGTCGGCGTGTTCACGCCGACGAAGACGATGTCGCACTGCTGGACGGCGCCCTTGATGTCGGTGCTGAAGAAGAGGTTCCTGCCACGGACCTCCTTCACCACGTCGACCAGGCCGGGCTCGTAGATCGGGATGCTGTAGTCTTCGGAATTCCATGCCGCGATCCGCTCGGCGTTGATGTCAACGACGATGACCTTCCGGTCGGGATTCATCTTGGCGATGACCGCCATCGTCGGCCCGCCGATGTATCCCGCGCCTATGCAGACAATATCCCGGTTCATTTTATCCCTTTCCGCTAACCACGAGCCACTAACCACTAATCACAAACCACGAACAATCTCCCACGCCTTGACGAGCATGCGCGGGATGTGGAACGGACCCTTGAAGATGTTGCCCTTCGCCGGCTGCGCAACCGTGCCGTCGCGGTGGAGGTAGCCGTACCACTCGGGGTACTTGCGGTCCTTCAGGTGCTTCCACGCCCACTCGGAGGCGAGCTTGTGCCACTTCATGTACTTGGCGTCGCCCGTCAGCTTGTAGGCGTAGGCGGACGCGATGATCGTCTCGCACTGCGGCCACCAGAACTTCATGTCCTGCTCGTAGCACTGCGGCGGGAGGTTGCGGCAGTCCTTGAATGAGATGATGCCGCCGTACTTCTTGTCCCAGCCCCAGTCCCACGACCAGTCGAGTATCTTGAGCGCGGTCTTGAGGAGCGCCTTGTCCTTGCGCGCCACGGCCACGTCCATCAGGAACCAGCTCGTCTCGATGCAGTGTCCGGGGTTGATCACGCGGCCCGCGAGCGTGTCGATGAACTCGCCGTTGGGTCCGACCGTCTCGAGGAGCGCCTTGAACTCCGGGTGGATGAAGTACTTCGTGAGGAGGTCGATCGACTCGGTGATCTGCTGGTCGAGGACGGGATCGTCCGAGATCTGCTTCAGCACCATCGCCACGTTGATGAGAATCATCGTGAGGGAGTGTCCCTGACACTGCACGACGGGCTCGAACTTGGACGGCATCCACTTTTTCGGGTTGGCGACGAACTTGCGGATGCGCTTGAAGAGCGCGACAGCCTTCTTCGCCCACGCCTTGTCCCCACTTGCGAGCGAGTATTCCGCGTAGGCGATCGCGGCGAAGCACTCGGAGAACACGTAGCGGCGCTTCTGGAGGCCCACGCCCTCCGCCGTCACGGCGAAGTAGGCACGCCCGTCCTTGGCAAAGCAGTGCTTCTCAAGGAACTCGCAGCAGCTCTTCGACGCCTCCAGCCATTCGGGATTCTTCTCCACGTGGTTGTAGGCGTAAGCCGTCATCCATCCGAAGCGGCCCTGGAACCAGACGCTCTTCGTCGAGTCCATCAGCGAGCCGTCGCGATCGACGCACGTGTAGACGCCGCCGTTCTTGCGGTCCCAGCCGTGCTTCATCCAGAACGGCATCACGTTGCGCAGGAGCTCGCTCTTGTAGGTCTTGGCCCACTTGTCCCAATAATTTTTATTTGTCATTTGTGAACAATTGTGTCATTTGAGATTTGTGAACAATTACCGGATCACTTGTACCCGATCTTCTTGAGGCGCTTGACGATGTCCGCCTTCTGCGCGTCGGTGAGGGCCTTGAGCGGCACGCGCACCGTGCCGAGATCCACGCCATGGACCGCGCACATCGCCTTGCCGGCCGCGACGCCGCCGAACTCCACGAGGATGTCGACGATGTCGCACACCTTCTTCATGTACTTCTCGCTCGTCTTGAGGTCGCCTTTCTTGACGGCGTCCCAGATCTTGTAGTAGAGGCCGGCGGAGTAGTTGTACGTGGAGCCGATGGCGGACTTCGCGCCGAGCGCAACGGCGCCCGCGAACCACTCGTCGATGCCCCACGTGATGTCGTACTTGCCGCCGCACGCGCGGATGCAGCGCTGGTACATGTAGAGGTCGGGGTAGTTGAACTTGATGCCGGCGAGGTTCTTGATCTTGCCGTCGGCGGCCTTCAGGAACGCCTCCATGTCGAAGGTCACGCCGCTCATCGAGGTGTGGTAGTAGTAGAACGGCAACTTCTGCGCGTACTTGAGCGCCTCGTTGATGTAGTCGATGAGGCCCTGGATGGAGCCGGGACGGAAAAAGCACGGCGGCACGATGCTCGTCGCGTCCATGCCGACCTCCTGCGCGTACTTCGCGAGCTCCTGTGTGTCGGGGAGCGAGAGCGAGCCGACGTGGGCGATGAGGAAGAGCTTGCCCTTGGCGGCCTTCACCCACGCGTCCATCACGCGCTTGCGCTCCTCCGTGGAGCAGTGCACGCCCTCGCCGGTCGTGCCGCTCACGTACACTCCCGTGACCTTCTGCTTGATGAGCATCGCGGCCTGTTTCGGGATGACGTCGTAATTCACGCTGCCGTCGGCGTTGAACGCCGTATGCGCGGCGGCGATGAGTCCTTCGAGTTTCTTCAGCTTCATTGTATTGTTTCCTTTTTGGGGGTGTTACTTTTTTGTCCGTATGGACTGTGCCGCTTCAATCTCGGCAGATGAAAGGTCGTGCCACTCGCCTGGCTTGAGGTCATCGGGCAGACGCAGCGCGCCGATGGCGACGCGCTTGAGCGACAGCACCACGAGGTGCGCCGCACTGCACATGTAGCGAATCTGGCGCTTGCGTCCTTCGCGCAGATGGAAGCAGAGCACGTGTACGTTGTCGTCGCCGAGGCGCACGACCTCCACGGGCACGGGACGCGTCACGTAGCCGTCCGGCATTTCCACGGGCCCGCGCAGCACGCGCAGTTTCTCGTCGCTCCAGCGTCCCGCCGCGCGCACGATGTAGATCTTCTCGTGCTCGAAACGCGGATGCGTGAGACGGTTCACGAGCGCGCCGTCATTGGAAAGGAGGAGGAGTCCCTCGCTGTCCTTGTCGAGACGCCCAACCGGCACAAGGCGCTCGCGTACCTTTCCGCGCAGGAGATCCGCCACAGTACGCCCGCCGAACGGGTCGGAGAGCGTGGAAAGAACGCCTGCCGGCTTGTACATCATAATCGTGCGCGTCGTCTCCTCGGCCACGTCGAGAGGCCGACCGTCCACTGTGATGCGCACCGCCGCAGGGTCCACGCGCGCGCCGGGTTCCGTGACGACGCGTCCGTCCACCGTCACGCGCCCGGCGGCGATGATCTCCGCCGCGTGGCGGCGCGAGGCCACCCCGCGGTGCGACAGCACGTTCTGGAGGCGCTCTTCCATCGACCGGTCACCCGCGATAGCGTTTCACGGCCTCCGCGTAGGCGGGGGTGTCGACATAGCCGCAGCTCTTGAATTCGGGACAGAACCCGCGGTACACGCATTCGGGTACGCAGCACGAGGCGAGCTCCGGCTCCTTCTCCGCGAGCGCGTCGATCACCATCTTCCATGCGGCGCGCGTCTCGGGCGACGCCTGCGAACAGAGGCGGCGGCGGCTGATGAACATCAGTTCGGCCGCGTTCGCGAAGCACTCGTGCTCCACGGGCGCGTCCTGCTGCTTCACCGTGCGATCCTCGCCCGTGCGGTCCGTGCGCTGCGTGGAGACGAAATGCTCGATCCCGTACTTGTGGCGAACGAAGTGGACGCTCACCCAGTAGGGCAGGTTGCCCCACTTCCACGACACGAGCAGCTTGCGGATCGGCGAGTGCTCCGCGAGGAGAATCCGGCGCTTCCACGCGGACGTCGGCTCCTTCGTGCCCGCGCCCATGCGGATTGTGGTGCGTGCGGCGTCCGCCACGTCGCGCCACGACCCGATCACTTTCAAGTACCTCAGGACAGTCTGTTCCATCTTGTTCCCCTTCCCTTCTTCATTTTGCAGTCAGTTCAAACACGGCGGAGTCGTAGTCGCCGCGCAGACGCACGGGCAGGCCCATCGCCATGAGCGTCTTGCCGCTCAGCGTCTTGCCGTTCACGCGGCTGTGCTTGTCCTTGACGACGTTGATCTCCTTCACCGTGTACGTCTTGTTCGCGTCGAGGCCCTGCAACGCGAGCGGCGGCACATAGTCGCTCATGATGCCGCGCGCAAGTCCCCAGAGGAACACGACCGCGTGCGAGGCGTCGCCGTTCACGTACATGAGCGCAGCATACTTGTTGCCGTACGGCGAGACGAGACGGTAGAGGTCGCCCTGCTGCACGGTCGGGCGGATGCGCTTGTAGGCAGACACGCACTTCTTCGCGAAGGCGAGGTCCTCGGCGGACATGTTCTTCGGATGCAGCTCGAATCCGAGACGCGCGCTCATCGCCACGTCGAAACGGAACTTGAGCGGCGTGATGCGCTTGGTCTGATGGTTCGGCACGTCCGTCACGTGCGCGGCGATCGCGCAGGCGGGAAAGAACTGGCCCTCGCCCCACTGGATGAACACGCGCTCGCGCGCGTCGGTGTCGTCCGAGGCCCAGACCTCGTCCGCATAGCGCAGGAAGCCGTAGTCCACGCGCCCACCGCCAGAAGAGCAGGCCTGGATGTCCACCTGCGGATACTTGGCGCGGAGCTTCGCAAGCAGGTCGTAGAGGCCCACGGTGTAGTCGAACGGCAGGTTCGCCTGGTGCGCCGCGTCGAGGTAGGTGGAGCCCATGTTGAAGAAGTCGGCGTTCGCGTCCCACTTGATGTAGGAAAGATCGGGGATCTTCGAGTAGAGCGCGTCGAGCTGGCCAAAGATGTTGTCGCGCACGGCCGGGTTGGAGTAGTCGAGCACGGTCTGCGAACCGCCGCGCCCCACGTTCACTGGACGCCCTTCCTCGCGGATCACCCAGTCGGGATGCGCCTCGAAGATCCAGCTGTTGGTGTTCACCATCTCTGGCTCCACCCAGAAGCCGAACTTGAGTCCGCGCTTCTTCGCCTCGTCGCTGAGACCCACGAGGCCGTTCGGCAGTTTTTCGGGATTCACCACCCAGTCGCCGAGGCCCACCTTGTCCTTGTGGACGGCGTCGCGCGCGTACTTGCCTGTGCCGAACCAGCCGTCGTCCAGGACGAACAACTCGCCGCCCATTTCCTTCACGCCGTCCATCATGTCGTGCAGCACCTGCTCGGTGAAGCTGAAGTAGCTGCCCTCCCAACTGTTGAGAAGCACGGGACGCAGCTTGTGTCCGGCGGGCATCTGCCAGTCACGTGCCCAGCGGTGGATGTTGCGGGAAATCTGGCCCTTGCCCGAATCGGAGTAGGTGAACGCGAACTTCGGAAGCGTGATCGACTTGCCCGCGTCAAGCACATACGCGCCGGCGGAAGTGTCCGCCCCCGCGCGGATCTCGACGAAGTCGCACGGATCGCGCTGCACGCCGATGTTCCACGTTCCGGACCAGCAGAGGATGCCGCCGATCACGCGGCCGGTCGTCTCGGTGGACGCCGCGCCGACGGTGAGCATGAAGCTCGCGTTGTTCCCGAAGGCGTCGCGCACGCCGCTCCGGGAACCGATCGTGACGGTCTGTCCGCGCTCGACAGACGTCTCGCGCAGCTGCGCCTCGACACCCCACTGTCCCGTCGCGTACTGGAACCGGAACGCGTCCGCGAGGAGCGGGAAGTCCATCGCAAAGGAATCCATGCGGCCAAGCCGCACCGCGCCCTTCTCGCCGTTCTCCAGCTCCACCCACGTCTCGATCACGTCGCACGCCTCAAAGGCTCGGAAATGCTGCGTGACGAAAAACGGCCGGACACTATCCCGCTGCTTCAGCACGAGGTGCGTGACGCCCGGCGCGTCGGGGACGGTCCGGGCCTCCTCGCCCACGAGGGTGAGCGAGAGGTTGCCGTCCGCGTGCGTCACCTGCAGGCCGCCCCATTTGTTGAAGCTGTAGCCGTTCGCGCGGTCGCCACCGTAGGCCGCGTAGGCGGCCGGACGCCGCTGCTCGTACTTGTGTCCGCCCGTCCAGCGGTTCCACGCGAGGGCCGCGACGTCGGCCGCCGACTCCACCCGTGCGCCGTAATGGGCCACGTTCCAGGAGCCGTTCTCGCGGCGGAGGGCGAGGGTGGTTGATTTCGTCTGGAGGAGAAAGTCGTCCCCTTGGCGGGGACGGCTCGACGAGCCGTCCGTGGCCGCACCGGCGAATCCGGCGAGACAGGCGGCCAGCGCCGCCAGCATGATTTTCTCGTTCATGTGATTCTCCTCGTGTTGTTCCTGCCAGACCGGTGCGACCGCGCGTTTTCCCTTACCGGGACGGCTGTGCCACGTACATCTCGCGGCTACCCCAGGCCTGCGCCTGGGCGTGGGTCGGGAACCACACGTCGATGTGGAAACCCTTCACGCGGGAGCCGGTGTCCTCCACCACGCCCTCGCCGTATCCGGGAACGTTCAGCTGCGTGCCGAACGGGAAAATAGACGGATCAGCCGCAATCGTGCCGAGCTGGGCCTTCGTGCCGGTCGCCGTGAGACCGCCGGCTTTTGCGCCGCAGCACTTCGGGCAGCTGCAATAGCCCGTCACGATCACGGTCTGGAGTTCGGTGTCGACCGGCTCGGCCACAGCGGTCGGCGCGGGCGTCGCTGCCTTCGCACGGCGGCGTTGGCCCTTCTTCGCGAACCAGGTGTGGCTCGTCTCGGCAGGAGCCTCAGCCACCGCAGGGGTCGGCTCCGCAGGCGTGGCGTCCTTAGGAACGGCCTTGCAGGCGGGGAGAACCGTCAGCGCCGCAGAGGCGAGCGCAAGGGCGGATAGGATGTTCAGGGGACTTTTCATTGTCGGGTTCCTTTCTTGGTTTGCGTTGTTCAGTTGTTCAGAAGCGCGGCCTCCGCACGATGGAGGAGGTCGCGGTTCTTCTCGACAAGCTGTGGTTTCTTCTTGAAACTCGCGCAGAGCGCCGTCTCAAGGTGCGCGTCATCGAGGCCGGTGGCCTTGAAGGCGCGGAGTGCGGCGAGCATCATCGTGTTGGCGGCCTTGGGCACGCCGAAGTCCTCTGCCATCTGGATGGCGGGCACCTGATAGAGCTTCACGCCTTCGGGCGGCTGCTTCGTAATCGGCACGGAGGCGTCCACGATCACGATGCCGCCCTTCTTCACGTCGCCCACGAACCGCTCGTACGACGGCTGGTTCATGCACACGAGCACGTCGGGGTGCTCCACCGTGGGCGAACCGATGGGCGTGCCACTCACGACCACCGAGCAGGACGCCGACCCGCCGCGCTGCTCCGGTCCGTAGGACGGGAACCACAGCGTGTGGCGCTTTTCAAGGCGCGCGGCCTCCGCCACGCAGATGCCGAGCGAGAGGATTCCCTGCCCGCCGTAGCCCGCGAATTTGAAGCGGCGCTCCGGCACGGAGGGATCGTCCTCCGCCGGCGGCGCGTCCACGCCGTCCGACACGCCGAACAGCTCCGCGCACGAGGCGACCTGCGGCACGGACTTCACTTCCAGTGCGGCGCTGGCCTGATGCTGCGTGCCGATTGCCTCAGGCGTCACGCCCTTCTCCGCATCGCGGAAGGTGCCCAGCGGGAACTCGGCCTCCATCTCGTTCTTGCAGAACTCGGCCGCCTTGAGCGGGTCCATGCGGAAGTTGGTGGGACACGGCGCGAGGATTTCAAGGAGCGCGTAGCCCCTGTGGTCGCGCTGGATCTCAAAGAGGCGCTTGATTGCCTGCTTGCACTGCAGGATGCGCTTCGTATCGGCCACCGAGACGCGCGCGATGTAGACGGGCGCCTGGAGCTGGTTGAACACCTCGCACACGTGGAGCGGGTGCCCCGTAAGGGCCGGGTCGCGTCCGAACGGCGTGGTGGTGGTCTTCTCGCCCTCCAGCGTGGTGGGGGCCATCTGTCCGCCGGTCATGCCGTAGAGGGAGTTGTTGATGAAGATGCAGCCGAACTTCTCGCCGCGGGAGGCGGCCTGGAAGGCGTTGTTGAAGCCGATCGCGCCGAGGTCGCCGTCGCCCTGGTAGGCGATCGTGACGGCGTCGGGGCGGGCACGGCTCACGCCCGTCGCCGCCGCAGAGGCGCGACCGTGGGCGGCGGAGATGTGCGCCGCGTCCCAGTAGTAGTAGGTGAACACGCCGCAGCCGACGGGGTCGACGAAGATCGTCTGGTCCTGCAAGCCCATCTCGGCGCAGCATTCGGCCACGAGCTTGTTCACGATGCCGTGTCCGCATCCGGCACAGTAGTGCGTCACGCGCGTATCCTTCCCGCTCCGCGGGAACTTCTGGTACATTCCTTTTTGCTCAATCGTCTTCATCTCACTTCCCCAAGATCATCTTTGCAGCTTTCACGGCGTCGTCGACGGTCACGACCTGACCGCCCATGCGGTGGATCATCATCACGTTCGCGGCCTCGGCGCCGAGGCCCGCCTTCGCGAGGTTGAGGCGCACGTCGTCCGCGAACTGACCGGCGTCCAGCTCGATCGTCATGATCTTGCGTCCCTTTGCGGCGGCGGCGAGCCGTTCGCGCGGGAACGGGTTGAGGGTGATCGGACGGAACACGCCCGCCTTCATTCCCTTGCGGCGCAGCGTCTCCGCCGTGGTGCGCGCCACGCGGCTCGCGATGCCGAACGCCACGATGATCAGCTCCGCGTCAGCGGCGAGGTAGGTTTCCGCCATCGCGTCGGCGGCCATGTCCTCGTACTTGCGTTGGAGATGCTCGTTGAACACCTCCTGCGCGGCGGCGTCGAGGAAGATGGACTTCACGAGGTTCCGGCGCGTCGCGGGTTCGCCCTGCGCGGCCCACTCGGAGAAGTCGGGACGCGGCAGCTCCGCGTCCGGCAGCTCCACGGCTTCCATCATCTGGCCCTGCAGACCGTCCGCGAAAACGACCGCCGGCGTGCGCCACTTGGCGGCCATCTTGAACGCCTTGATGGTGAAGTCGCACATCTCCTGCGCGCTCGCCGGGGCGAGCGTGAACGTCTGGTAGTTGCCGTGTCCGCCGCCCTTCACGGCCGGCGTGTAGTCGCTCTGCTCGGGGTAGACGTTGCCGAGGCCGGGACCGGCCCGGTTGACGTCCACGATCACGGCGGGCAGCTCCGCGCCCGCGAGGTAGGAGAGGCCCTCCTGCATGAGGGAGAAGCCGGGGCCGCTCGTCGCGGTCATGCACAGTTTGCCCGCGCCGGCCGCGCCGAACATCATGTTGACGGACGCGGTCTCGCACTCCGCCTGCACGAACGTGCGGCCGAGCATCGGGAACCACTTCGCCGCCCCGTGGGCGATCTCGCTCGCAGGAGTGATCGGATAGCCGAAGTAGAGGTCGCACCCCGCATAGAGCGCGCCCATCACCACGGCTTCGTTGCTCTTCACAAATTTCGTCATTTCAGCTCTTCACTCTTCACTTTCAACTCTTCACTACCCGCAGGGCATACGGCTCCGGACAGTTGTAGAAACACATCGCACAGCCGATGCACCCAGTGCCCGCGTATCCCACCGGACGGATCCCCATCCGGTTCATGTGTTCCTGGATCGACAGGCACTTCTTCGGACACGCCGCCACGCAGCGTCCGCAGCCCTTGCAGCTGTCCTCCTCGATTTCTGGGCGCGGCAACGCACCCTCTGTTTTCTCTTCCATATTTTATACCTTCCTCGGTGACGAATAGTATATCATATTTTGGCTCAGATCGGTTACCAAATACTGCCTCTACCAGTTTCGGGTGGCAGGCCGGGCCCCATAACATGCCGAGGCCGCAGGCCACCAAATGGTGCGTACTACGTCACCGCAAGTCTCCCCAGTTCTCATCTATCTGAAATCGCCGTGAGTTTCGCTCGGCGTGCCTATTATCGTGGACGTGCCTTCCAGACGGTCAGGGCGCAGAGGACCGAAAGCACGGCCATGCCGATCCAGAATACGGACATGTAGTCCAGCGTGTAGCCGTTCGCAAAGGTGTGGCCGAACAAATATGCCTTGCCCGTGACGGCGTCACGGCCGACGAGGAAGCCGGACACCGCGCTCGACACCCCGGCTCCGATGTAGTTCCCCATGCCCGCAATGCCAAGCGCCGCGCCCGCCGCGACGCGCGGCACGAGGTCAACCGCCATCAACCCGCCGAGGAACGTGAGGAGCACGCCCACCGCAAGTCCGAAGCAGACCATCGCCAGCACATCGATCCAGATACACTGGAACGGTACGAGCATCATCAGCGAGAGCCCCGTCACGTTCAGGATGCCCGCGATAAGCGCGAGTTCGTTGCGGCTGCCCTTGAATACGCGGTCCGAAATGATGCCGGAAAGCCCGCTGGAGACAGCGCCTACTATCGAGTTCAGCGTGATGATCCACGCGGCGGTCTCCGTGGCATAGCCCTTCTTGACTTCAAGGAAGAAGATACCCCAATCGATGATCGCGTAGCGGCTCATGCAGAAAAAGCCGCCCGAAAGCGCGACCATCCACACGGCCCAGCTCGTGAGAGCGATCTTCTGTCCACGTTTGACGTCCGTCGCGTTCTTCTTCTCCTCCTCGCCCTTGATCTCGCCCTCCCACTCGGCGATGGAGGGAAGTCCCTCCGACTGCGGCGAGTCGCGCATGAGGAGCGAGATGAGCGCCACGCCTATGAAGCCGAACATGGCCGCGCCCCAGAAACCGCTGCGCCATGCCATGTCCGCCCCGTACGCAAGTCCCACCCGCACCATTATCACGCTCGTCACGACGTAGGCGATCGCCTCGCCGAGGTTGTTGGAGCAGCTCCAAATGCCGTAGTAGGTGCCGCGCGAGCGGTTCGGCCACCAGCGTGCGAGCGACACCACGCAGCACGGCGAGCCGGATCCCTGCGCGAACCCGTTCACGAACCAGATGACCATGAGCATGACGGCCGGCACGTGGAAGCCCACCGACATCGTCGCGAGGGACGAGACGAACAGCCCGAACGCGAACATCCGCCGGATGTTCGCGCGGTCGGCGAGGAACCCGCACACGAACTTGCCGATCGCGTAGGCGATGAGCATCGCCGAACCGACGTAGCCGATCTCGCGCGCCGTGTAGGCGCCCTGCTCGATCATCGTCTTCTTCGTTGCGGAGAAGGCGAGACGGCACACGTAGAAGAGCGCGTACCCGAGCAGCATGATGGAGACCTGCCGGATCCGGATGAACCGGAACCGCGAACCGATCTCGGACGTGGGAATCGTGACCGGCTTGGCCGGTGCTGGCGAGAAAAAGCCCATCGCCGCGCTCCGTTACTTGAGGGAATGACGTCCAATGCGGTTGAGGTACACGAGCATCTCAGCGCCGTAGTCGGTCTGGAGCATCGTTGCACCCTGGCTCAGGCTCCAGCCCCACGTGGAATCGGGGTTCGTGAAGCCCTTCACGTCGCCACGCCCGTTGTTGAGCGTATCCCACATCGTGTTGATCCAGATGCGGGGAGCGCCGGGAGCCTTGCGCACCTTCTCCAGCTGCGCCGCGCCTTCGTCGGAATCCATGCAGACCTCGTACATCGACGCACGGCGCGGCTCCTCGGCCAGCCATTCCGGCAGGATCTTCGCGGCGTACGCATGCTTCTTCCAGCAGAACTGGACGACCGGCATGTACAGAAGCTCGCCCGACTCGACGTTCTTCCAGTACTCCCTGAAGAGACTCTTCGCCTCCGCCGGGCCGTGCGTGGACTTCACGAGCACCTCCTTCATCGCGCCCACCTTCTCCACGACCTTGAGGATCTCGTACGGATGCGCCGTGAACTTGTCGATGTTGACGAGAATCTTGCCCTTCGTGAGCGCAAGCGCCTCCTCGAGCGTGAGGATGTCGTAGTCGGTCGCCTTCGCGTCCTTGCCGCCCTGGTTGCTCTTGAGCTTGAACTGCTTGATCTCGGCGAGCGTGAGGTCCTTTACCTTGCCCTTGCCCGTGGTGGTTCGGTTGAGGGAACCGTCGTGCAACATCACGAAGTGGCCGTCCTTCGTCATCTGCGTGTCGAGCTCCACGATGTCCGCGCCGAGCGCGATGCAGCTCAGGATCGCGTCCTTCGAGTTCTCGGGGAAGTTGCGCCAGTCGCCGCGGTGCATCGCCACGAACACGTAGTTGCGGTCGTTGGAGAGCAGCTTTTCGCGGATGAGCTCCGTGCGCGTCTGCGCCGCTGTGGGCGCAGCCATGATGATTGCCAATGCTGCAGACGCCGCAGCGGTGATGAACGTACGTCTTTTCATTTCATTTGCCTTTCTTTTGATGTAAGTAAATCGTTTTCCGTCGTCAAGAGGCCTTACTTTTTCTTCGTAAGCTGTACGGAGAGCAGCCCTGAAGACCTGTTGGATTTCACCTCAATGCTTGCCTTCTTGTTTGTGAAGTCAATCTTCGCGCTCGTTACGGCAAATCTGACGCCAAGGTCTTTTTCAATCGCCCGAACGAGCTTGCACGTCTCCTTGCGAAAATCATCGGCGGACATCGCCTTGACGTCCTTCGCCGGCGCGACGAGGGTGACGCTGGACAATTTTCCTCCCGAATAAGCCGTCTTCTTCACCTCCGACAAAAGCAGATACGGTTCCTCCAGTTTCGGCGCGCCGTCCGCCCTGCTGGTGCCGAAGCGGATTCCCGCGAACGACACCAACTCGAAATCGTTGGTCGAGTTGGCGTTTCGCTGCTTCATTTCGCGCGTGGATATTTTCGTCCTCTCTGCGGGCTCATGGAAGAAACGGTCATCCTTGGCCGCCGCGGCAGCTTCTTCCTCTTCGTTTTTCTCATTGTCTTTCCCTGGGCCCTTTGCCTCGCCCGGGGTAGCGGCGGCGGCATTCAACTCCGCCAGAAACGCATCGACGCCACCGCTCTTGTAGCCGCCAAACCGCTTGACAACCTCTCCGTCGGCCCGGGCGATGATCGTGCTGGGGTAACCATGTACTCCGTATTTCTTCACGAGCCCCGGATTCTGCTTCTGCGCCAGTTTGGAGAGGATGTCCTTGTTTCGCGGACTGTCGATCATCACCAGGACGAACTTCTTCTTCGCCTCATGAATGAACTCCTTTTTTGAATATATGTCCTTATCCATCTTCACGCACCAGCCGCACCAGTCGGATCCGGAGAACGCCAGAAGGATGAGTTTGTTTTCCTTCTTCGCGGTCTCGCACGCTGCGGCATAATCCTCGCCCCAGCCTTTGGGCACGCTTTCAGACAACTTAGCACCGAACGTCGCCGTCATAAGGCAGCCAACGCACAGAAATGGCAGCAGTTTTTCCATTTTTATCATGTCTTCCTCCTTTTCGTCTTAAAACACTTCACTCTCCAGCAGACTCGGCGGCGCGACGGAGGCGCGCCACGGTGCGGTCGCGTCCGAGGAGCTGGAGCATCTCGAAGAGGCCGATGCCCTCGCCGCGTCCGCTCACGGCCACGCGGATCGGATGGACCCACGGACCCATGCCCTGTCCCTGCGAGAGACCCTTCACCATCTCCTCGCCCGCTGCTGCCGTGAACGGCTCAAGTATCTCGAAGCGGTCCGCGAGATCGAGCAGCAGTTCCTTTACGCCGGGTTTCTTCAGGCGCTTCTCGACGGCCTTCTCGTCGAAGGGATAGTCCTCCGTGAAGAAGCAGGAGCAGTTGCCGGGGATGTCGTTCCAGAACTTCGTGCGCACCTGGAGCTGGTCGACGAGCAGGTCGAGGTCGAAGCCCTCCGGCACCGTCAGACCCGCCGCACCTAGGCGCGCGAGCAGTTCCGCGCGGTAGGTCTCCTTCGGCGCGCGGCGGATGTACTCGCCGTTCATCCACTGGAGCTTCTTGATGTCGAACTTCGCCGCCGTCACGTGTACCTTCTCGATGTCGAAGAAGGTAGTTGAACAGCGCCTCGGGCAGGTAGCCCTGCTCGCGGAACTCGCCCACGAACGCCGCGCCGTCGCGCTTCGAGTAGGGCTTGCCCTGCGCGTTGACGATCATCGAGAGGTGGCCGTAGGTCGGGGGCGTGGCACCGAGCGCCTTGAAGAGTTCGATGTGCTTGAACGTATTCTCCACGTGGTCGTCGCCGCGGATGACGTGCGTCACGCGCTGGTCGATGTCATCCACCACGTTCGCAAGGTGGAAGATCGGCGAGCCGTCCGAACGCACGATCGCGAAGTCGGGCACGTCCTCGGCCTTCTTCTCCATGTGGCCCTTCACGACGTCGTCGAACGCAATCACGCCCTCCTTGGGCATGCGGAACATCACGACCTCGCCCGTTTTGCCGTCGCGGGAGGTCTTCTCCATCTTGTAGGCGCGGCCGTCGGCGAGGAGCTTCTCCACGCACGCGAGGTGGCGGGCGACGTTCTTCGTCTGGTAAAAGACCGGCTCGTCGTAGTCGAGCCCCAGCCATTCCATGCAGTCGAAGAGGGTCTGGATGGCTTCAGGCGTGGACCGCTCGAGGTCGGTATCCTCCACGCGCAGAAGGAATTTTCCTCCCGTGTGGCGCGCGTAGAGCCAGTTGTAGATGGCGGCGCGGATGTTGCCGATATGGACTTTCCCCGTCGGCGACGGGGCGAAACGAACGCGAATCTCTGACATAGCGCGGAATAGTATACCACAATTTAGGGGTGTGTGGACTGTCAGTAGAGTTTTCTGCCGTAGACGAGAATCTTCGAGAGGTGGAAGAACTCTTCTTTCGCTTCTGGCGTGCGGCGGACGCGCACGTAGCGCGCACGCGGCGCGCGGGCACGGAGATCGACGCGGTAGGTGCCACGGACCTCGCCGTCCGTGTGGACCGTGTGCCAGCCCTCGCCGTCTTCGGAAAACTGCACCTCCAGCGGGACCTGACGGCCCTGGTTCTGCGCGCCACAGCGGTTCTCGATGACGACGCCACAGATCTCGGCCGGGCCGGGGAGCATCACCACCGCCCAAGGAGACTTCTCTTTGCCCGTATGGAACGTGTTTCCGCCGCAGGGCGACCCGTCGATGCAACCGACATACCCCTTGGGCGTGTCCCACTGGGACGTCGACGATGTCTTGAGCAGACCATCACCGGAGAGCAGAGGCATCCCGAAGTCGCTGGCTGGGTACGCCTGACCCGACCTTTTCTGCGGTTCAAGCCGCGCCTGCAGGGAGGCCAGCTGACGGAATACCTCCAGGTTTCCGGCCTTGGACGCGGCAAGGATCAGTGGATTGAAGTCGAGCTCCGTCTTCTGTCCCAACTTGCTCCTTTCCGCCACCATCTCATTCAGCGTCCGCACGAACAATTCCGAATTTTCCCCGTCGCCCATCATCGCATCGCCGCCCCATCCGAGCGTCTGCGAGAAGTAGTCCCGCGTGCCGTACTGCGCGGAGAGCGTCGCCTTGAGGACCGGCGCGAGGAGACTCCTGTCCGTGCCGAGCGGACGCGTCCATTCCTTCAGCACCACTTTGAAATCGGATTCCTCCTGCAGCCGTTCCTCGGACTGCCTCAGAAGCGGCGCGAACACGACAAGCTCGTCCGCGAGGGCCTGTGCGCCCTTCTCCTTCGCGACGCGGGCGAAGTACGGCGTGAGGAAGTCCCAGAGCGGCTGGCGTCCGGTCTTCATCCCGCGCGCGCACCCGCGCACCCACACGCGCGTCGTCTGAAGCGAGGCGTTGGACCTTCCCACCCAATCGCCGTACGCCTTCCATGCGCCGTAGTGCTCCCGACTCCGACGGCACGCCCACTGGTAGAAGCTCTCGACGACCGACGGCTTCTCCTTAGCCTCCTCCGCGAAGGCGGCAAGCGCTATCAGCCGCTCGCACGAAAGCCGCGTCTCCCGGTCGCCGGCGTACGTCTTCTCGATCGACGCGACGTACTGCCACGGGTGCCTGTTCCAGAAGCACATGTGCATCTGGGAGTGCCCCGTCACGCTGAAGTTGACCTCCCACTTTCCGTTCAGCAGCCTCCGCGTGTAGGCGCAGTGTCCGGGCTGGCCCGCCGTCGTTGAGGGAAGCCCGTGCGCGTTCGCGGTGGCGCTCCCGAACTTCGAGAGTTCGCCGCACACGCCGCCAACAATCTGCGTGTACTTGCGCTTCGGCCATTCGCCCGCCGTCGCCCACGGCTTGTAGTAGAGCGGACCGTGTACCGAATCGCCGAAACTGTTCTTGAGCCGGTATTGGATCATCCAGCACGTTCCGCCATACTCCCTGCACGGCAGGTTGACGAACTTGTCGAGATGCCGCTGCTGCGCGGCCATGTTGTCCGTTCCGGAGGATGTGCGCCCGTGGTTCACCGCGAAGCGCCACAGCCACGTCGGCTGCGTATATGCCGCCTTGTGGAGACGTCCCGCGAGCGCGGTGGTCCTGTAGGCGTCGAGGACGTCCGCGAGCCACGCCTCGTCCTTGTCGGGATACACGAGCGCCAGCGCCGTCATGAAACGGCGTCCCTCGTTGTCCGCGAACCTGCCGCCCGCAAACGGAACCCACCGGCCCTCGTCCTGGTAAATGAGCGATTCGAGCGCAAGCACCGCCTTCGCCCCGTCGCCCGCGTCCGCCTTGCCGGACGCGAACGTTCCGCTCCACGCGAAGTCCTCCAACCAAGTCCTGTCGTTCATGAACGCCTTGACGAACGGCCCCGAACCGGGCCTCGCGTTCAGCTCATGCCATCCCTCCTTGCCTAAGAGCCTCAAGACCGCGCCTCGCGCTACGTCGAGTTTCTGGCTCTCGCCGAACTCCGTCGTCGGCTTCAGCGACTTCAGACGCTCCTTCATGCGATCAAGGGTGAATGGCAGGCGGGCGGCAGACGAACTGCTCGTCGGACGCGGCCGCACGGGCGCCCGATAGAGACCTTTAGACTCAATCTTCTCGCCGTCCATCATCAGCCGGCCCATCGCGAACTGTCCCCAGAACGTATCGCGGCCGAGGCTGAGAGTCTCCTTGAGGATAGCCTTCCCAGATGACGAAAGCGGACTGCCCGTGCCGCCGGAATCCTTCGCGTACTCTAGCACCTTCATGAACTGCTTTTGACTTGGCGAGAAATGTTTCTGCGGAATGGAGAGCAACCTGCTGATCAGCTTTGAATCTCCGTCCCTCACGCACTTTCCCATCAGGTCGACGCACCTGTAGTCGTCAAAGTTGAAGTGCCGAACCCAGCCGAACCGGTCGTCGGCATCCAGAGACGTGAGTGACTCCCATTCCTTCGTCCAAGCGGTCTTGCCCTTCTTCAACTCGCCCTGGTGGAAGATGCCCATCATCGGCGCAAGGAGGTCGAATCCCGCTCCGTAGAGATCGGCGGCGGACTCGCCGTCAGCGGACGCCGCCTTTCGGAAGTACGCCTCCGCACTGTCCTTCCTTGCCGCCTGGCGGGCGACGGCGCGAGCGAGCTTCTCGGGCGTGACGTTCCCCGGTATGTTCTCGATCTGCGCGAACACGCGCGGCGGCCTTCCAGGTGCATAGCACGTCAACGCGGGGAAGCGCTTCGTCCGGATGAGGATGTCCTTGACCAGCTCGTTCTTCGCCTTGACCGCCTCGGTCGGGGAATCCATCTCGTCATAGACGGCAAGGACGTACTTCCCTCCCACGGACTTCTCAAACTCCCGGCTCTCGAACGCCTTGCGCACGTTCTCGCCGCTGACGCACCAGTCGCTCCCGACCTGGAGCACCAGCACGCCTCTCTTCGTTTGCGCCGCACGTGACGCGACATCCCGCTCTGCGGCAAACACGGACGCGCCCAGCAGAACGGCCGCAAGGCCGACACTTGCGCTTAGGCGCACAACTCTCTTCGCTTCAAATCTCATGGCCCGTGAATTCTACCATAATTTCGGTCCGAATGGAGCAGAATCGCCTTGCTTTCGCTGTTGGGAGTCTCGGAGTCTTGGAGTTATTGAGACTTTTGAGGTCTTCTCCAAGCCTCCCAATCTCCTAATCTCCCTATAGCGAAAGCAAGAAAGGTTTTGAATGTCCATGTAGAACATGCAGAACAGGTAAATCATCTGTACGCTTTGCATGTTCTACCTGTTCTACATGGATAAACTTCGTGCCTATATACTCGCCTGTGATTCCTCGTATTGCTTTCGCTGTTGGGAGTCTTGGAGTCTTGGAGTTATTGAGATTATTTGCATTTTTCTCCACGCCTCCCAATCTCCTAAACTCCCAATAGCGAAAGCAAGAAAGGTTTTACAACAGGTTCGTGATATTATGGCATTGCTAAATCCGTCAAGGAAGTGCTTCCAGTCATTGTCTGTGACCCGTGACACCTAGGTGTCAGGGGTTGTGACACCTAGGTGTCAGGGGTTGTGACACCTAGGTGTCAGAGGGTGTGATACCTAGGTGTCAGAGGGTGTGACACCTAGGTGTCAGGGGTTGTGACACCTAGGTGTCAGGAATCGGGACTCTAAAGGTCATAACAAACAGGAAAGCAGTTCAAAGGCAAATAAACCTAAATCGAAGTTGGATTCCAGTTTTTAGCCGCAAAGGTCGCAAAGTGTATTACAATGTATTGTGAAGACCCCAGACCTTGTCTATAACCCAACTATATTTTAGTTATTGCTTTCTGTATTGGTAGTTTTGGATAATGGGAGAAGTTATAACTCTCCTGAACTCCGAGACTCCCAATCCCCCAATAGCGAAAGCAAGAGGGGCTTTCTTAGCCCTCTCTGCCTCTCTGCGCCTCTGCGTGACCATTTGCCATTTGTGACTTGTGAACAATTGAGATTTGTGAACAATCTCAAAAGTCATCCTCATTTACAATTCCGTGCAAAGCGCAGGCAACAGGATATATATTATGGTCGCGCGCGCGCGAGGGAGATTACGCTCCCCCTTCGCCAAGGCCGGGGATTCTGTATTGCCAGACGCTGACATCATCGCCCGGCATGGCCCGGCATGGCGCAATTTGTTTATCAAACTTTGCGACATTACCAAAATTTGATATAATTGGTGAACCTCAAACCAGAAGAAGGAAGAAGGAACATGAAAAGCAGATTAAAAATCATATTCGGGGCGGTTGCGTGCGCAACCGCGCTTGTCGCGTTCACGCAGTCTCCGGCGCACGATGCGCTCAAGAAGGAGATCGACGAACTGCAGAAGAAGCCGGCCGTGTTTGAAATCCCTCCCTACCTCCCGCCGGAACAGGACTTCGGCGATGTATGCAAGGCCGCCGGCGAACAGAAGAAGAAAATACTTGTCTCCATTGGACGCGAAGCCTGCGGACGCTGCCAGCGCTTTTACGAGCTCGTCAAGCGCGGCGAGGTGAAAATCGACACCAACGCATACGTGTTCGTGCGTCTCGACATTGACGAGTACACCCAGCGCGATTACTTCATGGATGCCTTCGACCCGCCGGACGGACAGCTTCCGTTCGTCGGCGTCACCGACGCCGAACGCTCCAAGCAGCGTCCCTGCCTCACGGGCTACCGCACGGCGAAGGAATACCAGGCGCTCATGAAAAAATGATGTGGCTAGGCCGCCCCGGCCTTGCAAGGAAGAGTCCGCGACGCAGACCCGGTTTCATTGCCGTCATTTCCCGTTATTGCACATCGTACAATGGCGGCAGTCAAGGTTGATCGGCAACGGCGGCGGTTCACCACGACGACGTGCCTGCACGGCGCCTATGTGGTTTATCAGGGCGAGCAGAAGTCCGAGCGTGATGAATCCGCCAGCAGGCAGGATGGCCAGCACAACGCCGTTCGCGTGAATGTTTTTGATGGCGATGTCGCCCCAGACAGTGAGCGACCCGGCCCCGACAACCTCGCGTACGGCGGCGATCAGCGCGAGCGCGAGCGTGAAGCCAATGCCCGCGCCAAGTCCGTCGGCGAGCGAGTCTATCACGCCGTTCTTGCAGGCGAACGCCTCGGCGCGGCCGAGGATGATGCAGTTAACTACGATCAGCGGGATGAAGATGCCTAGCGATTCGGAGAGTGCCGGGAGATACGCCTGCATGAGCAGGTCGACCGCCGTCACGAACGTGGCGATGATCACGATGTAGCATGGAATATGCACGGCGGCGGGAATCACCTTGCGCAGCGCCGAGACGAGCCCGTTCGAGCAAATAAGCACGAACGACGCCGCCAAGCCCATGCCAAGCGCGTTCTCAAGCGACGTCGTGACCGCGAGCGTGGGGCAGAGCCCCAGCACCAGACGGAACGTCGGGTTGTTCTTGAAGATACCAGACCAGAATGCAATCCAAGTTTTCATGGCGCATAGTATATCAAAAATTCGCCCCTCCGTCCCCCTTCATCCCTATTTTTTCATTTTACACTTTACATTCGCTTCCGCCACCAGGCGAGATACTCCACGTTGCCCTTCTCGCGGCCACGGATCGGGGACTCCGCGACGCCCAAGAGCGCAAGGCGGAGCGTCTCCTGACCGAAGCGCGAGATTTCGTCCACCACGCGCTGGCGCACTTCGGGATCCTTCACCACGCCGCCGGGGGCCTGTCCCCGCCCGGCCTCGAACTGCGGCTTGATGAGCGAGATGATCTCTCCGCCTGGCAGAAGGACCTCCGCCATCGGCGGCAGGATGAGCTTGAGGGAGATGAAGCTCACGTCCGTCACTGCGCGCGCGGGGCGTTCGGGCAGGTCTTCCACGGTGAGGTTGCGAGCGTTGAAATTCTCGCGCACCCACACGCGAGGGTCGACGCGGAGCTTGTAGGCGAGTTGGTTAGTCCCCACGTCCACGGCCATCACGCGCGCTGCGCCGTGCTGGAGGAGGCAGTCAGTGAAACCGCCAGTCGAACTGCCCACGTCAAGGCACACGAGACCGTCCACGGTCCATCCCGGAAAAGCCGCGAAGGCCCCTTCCAGTTTCTCGCCGCCTCGCGAGACGAAACGCGGCGGAGCCTCCACCTCCACGGACGTGTCGTCCGGCAGCAGCCGTGCGGCCTTGCGCTCGACCTGCCCCGCCACGCGCACCTTCCCCTCGAGGATGAGCGCCTGCGCGACCGTGCGCGATGCGGCGAGCCCGCGCACAACGAGCAGCTGGTCGAGGCGAGTCTTCATCACTTGAGGTTCTTGATCTTGCGGATCGTGTCGCGACGGATCGTCCGCTCCACGCCGGGCTTGATCTCGATTACAATCTGATCGGCGTTCGTCTTGTCCTGCACGAGCGCGCCGCGCACGGGCGCGCCGTTGATCGTCTCGACCTCGGTGTCGGCCATGAAGTTGCGCCTGAGCGTAAAGGGCAACTGCTTCGTCTCCTTTGCGGCCACCACGACCTTGCGCGACTGGTCGAAGTAACCGTCGAGGTGGACCAGGACCGCGTGCTCTCCGGCCGGGACGTTCTCTATCATCAGGACTTCGGACTTGCCGGAATCCCCCTGGGGACGGGTGGTGCCGACGGCCTTGCCGTCTAGGGACACCTTCGCTCCAGCCGGCGAAGAGACTACCTCGATTCGTCCAAGGATGCTCTCCAGCGTAAATCTCTCTGTCGTGTCGCCGCCGTTGGCGAGCTGCACCATGCGCGAGACCGGCGCATATCCGGAAAGCTCGATGCGGATCACGTGTTCACCAGGAGTGGCCGAGGTGATCGTCACTGGGGAGAGCCCCTGGTAACTGTCGTCCAGAACCACCTTTGCCTTGTCGGGTTCTGTCACGATTGAGAGACGCGCAGGACTCCCCGCCATCTTTACCGCTACCGGGCGCCGTTCGCCAGCCGACATGCCGACCGACTGTTCGATGTCCTGGTAACCCTCCAGACGGAACGTCAGCACCGCACCGCCGCGCGGCACCATCACCTCCACAGGCGTCTTGCCACGCTCGATGCCGTTCAAGAGGACGGTTGCGCCGACGGGCTCGGACGTGCAGTACGCGATTCCGGAATCCAGCACAAGAGACTCTTCACGCACAATGGGCGTGCGATCCATCATGCTAACCTCCACGCGCTTCTTCTGGTAACCATTGAGCGACAGCTCAAGCGTATGGACCGGACCACAAGGCAAGGAAGTAATAAGCAGGGGTGTGGTACCAAGCGCGTTTCCTCGGCACGTCACAGAGGCGCCGGCCGGTTTCGTCTTCACCAGCACGATACCGCGCAGAGGTTCGAGGTCCACGGCCTTCGACACGAAGCTGTTCGCCTCGTCCAGGCGCACGTATGCGTCGAACGGACGGTAGAACGGCGCCTCCACGTGAAGCAAGTGCCGCCCCTCGTCGAGCGGCGTAACGGAACACGCGGAGTCGCCGCGCAGCGTTCCTCGGAACGTACCGTCCACGTAGATCTTCGCGCCTTCGGGACGTCCGGTAACGTCCAGACGCATCGACATCGGCTTCGCCCCCGTCAGCGCCGCCACAACGCCAGCAAGCAGCGCGCACTTCCACAACATTCCTTTCATCGTTCCACCGCCTTTCACCGCTTTGCCTTCATCCGCGCCTCGACCTCTAGGAGCTTGCGCGACGCCTCTTTGTTGCGCTCGTCATTCGGGTCGTTGACCAACTCCAGCAGAACGTGCAGCTCGTACTTGGCCTGTTCCCAGTTCTGCGTGCCGATCGCCTGGTCGGCGTTGCCGCGGTGCAGCATGTAGACGCGGTCAAGCTCCTCCTTCACCATCTTTCGCAGCGAGCATGTCTCCTCGTAGTCCGCCGGCTTCGGGTCGACGGTCTTGAGGTAGTGTATCGCCTCGTCATACTTGCGCATAGCCTCGGCAAGGTTTCCGAAACCGGACTCGCGCTCGGCCCACTTCGCGTCTGCCACGCGACGCGCCTCCGCGCTCAGTTCCTTGAGCTTGGCCACGGGCATGTGGATGGCGTGCAGGCCGAGTTCGCTGTCTGCAAACGCCTCCAGCTTCAGGCGCATGTCCTGAAACGCCTCCGGCTCGACTTTGTTCTCGACCGAGATGTCCAGCACGCGCTTCGCGCTGATTGCATGAAGCGAGAAGCTCTGCAGCGAGCCGGGTTCGGTCGGGTTGCCCACATGCTCCGGAGCGAGGAGGTGGAGTTCTGGGGAAGAGAAGATGTTTGCTAGACGCTTGCGCGCATCGTCCGATAGCTCCACCATCTCCCTCACGTGCCGTTTTGCATCCGGCACGTCGTCCACCTCTACGCGCATCGACTTCCCGTCGTACGCAAGGGCGTATCGGTAGGCGGAGCGCGTATCGGCCTTCACCTTCTCGAAGGAAAAGGAGACGAGGTCGTCCGCCTCCACGGGCAACGGCGCAGTCGCCGCCGTTTCCGGTTCGGTGCCGACCGGAATGAGGAACAGCGCTGCGGCCGCACCGGCGAATGCGAGCGCCACGCCCCAGAGAAAGAACCTCCGCCCCGACTGCGGCCGTGACTCCGCCGCCTCTTCCTGGAGCTTCTCCCCGCCGCTCAGTCCGAGGTCTATTGTGGGCATCGCCGCCTCCCCCACGGGCACGGGCTCCGGAACCGGACCGCTATCGCCCTTAGCCACGACCTGGAGCACGGAGTCGCCAACGAACACCTTGTCTCCCGACTTGAGCCGATGGGAGTCAGCTCCCAGCTGCTCGTCGTTCACGACGGTCCCGTTGGCACTGGCCAGATCCGTCACCCACAACGCGCCGTCACGCGCCTCGAAGAGACAGTGCGTACGCGAGAGCGCGGGGTCCGGTATGGATATCTCGCAGGCTGAGAGCCGTCCAAGCCGCAGGCCCTCGGCGGGCACGACGAAGCTACGGCCTTTCAACGGGCCTTCAGTAACCTGGATTTCAAATTCTTGGCTCATTATGATGTTCCTGTTAGAAGATGTTCTTTGACGCCTGCATGAGAAGCGGCGCGAGCAGGATTACGAATACGGCGGGGAAAATGCACAGCATGAGCGGTCCCAGCATCTTCACCGGCGCCTCGTGCGCCAGCTTCTCCGCCCGGTCGAAACGACGGGAACGGAGCTGGTCGGACTGTATGCGGAGTATCGAGCCGATCGGCACGCCCAGCTCGTCCGCCTGCACGAGGGCGTGCACCACGCCGCCTAGATCCGGCTGGCGCACGCGCGCGGACATGTTCTTCAGCGCCGTGCGGCGCGGAGTGCCCGCCTGTATCTCATGCGTCATGCGGATAAGCTCCTCGTTCAGCGGGTCGAGATTGCGGCGCTCGCAGTTGCGCTGGAGGGCGCTCATGAAGTCCATACCCGCCTCCACGCTGAGCGTAAGGAGGTCCAGCACGAACGGCAATGCGCGCATGATCGCGAAGTGCCGGCGCTTCACCGTGCCGCGCAGCCACATCAGGGGGTATACGTAAAACCAGAGCGCGCCCATGCCGATGAGAAGCACGAGGTTATCGGAGATGAACGAATTGGGCAACAGCCCCGACAGCAGAAAAACGAACGCTGCCCACAGGGAACCGCAGACGACGGGCATCAGAATCTTGAGCGACACGAACTCCGTGCCCGTCAACAGGCCCTCCAGCCCGCCGGACATGATCATCACGTCAGCCTTCTCACGGGCAGACTTGAAATGCCGTCCGGAGGCAAGGCGACGGAGGTTCGGCACGAGTGGCAGCAGCAGTCGCACGACGAGCGGCAGCCGCCACTCGGTCTTGCGTCCGTCAGCAAGCGTAACGTATGTGACTCGACGCGCAACGGACGCCACATACGCAGCCAATCCGGCCGCACACAGCGCCCAGCACACAATCATGCCTGTCTCGACAAATTTCATGCCGTTTTCTCCGTGGCGCAGATTTTACCAAAACACCCCTAGCCTGTGAAGCGAATATTTGGTATCATATTCACCGCCGCGGGACAGTAGCTCAACTGGACAGAGCACTGGTTTCCTAAACCGGGGGTTGGGAGTTCGAGTCTCCCCTGTCCCACCACGCGACAATTCCCATACAATTTCTATACAATTTACATACAAATCTGTTGCATTCTTTTGACAGTTTTCCCCCTGTTTTCTTCGTGGTTTATGTGTTATCATTGTCGCCGTCCATAAAAGAACGGAGGACTCATGCACAGAATCGACGAAATCATATCCGAACGTCACGTCCAGGCCATCTGGTACGACGGCACGCTGCGTCCCACAGACCTGCGCGTGGCCGAAGGCGCACCAGTGCGCGTGGTCGACCCAGGGCGATGGAACCTCGAGGCCGGGCCGGATTTCCGGGACGCCGTCCTGGAAATCGGCCTGGACCGCCGCCGCATCCGCGGCGACGTGGAGATACACGTACGCGCGGCAGATTGGACTGCGCACGGACACGCAGGCGACCCGGCGTACGCCAATGTCATAGCGCACGTCACATGGCATCCCGGCCCGCCGCCAGTGGCCGACGTTGGAAGCCTGCCACCGCGCTGCGTGCGCATCTGCATCGGGGACGCACTCCGCACGAAGCCCGACTTCTCCCCTGACGAAATCGATCTCGCCGCCTATCCATACGCACGCCTGCCAGATACGCCTCGTCCCTGCGAGGCCGCGTTCGCTCACGCGCCTGACGCCGCGCTCGCCCTTCTCCGCGCCGCCGGGAAACGCCGTCTCGAAGGAAAGGCGCGTCGGTTTTGTGCGTTGTTTGTGCGCGACGGCGACCGGGCCCAGACGTTCTACGAGGAGATGATGGCCGCCTTCGGCTACAAACACAACTCCGCTCCCTTCCGCGCCCTCGCGCAGACTCTGCCGTGGCGCGAGCTACCGCCCACCCCCGGCGCCGCCTCCACCGCGCTCTCCTGCGCGGCCGACCTCGGCGTGGCCCCGCGCGTTCCCTGGCGCACGGCGAACGTGCGTCCATCCAACTCACCCGCGCGGCGCATCGACGAAGCTGCACACCTCTTCGCCGGCGAGCTTCCCGCGCTCCTGCGCCGACTCGACGCCTGCGACCTCGCCGAGCGCACCGGACAGCAGGCCGCGCTCGACATCCTGCGCGCGGCGCGTCCCCTTGGCGCACGACGCGCCGCCGCGATGCTCACGAACGTGCTCATCCCCTTCGCGCGCGCCGAGGAGCGCCTTGCCCGCGTGCCGGAGTGGATTTTTCCCGAGGATCTCAACTCGACTGTGCGCCTCATGGCGTTCCGTCTGTTCGGACGCGACCACAATCCCGCGCTCTACGCGGGAAACGGCCTGCTAGTCCAAGGCCTCATCCAAATCTACCGCGAATGTTGCCTCGCGGCCCATCCCGACTGCTCAAACTGCCCGCTCGCGCCGAATGTGTCGCCGAATGCGATTGAAAACATTGGCTTTTGACCCGCAAGATATGCTAGAATATCCGCCCCATGCAGGGAACAGCAGACATACATGCCGACCACAACCGGCAGAGGAAAGCCGCGGTCATAAACGACTTCACGAGCTTCGGGCGATGCTCGCTCGCGGTTACCATACCTATCCTCTCCGCCATGAAGGTGCAGTGCTGCCCCGTGCCGACGGCCTTTTTCACGAACCACACGGGATTCGACTCATTCGCGTGGACGGACAACACGCCGCATCTCGACGATTACGTGGCGGAATGGCGCAAGCTGGGACTCCGCTTCGACGCCATCCAGACAGGGTTTCTCGGCTCGCGCGAGCAGGTGGCATTCGTACACCGCTTCATCACCGCGTTCAAGACGCCCAAAACGATCGTATGCGTCGATCCGGTGATGGGCGATTACGGACGCCTCTACCCCACCTACGACCAGGACCGCGCCGAGTCGATGCGCTCGTTCCTCGACGAGGCCGACATCCTGACGCCCAACCTCACCGAAGCGTGTTTTCTCGCGGACGTGCCGTACCGCACGGACTTCACGGACGCCGAACTCGACGCGCTCTGCGCCCGCCTCGCGGAACGCAACGGAAGCAAGGTGGTGGTTTCGGGCATCCCGCGCGGCAACGCGCTCGTCAACTTCATCTACGAGCGTGGACGCCCCTCCTCGCTCCACGCCGAGCCGAAAATCGGTGGAGACCGCAGCGGGACTGGCGACGTGTTCGCCTCCGTGATCCTGGCGGACGCCGTCAACGGTATGGACTTTGCGGAGTCAGTCCGCAAGGCGAGCGCGTTCACGGCAAGCGCCGTGCGACGGACGGTGGAGATGGGATTGCCGCCGAAAGACGGCCTTGCAATCGAGGAAGTGCTGGGAGAACTTGTGCCATGACTATCACTTACCAGGTCAAGCAGTCTGTCTATGTGAACCTTACGAACAGGTGTCCGTGCGCTTGCCGGTTCTGTCTCCGCAACAACGGCCCGGAGGTGTTCGGTTCGGGTCCGCTCTGGCTGGAACGCGAGCCGACGCTGGAGGAGGTCACGGCGAGTCTTGACGGATGGGACTACGCGAGATTCCGCGAAGTCGTGTTCTGCGGATACGGCGAGCCAACCGAAAGGCTAGACGTCCTGCTTGCCGCAGCCGACCACTTGAAGCGCCTCGACGCTGCGCCGCGCGTGCGCGTCAATACCAACGGACTTTCCGACCTCGTCAACGGCAGACCGACGGCCCCGCTCTTCGCGGGAAAGGTCGACTGCCTATCAATCAGCCTCAACACGGACGACGCGGCCGAATACCTCGACATCTGCCGCCCGAAGTTCGGCGCGGCGGCGTATCCAGCCCTTCTCGCGTTCACGCGGGAGGCGGCCGCCGTAGTGCCGGAGGTCGTGATGACTGTCGTCGACGAGCCGGTCACCAGCATTGAGAAACAGGCCCGCTGCAGGGCCCTAGCGGAAAGCCTGGGTGCGCGGCTACGCGTAAGGCGGTACGAAGCCCCATCTGGAAGCCATTGAGTTTCGCCATTGCGTTACGGGAGCAAAAAGGCTATAATAAGCAGAAGTTTTCGGGAGAAGAAGAGATGTTCAACAACAAAGTCTACCATAAGATCGACGCACTGTCGGGATCAGTCGCCACGCTCCGTGCGGAAGGCGTGAAGTACTATGAGATCGCGGAGATCGAATCCCGCGCGGGCACGTCGCTCGCCCAGGTGATCAAGCTCGACGGTCCCAACGTGACGCTGCAGATATTCGCCGGCGCGCGCGGCGTGGACACCTCCGCCCGCGTGCGCTTCCTCGGCGAGACGATGAAGATCCCCTTCGGCGACGCCCTTCTCGGACGCGCCTTCACGGGCACGGGCAAGCCGCGCGACGGCGGTCCGGCGCTCTCGGACAACAAGGTGCCGATCGGCCAGCCGTCCGTGAACCCCTCGAAGCGCATCATGCCGAACCGCATGGTCCGTACGAACATCCCGATGATCGACCTCTTCAACTCGCTCGTCGTGTCGCAGAAGCTCCCGATCTTCGCGCGCGCCGGCGAGCCGTACAACGAATTGCTCGCCCGCATCGCGATGCAGGCCTCGTCCGATGTGATCGTGCTCGGCGGCATGGGCCTCAAGTACGACGACTACCTCAAGTTCCGCGCGACGCTCGACACCTCCGGCGCGCTCTCGCGCACCGTGATGTTCGTGCACACGGCCGCCGACCCCACGGTGGAGTGCGTGCTTGTGCCGGATGTCTCGCTCGCCGTCGCCGAGCAGTTCGCACTCAAGGGCAAAGACGTGCTCGTGCTGCTCACCGACATGACGTCCTTCGCCGACGCGATGAAGGAGATTGCCATCACGATGGAGCAGATTCCCTCCAACCGCGGCTACCCCGGCGACCTCTACTCCCAGCTCGCCTCCCGCTACGAAAAGGCCGTGGACTTCGACGGTGCCGGTTCCATCACGATCCTCGCCGTCACGACGATGCCGGGCGACGACGTGACCCATCCCGTCCCCGACAACACGGGCTACATCACCGAAGGACAGTTCTACCTCCGCAACGGACGCATCGAGCCGTTCGGTTCGCTCTCGCGTCTAAAGCAGCAGGTCAACAAGGGCACCTCGCGCTCGCTCCAGCAGGATAAGGTCCTGACGGAGGCCGAAAAGGAACACGCCTCGATCTCCGACCGCGACTGGTTCCGCGCGCACAACACGACGCGCTACGACCACCGCACGATCATGGATGCCATGATCAAGCTTTACGCCTCCTACAAGGAGACGGTGGAGAAGCAGTCCATGGGCTTCCGCATGTCCGCCTGGGACCAGAAGCTCCTCAAGTACGGCGCGCTGTTCGAGAAGGAGATGATGGACCTCTCCGTAAACATCGACCTCATCGACGCCCTCGACCTCGGCTGGAAGATCCTCGCTGAGTGTTTTGAGAAGAACGAGGTAGGCATTCCCTCCAAGTTCACTGATGTATTCTGGCCGAAGAAGTCCTAAGTTACCCTGCGTGGGACATTTGATCGAGAAGTTTAAGCGTAGTTGACATCTGCCGGCCCTTCTTCGCGAGGTATTGCACGCCGCTGCATCATGGCGACAGCCGAACAGAATAATGTGAGGTAGTTGCAAATCTTCCTCTACCAATAATGCACGTTCATTGCCTTTCGCTATTGGGAGTTTTGGGGTCTTGGAGGTATTGAGACCTTTTGAAGTTTTGCTCCAAGTCTCCTAAACTCTTAAACTCCTAATAGCGAAAGAAAGAAGGTTTTTGCAACTGGTTCATGTGGAACTGGCTTTACTTCCAACCGAGAATCGTATGGCATTTTCAAGTGTGACCTTGACATCTAGCCCGAGTTCCCCCCTTGCACGTTCAATCGACGGCACGTAAACCGATGGTTTTTCACCGGCCTTCGGTATCCCCTTCACGATGATCTCGCTTTTTGAGCCAAGGGCATCGCGCACGGTTTCGGCGAGCTCGCGTATCGATACCGCGCGATCAGATCCAACGTTGTAGAGGCGTCCGTTCTCGCCGCGAGGTCGTCGGCGTAGAGGTAGCTGCGGAGCGGCGTGCCATCACCGTTTATGATTATGGGCTTCCCGTCAAGGCAGTTCTGGATGAAGTTTCCGATGGCGTAATATATCGTACGGTCGAGGTATTTGCCCACGAATGAAAAACAACGTGCAATTTTCACATCAAGTCCAGACTCAACCAGTAAGCGTTCCGCCGCCACCTTCCCCCTCCCGTATGGAGTGGATGGCACGCATTCATCTCTTTCGCTTGCCAACGACGAGCGTTGTCCATACACTGCACCGGAACTTGTGAAAAGGATTTTCTTACAACCAACCCCTTGTGCCAATGATATTACATTCCCCGTTCCTTTAATTGCGGCCGACAGTATCCTATCTGCCGGTGCACTAGGATCAAGCACCGCTGCCGCATGAATTATTGCATCAATTTGTCCCAAGTCCATGGCACCGACAAGCACATTCTCGTGAAGTACATCTCCCCTTACAAAACGAACGTCGGCTATGTTCGCGAACTGTGGGCTGTCTTGAAGGAATGCAACTGGGTTGCGAGAGACTATGATCCATTCCGCATCAATCTGCCGCCCATGCCGCAACCGGTAGTCGAGCATGGACTTGCCAAAGAAGCCAGTGCCTCCTGTTATCAGGATCCGCTTCAATTCAACTCCTCTATCGTATCTGATCTAAGCGCAAACAACTTGACCGCCGATGTGCGCGACGTGACCGTGGCCGCAATCTCGTCCGTGTAGCCGGGCGCAAGTATGAGCAACGAGTCGGAAGGTGACGCAAAGAATTGCTCTGGTGCCACGATAGGAATGTGCGATGCCGGCGAGTACTTGCCCTGCTTGAACTTGGCCGAGTCAACAATGCTCTCAACCTTGTCTGGATGGCTAAGAAATGATGCCGCCGTGAAACACTGGTGGCTTGCACCCCAGAATGACAACCTGCGTCCCTTTCCCGTCATATTCTCCACAAACAGATTCAAGGTGTCTTTGATTTGTTCGTAATTCGTCCTGAACGTGTCGCGCGTAAGATGTTCCTGCCGCCGAACGATTACATAAACGGTGTCTTTGTTGACAATTCCCCTCTCAAGAACGTCAAATCCGTTCTTCTCAAAGAGGAAAGAAAGCGTACGTTCGGAGTAGTAAGCGAGATGGTCTCGCATCACTTCATAGACACAATCGTTCCGTATGTACTCAAAACTAGGCGCCGTCACCAGCCCCACTCCCATGGGAACGAGGTTCTCCCGGATACACCGCACCATTCCGTTGGGGTCGGGTTGGTGCTCGATGAAATTGAACTGCATGAAGGCGTCATACGGGGCTCCTGGCAAGGCGTGGATGCCATTGCCGCCATTGCCTGCAAAATCCCTGTAGACAGACAATCCCTTCTTCGTGGCCAAATCAACAAGCAGCTGATTGTTTTCGATTCCAAAGCCTTGCACGTTAAAACCTTTGAGCATCTCAAGGAATTCACCTTGTCCGCAACCGACCTCGAGAATCCGTTTTCCAGCGAGAGAACATTTATCAATGAAGTGCCCGTACTGCGACCTTCGCAGGTCGGTCATCGTCTTCGTACCCCCACCAGCCCGTATGACATCGCGATAATACGGAACCGGGCTGCAGTCCAACTGCACCAGACCGCACGAACCGCACTGAAAGAGATTCAGGTCCATGCCCCTGTCTTTGTGCAACGAGTTCTTATCCGGGATGTTCTGCGCACATGACGGCATCCCCTTGAGGCTCAGGAAACTTTCAACTGGCAGCGGCTCCCCGCAGAGGATACAATCAGACATCACGCACCTCACCTTCTACTGAGACTACAACTTTTATCAAATCACTCGGTTTGTCACGCATAATCAAAAGGGCCTCCTCCAATTTGTCAAATCCGAAAAGGCGATGCGTTACCAGTGGCGCTGGGTCTATACCTCCGTATTTTATCATTCTCATCATTCGTTCTACGCGCATGCGCCCGCCTTTCGCCAGCTCCGTGCGGATTGTCTTACCGGCCATACCGCGCCCGCCGCTAAATTTTGGAAAATCCAAGTTGCCAACGCCGCCATAATAATTCACATTTGAAATTGTGCCGATGCCATACCTGACCATGTCCACGGCCTGGGAAAAAACGGTGTCCCCCCCGCCTGCGATTATCACGGAATCCGGGCCAACGCCTTCTGTCATGCCCAATACCAACTCCACAATGTCGCCGTCCTTGTAACTGATGACGTCGCTAGCGCCATAACGCTTGGCCAATTCGACACACTGCGGACGAGAGCCAACCGCGATGATCCTTGCCGCTCCAAGATGCCTTGCCGCGGCAACGGCCATCAACCCTACTGGGCCTATGCCTATCACGCACACGCAATCTCCGACCTTGATGTTCGCACCCTCCGCACCGGTGAAGCCCGTAGTCATCATGTCAACCGACATCAACGCCTGTTCGAGCGATACGCCATCAGGTATCTTTGCAAGTGTTGTATCGGCATCCGGAATGGCAAATCTCTCGGCGAACACCCCAGGCCACGTCCTGCCAAGCCGACATCCTGAAAAATGGTCTTCCGCATGCCGTTCATTACCCTCCTGAATTGAGAGAGCCCTCCAATTCGGCGTCACGGCCGGAACCGCAACAACATCTCCTGGCGCAAAATCCCTAACCTGCGAAGCCACTGCTGTCACCAAGGCCACACACTCATGGCCTAGAACGTGGTTTTCCTGCTTAGGGATGCTTCCACCATAGACCGTGTGGGCATCAGAAGAGCAGGGAGCGATCAAGATTGGCTTCAGTATAGCCCCAAAGGGCTCCATAAGAACCGGAGGCGGAACTTCCCTCCATTCAACTTTTCCTGGTTCTGAGAATACAAAAGCTTTCATGTTTTCAGTTCCTTTCTGCCCATGACATCATATGGCGAAGGCGATAATCGAGCATCGACTTGCCGAAGAAGCCCGTGCCACCGGTGATGAAGAGGCGCTTAATCTCGCCGCTATTCGCCATTCGCTTCCTTAGATTTGTTGGCCAAACTATGTTTGGCCAACATCCACTTCGCCCGCTCCTCTTCCGGCAGGAACGGTGCCATATTATCAAGCGGTTCCGAAACCATCGTGCCATCGGGCATCCGCCTTGATGCCGCCTTGGGGCCAAGCACCTCAAACGGATCAAGCATGACTTCAACGACGACCGGTCCATTCACCGCGAATATTTCAGGCAGTTTCTCATCCAGCTCTTGATTGGTTGAAAGCCTGAAATACGGCAGATCGTATGCAGCCGTCAGTTTCTCAAAGGATGGAAGCACAACCCCCGACCCGGCTTCGGAACCTACGAAGAACCCGCCGAAGAATGCCTTCTGCGTCGTCTTGATTGAGAGGTAGCCCCCGTTGTTGTAGATGAGGAGCGTAATGGGCAGGCGATAGTTTTTCATCGTCTGCAGCTCCTGGAGGTTCATTTGAATCGAGCCATCGCCCTCAAAGCACACAACACGCCGATCGCCACCGGCAAACGCCGCGCCAATCGCCGCAGGGAGGCCAAATCCCATCGAGGCACAGGCCTCGTTGGAGAACATGCGCATTCCCCTGCGGATTGGAATCGCCTGGAACGTCGAGGTGTAGGCGATTCCATTCGACGTCACGACCGTCAGCGGATCGGGCGCGTGGCGCACCACAGCCTCGGGCAGGACATAGCTGGAAACGTAATCCATTCGCTCCCGATGCTCCGGCAGGATCACGGGGAAACGCTCCTTCACCCCGCGGCAGTATGAAAGCCATTCCTCACGCGGCGGCGATGACGGCAGGGCTGCGTGCAGCGCTTTGAGGAAAGCACCGGCATCTGAATGTATCTTGATGTCAGGACGGAACGTCGGTTTTTCAAGCTCCGCCTCGTCAACGTCAATCATCACCTTCACCGCGTTGCAGGCCACGGTATCGTATGCATAGCCACAGATGCGAATGCCCATCCTCGTGCCCAGCACGATGAACAGATCGCTGTTCTGCATAATGAAGTTTGCGGGGCGTTCGCCAAGAATGCCAGGGCGGCCAAAGAAGAGCGGATGATCCGAGGGTATGAGGTCGATTCCGGAAATCGACGTCAGCACCGGAATGTTCAGTGATTCCGCCACTTCCAGAAACAGCTTCTCGGCTCGCGCATTACGCACCCCAGAACCGGCAATGATCGCCGGGCGCTTCGCCCTTCTCAGAAGCGCAACCATTTCTTCAATCTGGCCCTCTGCCGGTCTCACGATCTCAGCAAGCCTTGATGACCGAACGGCGTTCGGTCTATCACAGTCAATCTCCGCCGCCTGAATGTCAAGCGGCACGTCGATCCACACCGGCCCAGGCCGGCCGCTCTGGCAAAGCTCCCACGCCTCTGCCATGACCTCCGGCACCTCCTCGACGCTCATCACCGTCTTCGCCATCTTCGTCATCGGCCGTGCGGCATCGACGATGTTGTATTCCTGGTCGCCAAGCTGCCGCAGCTTCAGATGCGGACAAGAGGTTATCATCGTTGCCCGCTTGATCTGTCCGGATATCACGATCATCGGTACGGAGTCGAGCCATGCGCCCATCACGCCCGTCAATGCATTCGTACCACCAGGCCCAGTCGTAACGCTGACCACACCCGGCATCCCCGACATCCTTGCATAGCCTTCTGCCGCCATCGCGCACGCCTGCTCGTGCAGATTGCACACGTACTTGATGCGCGTCTCGCGCCCAAGCGCATCGTTGAGGTGCATTGCGCCGCCGCCCGTCACGAGGAAAACATGCCTCACTCCTTTGTCGGCCAAGAACTTCCAGATGTAATCGGCAACTCTCATGCATTTACCTCTTGCCTATAACTCCTTGTGATTTTCTTCTATTTGCTTTCGCTGCTTGGAGTTTTGGAGGCTTGGAGAATTTACAAAACATTCTCCTTAACTCCAAGACTCCTAATCTCCCAGCAGCGAAAGCAATCATAATTAACACTCCCGTGAGAAGCGTGGGCGGCGGACTACACGGCTAAACAAAATTTCCTAAGTACGTTGATCATGCGAGCCGGCCACGCGGTAGTCGATGCCCTCGCGCATCGTCTCGAAGCAGGGATGGCGGATGATGTTGCCCGCAAAGAGGTTGCGCGTCTGGATGTTCGCCGACTCAAGGTGTTTCGCAAGGTCGTTGCGCGTAAAGCCGGCGTCGGGCTTCACCGTCATCAGGAATCCAAACCAAGACGGATCGCTCTCTTCGTACTTCTCGAAAAGACGCAACTGCGGCAAATCCTTCAGCCCTTCATAGAGCCGCGCGAAATTGGCCTTGCGTTTCTCCACGAACGAGGGAAACTTCTCAAGCTGGGCGCATCCGACCGCCGCCTGAAGGTCGGTCGCCTTCAGGTTGTAGCCGAAGTGCGAATAAACATACTTGTGATCGTAACCGACAGGCAGCGTGCCAAATTGCTTCGTGAAGCGACAGCCACAGGTGTTGTCCACGCCCGATTCGCACCAGCAGTCGCGTCCCCAGTCGCGGATGGAGAGCGCGATCTTCTTGAGAAGCGGATTGTCCGTATAGACAGCCCCGCCCTCGCCCATCGTCATGTGGTGCGGCGGATAGAAGCTCGACGTGCCGATGTCGCCCCACGTGCCGGTGAACTTGCCATCGTACTTCGAACCAAGCGCGTCGCAGTTGTCCTCGATGAGCCAGAGATTGTGCTTCTCGCAGAACGCCTTGACCGCCTTCACGTCGAACGGGTTGCCGAGCGTGTGCGCGAGCATCACGGCCTTCGTCTTCGGCGACCACGCAGACTCCAACTGCGAGGCGTCGATGTTCGCCGTGCCGATCTCCACATCGACGAACACCGGCGCGGCACCGTACTGCACGATCGGTGCGATGGTGGTGGGGAAGCCAGCCGCGACGGTGATCACCTCGTCGCCGCGTTTCACCTGGCGCTCGCCAAGGAGCGGAGAGGTCAACGTCATGAAGGCAAGGAGGTTTGCCGACGAGCCGGAGTTCACGAGCAGGGCGAAGCGGACGCCGAGGTAGGCGGCGAGGCCCTTCTCGAAGTCGCGCGACCAGTGTCCGTAGGTGAGCCAGAACTCGAGCGAGGCGTCGACGAGGTTCTGCATCTCGCGCTCGTCGAAGACCCGCCCCGCGTAGTTCACGCGCGACTTGCCGGGCGTGAACGGCTCGGCGGCCTTCGCGCCATGCACGAGGCGGAAGTACTCCGCCGTTTTTTCAAGAATTTCCTTTTTCAACTCTTCTGCTGACATTCGCACGTTCCTTTTTTGACAGTCAAAAACCATACACCGCGATCTGTTCCCTTGTAATCGACATAGGATTGCGGCCGTCGGCAACGGCGGCGTACCACTGGACGGTGTTCTTCACGGTCTCCTCGAAACCCCACCTCGGCTTCCAGCCCAGCACCTTCCGCGCCTTGCGGATGTCGAGATTCAAGAGCCCCGCCTCATGGACGGCATTTGGATCGGATTTATCCACCCATGCGCCCTCGCGCCATTTGAGCATTTCTTCCACAAGCTCCTTCACGGTGCGATTCGCCTTGGGATCCGGCCCGAAGTTGAATCCGCCGCACACCTCGTCGAACCGCTCGCGCTTCGCAAGCGCCACACCAAGCGTGAGATACCCGCCAAGCGGCTCAAGCACATGCTGCCACGGACGCGTCGAGACCTTGTTGCGCACGGGAATCGCCTCGCCCTTCGCAAGCGCACGCATGGCATCCGGCACAATGCGATCCTTCGCCCAGTCGCCGCCGCCGATTACGTTGCCCGCCCGCGCGCTCGCCACCCACACCGGCGAATCCGGCGTGCCGAAGAAGGAACGGCGATACGAAGAGATCACGATCTCGCACGCGCCCTTCGACGCGCTGTAGGGATCATGGCCACCAAAGGGATCCGTTTCCCGGAACGGGCGGCCTTTCTCATTATTCTCATAGACCTTATCGGTGGTGATGCACACCACCGAGATTTGATGGCCAATCAGCCTCGCCGCCTCCAGCACGTTAACCGTGCCCATCACATTCGTATCGAAGGTCTCCGCCGGCTTCTCATACGAGAGCCTCACGAGCGGCTGCGCCGCGAGATGGAAAACGAAATCAGGCTTCACGCGGCGCATCGTGCGCACGAGCAAATCGAGATCGTGCACGTCGCCGATCGTATGGGATGCGATTCGCTTCGCGAGCTTCAGCTGGTTGAAGAGGCTCGGCCGCGTCGGCGGCTCAAGGGCGAAACCATGCACCTCCGCGCCGAGCGCGAGCAGCCACTCGCACAGCCACGAGCCCTTGAAGCCCGTATGCCCAGTCACCAAAACCTTCTTGCCTCTGTAGCTTTCAATCATAGGCGCCCCTAATCCTTTATTGAATTGTTCACAAATCTTCATTGTTCACAAATGGCACCATTGTCACAAATACAAATTGATATTTGCGATTGGTGAACAATTGTGGCAATTGAGATTTGTGGACAATCGTGCATAAAAGTGATCCTCAGTGACATTGCTCTGTCTATTGCCAGCACCGCGTCCAAGGGGCGTTTCCGCTTTTCCACAGTTCATTCAGCAATTGGTACTCGCGGCTCGTATCCATGCACTGCCAGAAGCCTTCATGGCGGTAGATCGTCATCTCGCCCGCCTCTGCCGCCTTCTGCATCGGGTCGCGCTCGAAGAACATCTGCGGTTCGTCCGTGAGGAATTTCTTCAGGAATCCGCGCGACACCACCATGAACCCGCCGTTGATGTACCCCTGCGCGACGGCCGGCTTTTCCTCGAACCGGACAATCCGATCGCCTTCCGTCACCATCTCGCCGAAACGTGCCGCCGGATGCACGGCCGAGACCGTGATTTCGCGCCCAGCGGCACGATGCGTTTTCAGGAGTTCGGCGATATCGACGTCCGCCACGCCGTCGCCGTAGGTGAGGAAGAATTCGCGGTCGGTCGGCTTCAGGTACTTCGCCGCCTGAAAGACGCGCCCCCCCGTGCCGGTCTCAAGGCCGGTACCAGCCAGCGTGACCTCCCAGTCCCCTTCCGGCACCTTCTCGTGGAACTTGATCTTCGGTGAATGGCCAAGCGTAATCGTGGCGTCGCTCGTGCGGAGGTGGTAGTTCATGAAATAATCCACGAATGCCTCGCGCTTGTAACCGAGACAGAGGATGAAACGCTTGCAACCGAACGCCGCATAGCTCTTCATGATATGCCAGAGAATCGGCTGCTCGCCGATCGGCACCATCGGCTTCGGCAACAGCTCCGTCACGTCGCGCAGACGCGTCCCCTTGCCGCCGCAGAGGATCATCACGGGCGGCATCGTTCCAGAAATCTTCTTTTTAGTCGCTTTCATCGGTCAATAGTATAGCAAAATTGCAGATGAAGTTGCCGATGTTACTTGTTGAATCCAAGTACGTCCCTCATGGTGTAGAGACCCGGCGCGCGGTTCTCCGCCCACTGCGCGGCGCGCAAAGCGCCCGCAGCGAACGCCTCGCGGCTCTGCGCCTTGTGCGTGATCTCCACGCGCTCGACGTCGCCCGCGAACATCACGGTGTGGTCGCCCACCACGCTGCCGCCCCGCAGGGCATGTACGGCGATCTCACCCTTTGGACGTTCCCCGACCATGCCCTTGCGCCCGTATACGGCAACATCGTCGAATGCGATTCCGAGTCCCTCGGCGGCAGACTTTGCCAGCATCAGGGCTGTACCGCTTGGTGCGTCCTTCTTGTGCCGATGGTGCATCTCCACCACCTCCACGTCGTACTCTGAGCCAAGCACCTTCGCCGCGGTTTTGACGAGGTTCAGGAGCAGATTGACGCCAAGCGAGTAGTTACCGCTCTGGACCACCGGGATTTTCGTAGCGGCTGCATCCACGACGGCCTGTTCTTCCGGCGTCAGACCGGTCGTCCCGATCACGTATGGTATGCCCTGCTCTGCGGCCTTCGCAATGCTCGGCGGCACGGCGGAGTGGAACGAAAAGTCAATCACGGCCTCCGTGCCTTCCGGCCACTCGCGCGCGAAGCCTTCCGCCACGTCAATTTCCGCGACGACCTCGAAGTCCTTGCCCTCGCCCGAAAGCTTTACGAGCATTCGTCCCATGCGCCCTGCGGCGCCGACTATTGCGATTTTCATGTTGTCTCCTTCTCGTTCTTTACCGTGCGTACTTGGGCTTAAAAACAGGCTGCGGAGTTGCCAAGGCGTCCTGCATCGCCTTGATCGCCGCGTCGAGCTGCGGGTCGCGCCCGGCCTCCTCGTCAGCCGGCGTAAGATCCACCTCGATGTCCGGCTTCGCGCCGTTCTTCTCCATGTCGCTTCCGTCCATGAGGAACCAGCCGCGGCCGGGCACGCGGAACGTGCCGTAGTCGAGCAGGTTCTCGTCGCGCGTGGCGATGACGCCGCCTGCCGTGCGCCGCCCTACGAGCGGACCGCGCTTCAGCGTCTTGATCGCGTGGGAGAAGATCTCGCCGTTGGAGAACACGTTCTCGTTCACCAGCACCGCCACGGGTTTCGAGAACACGGGACGGTTCCAGTAGCCGAACAGATAGCCCACCTGCCCGTTCGGCCCGACGGCGCGCGAGTGGTCGCTGCCGCAGATGATGGACAGCAGCAAGTCGGCCGTGAAGCCGCCCGTGTTGCCGCGCACGTCGATGATGAGCGCGTCCTTGCCCCAGCAGCGCGAATAGACCTCTTCCTCGAACACCTTGTATTCCTTCTGCTTCATCTTCCGGATGGCCAGGTAGCCGACGCGTCCCCCCGTCGCCGCCTCCACGCGGGCGCGCATGGCCTTCACCTCCTCTTCGGCGATCAGCTCGCGCATCTGCACGTAGGTCGCCAGCTTGAGGTAGACGGGATCCGCCTCGCGCCCCTTGAGGACGAGCTGGACCGTGTCCTTCTCGGGCAGGTTCAGGACGTCCGTGAGGCGCGTGGCCTTCTCGAGGCGCGCGCCGTTCACGGACACGATCTCGTCGCCGACGGACAACTTCCCCTCGGCCGGCGAGCCGGGGATCACTTCCGCCACCTTGAACGTGCCGGGGACGAATCGCACGCCGAGATGCCCCGTGAAAACGGCCCAGTTGTGCGGCTTCGGCGGACGCACCCATTCGCGGTTCGCCGAGTCGGACGCCCAGAACCCGAGATGGGAGGCGTCCAGCTCGCCCAACATGAGCTCGATGACGCGCGAGAAGACGGAATAGCTGGAGGCATGGCGCGCGGCCCCCACGTATTTGTCCCGCACGCCCTTCCAGTCGACGCCGTGCATGTTCCGGTCATAGAACCGGTCGCGGAGCATCGCCCATGCCGTACGGAAGACGAGTTCGCGGTAATCGCACATGTCGTCCTCGCGGTGGACTTCCAAGTTGAAGACAGTGTCCTTGTGCGCGGGTTTGTTGTCCACGACCCAAGCGAGGCGATTCTCCTTCGCATACCAGTGGGGGTTGCGCCCACGCTTGGACGACAGTTTCTCGCCCGTCATGCGGTCCGGGACGTGCAGCGTGTACGTGGACGACCCGCTGACGTAGGCAAGCGTGCGCGAATCGTGCGAGAAGAACGGATCCGTCCCCGAAACGCCCGTGCACCGGATGCGGTCGAACAGCCCGTCAAATACAATGTTCACGCGCAGCGGTTCTTTCTTTTGCTCCTTTTTCCCGCCGTCGTCTTTCTTCTTGGGCAGGCCGATGGTGCGGCGGGAGCGCTTGACATCTCCAGCCTTTTCCGCAGCCTCGTCCTTGGGATCAAGGTAGACGTAGTAAATCTGGTCGCCGCCGCTACCAGTTCCCGGACGGTTTCCCGACCACGCGAGCAGCTTGCCGTCCGGACTCCACGCCGGCGTCCCGTCCCACTTCCAGTTCCGCGTCACGTTATACGGCTTTTCGTTGCCCTCTGCGGAGACAATCCACACGTCGCGGTTCTCGTTCGCGTCCGAAAGTTCCGCCGCCAGATAGCGCGCGTCGGGGCTCCAGGCGACAGAGCGGACTGCGTATGCCTCGGCTCGTATTTCCCGCTTCCTGTCCTTCAGCGTCAGCACTTCAAGGCAGCCGTTCTGGAGCGGACAGGCGAGGCGCGTGCCATTCGGCGAAACGTATACGCCCATGCGGACCGCGTCATCCGAAACGAGCGTCTCCGTCTTGAACGACGAGTTCTCCCACCACGGCATGTTCCCGTCCGTGCGGCGCGCGCAGCAGAGATCCGAACCGTCGCCGCGGTTCACCACGTAGTAGAGGCTGGAACCGTCAGGCGCGAACGCACAATGCGTCACGCGCGCAAGACGCCGATCCGCCACGAGACGCGGCTTCTTGACGACCGTGTCCATCGCATAGAGCCCGCCACCGCACGTGAACGCCGCCTCCATGCCGTCCGAACAGAACGTCATGTCGCCGCCGCCTTCCGCGTTCCAGGCGGATGAGTAGTAGCGGCGACGTCCGAAATTAGAGGACGACTGGACACCGCTCGGCCGAAGCGCGATGCGCATGGGCTGGGGATGGTCTTGCGTCGGGTCGAACCGCCAGAAGTCGAAGCCGGCCCGCACCACCATCGTATGGCCGTCCCCCGAAACCGATGGGTGGAACGCCGCATCGTTGCCGAATGAGATCACTTCGCGGTCGGCGCCGTTCGCCAGCACGTACTCGCGCACGCCCGCCACGGTCGAACCCGGCCGGCGGCCGAGGTAGTAGAACGCCTTGCCGTCTGGACGCCACCGCGGGAAGAAGGCATTGTCCGACTTCGTCGCCGCACAACGGAATTCCTTCGTCTGCATGTCGTACAGCCAAATCTCGGCATCCCAGGGCGTCTTTCCAGAACGATACTTGCGGTAGATGTCGTCGCCGCGACGCGAAAACGCGAGCAGCCGACCGTCGGGCGAAAGCGCCGCGTCGCGCGAACGGACGTGTTCGAAAGGATACGTCTCGCCGCCGTCCGGCGAGAAGAAGGCGATGCGCCAGGCCGTGGACGGCCTACCGGCGTGGTCGCGCAGCGCGCTGCCGACGAGACGCTTGCCGTCCGGCGCCCACCCGGAGAGGCAGGTCGGTTCGCTGTGGTGCGACACCTGTCTCACGCGCATCGTTGCCAAATCCATCACGAATATCTTGTTCCCTCCGTTGCGCGAGGAGAGATAGGCCACGCGCGTGCCGTCCGGCGAAAACGCCGGCCAGCTTTCGCGCGCCTCCTCGGGCGTGAGGCGCTCAGCCGTCCCGCCCGCCGTGGGCGCAATCCAGATCGAGTCGTTCCACTCGAACACGAAGCGCGAGCCGTCAGCGTTGACGCTGGGACAGGAACCGAGATATATGTTAGACCAGTCCCTCCCGTCGTCGCCGCCAGCAGCGGCGGCGACGCACAGGAAAGACGCGAAAACGGAACACAGGGAAATCTTCATTACTTCGCCTTGCCCACGTACGCAATCTTGCCGGACTGGATGGATTCATAGCAGCCAAGCATGGCCTGGATGGTCTGCTTGTGCCACTTGAGGTTGATGAGCGGCGTCTTGTGGTTGCGGATGCAGTCGACGAACTCGTCGATGAGCCCCACCCACTCGTCGAAGTACGTGTACTGCACGGTGTAGCGGTCGTTCGGCGCGCCGTTGTGGTACACGTTCGGGCCGAAGCAGTCGCAGCTGATCATGCCCTTCTCGCCCGTGATCGTCACGTTCACTTCCATGCGCTTGGGGAAACGCTCCCAGCCCGGTCCCGGCACCTTCAGCTTCTCCTCGAGACGGCTCCACGAGGGGTCGAAGAGGAACGCCGTGCCGTCCTTCATCTTGCCCACGGCCATGAGCATGTCCTCGACCTTCAGACCGTCGCGCAGGTTCGGCGCGACCTCGGCGTAGATGTAGTCGAAGTCAGAGCCGGTCAAGTGGCGGATGAGGTCAAAGATGTGCGGGTGGTCGCAGAGCGCGCCGCCGCGGAAGCGCGGATCGCCCTTCTTGAGCGGCACGACGCTCCCGAAGCTCGCCTTCGGGTCGCCCTGCCACGGGAACGCCCACACCGGCGAGAGCGTGATGTTCGTCATCTGCACGGCCTTGATCTTGCCGACGGCCCCCTCCTTCACGAGCTTCTCGAGACGGCGCACGACCGAGTTGTAGTGCATCTCGAGCTCGATCTGGCAGACGATTCCCGCCTTGTCGCAGAGGGCGATCATCTCGTCGTACTCCTTCATGTCGAACGACGGGATCTTCATCGAGAGGATGTGGATGCCCTTCTCGGCGCACCACTTCATCTGCTCAAAGTGGCGGTCGTTCGCGGACGCGATCACGACGGCCTCGATGTCGGGGTGCTTCTTGTACATCTCCTCGGGGTCGAGGTAGCAGGGCACGCCCGTCTTGTAGAGCTCGTAGACCTTCTTGGCCTCTTCGTCCTGCGCGCAGGACGCCACCCAGTCGAGCTTCTTGTTCTCGATGAGCGTCTGGTAGTACTTGCGGGTATGACCGTGCGTCATGCCCATCATCGCGATTTTAACTGGTTTCATGGTTTTTGAGCTTAGAGCTTAGAGCTTAGAGCTTTGAGCTTTGAACCTTGGCTTGAAGTTTAGCACTTGATGCTCAGGGTCTGTAGCTTAGAGCGTGAAGCTTTTGCAATAAGCATCTCCTTTCTTTAGATTTTTTGAGACTGTTTAAGACGTTGGATCATGGCATTTAGCATTTTCCTGATTTCCTGCGCTTCCTCATAAAGGCCGCTACCGGAATCAAGATACCCCAGCCTCACTGCCAACTCCAACTGCGTTGAAACTTCATTCAATGAGCCGCGGGCAAGTGTCAGGAAATGCGAAAAATCTTTCGCCGTATCCCGTCCCCGCCCCTCGGCGATGTTAGACGGAATGGAGACAACAGCTCGACGCAATTGATCGCAAAGCCCGTACCGCTCTTCAGCCGGGAATTTCCGTTGAATGCGATAGACGTGCTCGGCAAAGTTCATTGCCTTTTGCCAGACGATCAAATCTCGATAACTCTTGACCATTCCGTTTCCTTTGAGCTTAGAGCTTTTAGCTTAGAGCTTGGAGTTTTAAGTCCGTTTCCTTTGAGCTTTAAGTCCGTTTTAACTTTCTTTGCCATTCAACCCTCCAAGCTCCAAGCTCCAAGCTCCAAGCTCCAAGCTCCAAGCTCCAAGCTCCAAGCTCCAAGCTCCAAGCTCCAAGCTCTAAGCTCTAAGCTCTAAGCTCTAAGCTATCTCACCTCTGACACCTTAATAGCCTGATTAGTGTCAATTCCCTTCTTGACGGCGATGGACTTCGCGGCCTTCGCCTTGTCGGCGGCGAACGCGAGCGCGGCGGCCTTCGTGGCCTTCGCCCACGCGGCCTTCCACACCTTCGCGGAGGCGCGGCCCTGCAGGAGCGCGAACGCCGCGCGCACGTTCCAGATTTCCTCGTAGGTGAGGCCGAAAAGCTCGGTGTCCACGTCCGTGAACTCCTCCATGCCCTGCGCGTTCGACACGCGGATCGAGGCGTGCGGGGTGTGCGTATCGACCGTCTGGTCGCACGCGACGCCGCGCTTCGCGATGATCTCGTGGCGGTCGTACGGGAGGGCCGCGCTTGTCGCGGCCTTCGGCAGCCCCGCGCCCACTTCCACGGACACGTTCACGTCGTTCGCGAGCTTGGCAAGCACGTTGATCGCATTCCCGCTCGCGACGGCCATCACGCGCGTCACGTCGGACGCGCCGAGGTACGCGGCGAGATCCAATTCCTTCGCGAGCAGCGCCGGTAGGGCGGTCGCCCCGCGACCGCCGCCTGGCGCGAAGCTCGCGAAGCGGAGCGTGGAGACGCCCTCGAGCGTGCCGTTTTCGGTCATCTTCTTGAGTTCGACGATCTTGCGCTCCATGCGTCCCGGCAGGAGCGGCGTGGCGCCCACGTAGCAGTGGCCGTCCTTGATCGTGATCTCGCCCGCCTTCGCGCCGTACTTCTCGCGCAGGAAGTCGAGCCCTTTGTTCATTTTCTTGAGGTTCATGGTTTCCTTTCTCGTTGAACTGCAAAACTGCGTAACGCGCGAGCGAACACGCGCCTCCGGCTGTTTCTCCGTGCCGCACATTATACCACAAATCCCCGCCGATGGGCGGGGATTTGAGATTTTCATTTCCTTGAGGGGACAGACCCCGCGGTCTTTCTCAAAGTAGCTTTCTCTGCCGACAATGCGCATCTAGTCTCTCCAGACACTGTTCTATCTTAATTTAGCATTTTCTCTTTTGCCGTCAAGTATTTTGCGAAAGTTTCAGCACTACAATAGGCAAGGCACCCGTCGTCCCAGTCGCCGCTACACTTCTTCGCTCACGACGCACGCACCGCCGTGAAAGACCATGACGAGCCGATGCAGGGTAACCGAGGGCAATCCGGATTCTCCGGAAGTTCCGGATCTTCCGGATGCTCCGGAAGTTCCGGAAGCTCCGGAATTCAGCCGCCAGGCTTTGGCAAGCACCGGGTCCGCCGAATACCGGTCGAGCTGGTCGACGGCCTTCGCCTTGATGTCGGCGAGCTGTTCCGGCGTGGGCGCGGGGTCGCCGGCCTTCACGTACTTCATCTCGATGAGCGCCGCATGCGCGATGTCCGGCCAGCGGTCGAGACGCGGCGCAAGCGCGATGTCGTAGAAGCCCCCGCCCGCCTCGCGCTCGTGCCTGACGAGGTACGGCCCCTTCGCAGCGGTGAGCAAGGCAACGAGCGTCGACTGCACCACCTTCTCCCCTTCCACCGCGTCGCGCACCGCGAAGTTCTCTTTCACTATTTCGGCGAGGATGTCGGTGATGCCATTCCATGCGCCGTTCTCAGCGAACGTGCAGAGGCCGTCGTTGATGTCGAACACGCGCTCGTCGATCTTGTGGACGTCGGAATACGCGGCGGGAATCATCCTCGCTGCGAGTTCCTTCAGCGTCTCGTTCGGTACGCCGAAGACAGCGCTGCCGAACTTCTCGCCCGTAATCGTCGTGATGCCGAGCCAGTAGAGAAGCGACGTGAAGTTCTCCTTCTTCGTCAGTTCCCGCGCCTGGAACGAATCGACGAGCGGCTCGGAGAGCGCGCCGCCCGCGAGCAGGTTCTCGAGCACGTGGAAGTTGCCGTTGAGGCGGCGGTCCATCGTCACGAGGTGACGAATCTTCGCGTAGTCCGTGCGCAGGTTCGCGTCCACCATGTCGCGCGGAAAACCCTTTGTCTGCCAGAGGCTGTTGAAAAAGTACAACACCGACGTGGTGTTGGCGACGGCGGGGGCGTCGGCGGAGCCGAAGCGGTAGTTGTCGTACCACGTGCGCGCGGCGGCGTACGCCTTGTCCGCGTCGAAGCCGCAGCGCGGGGCGTAGTAGTCGGCAATGGCGCGCAGGTCGTCGTGGCGGAAACCGGTCAAGTCGGCGTACTGCGGCATGAGCGAGATGTTCGTGCCGATGTTGAAGCCGCTCGTCACGTCGTCCATCGTGACGGGCGAGACGCCCGTGATGAACAGGCGCGCGACGGGCGCCTCGGTGCCGGTCGTCGCCGCCTTGAGTTTCGCGAAGAAGTCCTTGAAGAAGCCGTCGCCGTGACACAGTTCGTTGTAGGCGTTCAGACCGCTTTCGGCGAGGATCGTGTTCGTGAAGTTGTCGTACTCGTCGATGATGACGTACAGTTTCAAGCCCGTGTTCTTGAGGCGCAGGGCGATTTTGTTCAGCTTGTCCCCTGCCTTGGGCTCCTCACGGACGGCCTTGACGAGGTCGGTCGGAAGCACGTCGGCATAGCCCACGACGAATGCGTCACAGCAATCGGCGGCATATTTGTTGAACGATTCCTGGACCAGCACGGCGTCTTTGGAAACCGTGGAGAAGTCAAAGCGGAGCACGAGATACTTCCCACGCTCGCCCGTCGGGTTCGCCCCGATGTCCGTACCGGAAAAGAACTCGTCGAACCGTTCGGCGTACCGCACGTCGTAGTACGCCTCGAGGATCGAGGTGAAGAGCGACTTGCCGAACCTGCGCGGACGCAGGAACACCGCGTAGGCGATGCTCTCCAGATCGCGTATCTTCGCGGTACGGTCGACGAACCAGGCGTTCTTCCGCCTGATCTGCGCGTAGTCCGCCACGCCGTAGAGTATGGGTCTTGTTCCGTCCATCGCCGTACATTATACCACAAATCCCCGTCGGTGGACGGGGATTCGGGATTTTTCGGAATCTGCGAGGAGCGCAGATGGCATTAGCGAATCGGGATGCCGGAGGGAACCAGCCACAGGCCGAACAACCCGCCGGCGATGTTGCCGGGCTTCGGCTCGAAACGCACCTCGATCTCCTTCTTCCCGGCTACAAGCTCCTGCGGGATCGGCATTTCGCGGAAGATAAACCCGCGCCGCCCGCTGTCCTTCAGGCTTTCTGTGAACACCTTTTTCCCATCGACAAGCACGTCGAACGCGCGCGCGCCCTTTTCGCAGTTCCTGTACCTCGCCACCAGCGTACGTCCGCCCTGCTCCGCTCCCACGGCGAGGCTGTAGCTGAAAAACGCCTTGCCGGCGGGACCTTTCGCGCCGCGCCAGCCGAACGACTTTGGCCCGCCGTAGATGTTGACGCCGGTTTCGGAATTGCCTGCGGCGAGGGAATGGCACTTCTCGCTCCAGTAGTCGGCGGGCGACACGCCGTCCACCGCGCGCCTCGCATATTCCGCCGCCTTCGCCTCCGCCGCCGCGAAGTCGCGGTCCTCCTCCGCGCCCATCACGCGCCAGTAGGTCGTGTACCGACTGAAGTGCAGGGCGAAGAGCGGCTTGAGCAGCGTGTCCGTTCCGGCCATGCGGAACGTGAGCGGACTGCACGCCGTGCGCTCCAGGCATCCGTCGGGCTTCTCGACCGCCGACCTCGGAATCGACGGCATCGCCTTGCGCGACTCGAACGTGGAACTTGAACAGTAGCTCCTCTCCACGCCTTCGCACGCCACCGGACTGGACACGTACTGCTGCTTCGAGATTCCATCCGAACCGTCGTCGCCCACCAGAAGCACCGGCCCGTAGAAAAACGCCGCGTAGTTCTTCGAGCCCGGCAGGTATTCCGCGCGCAGTGACATCGGGAACTCGACGTCGAGCCTGTCGCCGGGCTTCCAACTGCGCTTCACGGACACGTACCCCTCTCCATCCACGACCGTCTTCACCCTCTCCCCGTTCACGGAAACTGAAAATCCGTTTCCGGCCCATGCGGGACGGCGCACCTTGACGGCGAATTCGGGATTCGCGCCGACGGACTCGATTTGAATACACGACGTCTCCGCATACGGAAAGGCCGTCGCCTGGCGAAGCTTCACGCCGCGATCCTTCCAGTCGAGCGTCGCGGGGGCGAAGAGATTGACGCGGACGAAACTGTCATCGGACGCGCGGGTGAATACCATCTGTCCGTATTTCGCCGACGTCTCGAGCCCCGACCCCGTGCAGCACCACATGGAATCGAACTCGCTGGAATACGTGCGCGTCGTCGCATGGCGCATCGGCGTATGGTACACGGTGCGTCCAAGAATCGGATCGTGCGTGCTCAAGAGGTGGTCGAAGAGAACGCGCTCATAGTAGTCGATCTTCTCCGCCGACGGTTCGTTCTCGAAGAGCGCCTCCGTGAGGCGCAGCATGTTCGCCGATCCGCACGATTCGGCGCCCGCGAGATGCGGCAGGTGCTTCTCGAAATCGGACGCGGGGAACAGGCATTCCTCGCATCCGTTGCCGCCGCACGCGACCGTGTGCTCCAGCGCGTACTTCCGCCATGCGTCGCCCGCCGCCTTGCGGAACTGCGGCTCTCCCGTGGCGTCGCCAACGCGCAGCGCGGCGAAGAGCTTGGGGATGTTGGCGTTGCAGTGCTGTCCGACGAGGAAGTCCGCGTCGCCGGCGATGATCGGGTCGAGCAGCTTGGCGTGGCAAAGGCGGCGTGCCCGGCGAAGATGTTTCTCGTCGCCCGTGCGCCGCCACGCCCAGACGTACGTTTCCGGCAGGGATCCGTGCTCTCCGAGAAGCAGTTTCTGGACCTGCGCGTCGTCGAGCTTGTCCACCACTTCTTCGCCGAACCAGTCGGACATGCGAAGGAACACCCTCAGCGCCTTTTCGCTCCCCGTGGCCTCGTGCGTCCGGCAAAGTCCGATCAGCATCTTGTTCAGCACATAGACGAGATCGAACACGCCGTTGACGCTGCCGAAGTTGGTGCGCCGTCCGTTGACGACGCGGTCCGGCAGGCGTATGTCGCCGCGCGCGATCTCCGCGTATGCCCTGCGTCCGTTCTTTGTCGCGAGCGCGTAGCCGCAGCCATGCGCGTTCTGCACGGCCTCCAGTTCGTCCACGACGTAGAGCAGGCGCCTCTTCAACTCTTCGTCGCCCGTCGCTTCGACCGTCATCGCCGCGCCGGACATCCAGAACGCGAGGATGTGACCCGGCAAGGCGATCCACCTGTCCCTCTTCAGGGCGGGGTTCTCCCATCCGCCGTATGGCTTCGCCTTGGGTTTCAGCCCGGCCTCGCTGCGGAAACGGCTCAGCAGACGGTCCGGCTCAAGTCGCAGAAGATATCTGCGGTTCTGCTCCTGCTGAGCCTGAAGAGGTCCGCCCGCAAGCCGGACGGATGTAAGCGGAAAAGGCAGGTCGCGCACAGGCTCGGAGCCTCCCGCCAAGCACGCACACGCCACAATGGCGCCTACGGCAATACGCCTCGCCCCTGCCACGATTTTCGTTACCCCGCCGTCGCTACGCACGTTCATCTTCATTTCCACCTCCGTATCACGATCCGGCCATGAGGCACCATTTCCAGACGGGGACGATCTTGATCCCGTCGGGCAAGGTCGCCTCGCTGTCCCACGTCACGACCGTGCAATCGTCGATGCCAGTCTTCACCCGCGCATCCCGCAAGGCCGAAAGCTCACGCGAGAACGTATTCTCGTCATCCATTGTCCATGCCACCTGCACGAGCGACCTCTTGCCCGTCACCTGGTCGCTGATGCAGAAATCGACTTCGCGGTTTCTGTCAAGCGGACAGTAGGTGATCTTGTTGGTCCCGCGACGAAGCGACATGAACACGAGGTTCTCCAGTTTCCATCCGTTCTCCGCGTCCATCTTCGGGGTTACCGCGTTGACAAGCCCCGTGTCGATCACGTAGTACTTGTCAGGATTCACTCTGCGCACCGCCAGCGAATCGGACATGACCGGCACGGGATAGACGAGATAGGCGTCCTTGAAATACGACACATAGTCCGCCACGTCTTCGCGTCTGCTGGGATACGCGAGGTTCTTGAGTACGCCGGATATCGCATGGGCGGACGTCCGCCTCGCGAAGTTGTGCAGGAGATAGTCGAGCGTGTACATCAACGACTGCACGCTCACCACCTTGTGCCGCTGCAGGACGTCGCGGTAGAGCACGGTGTGTACGTACTCCTGAAGCGTGGCTATCCGAGCGGCATCCGGCATGCCCTGCACGGCCGGGAACCCGCCGACGGCGAAGTACCGCGACATGGCATTGCGGAGGATGCCGCGCTCCGCCGCCGTGAATCCATCCTGCGGAACGTCGGACATTGTTCCGTTGAACCGCAGAAACTCGTGGAACGACAGTGGAAACACCTCGATCGGCACCGCCCTTCCGCGCATCGCTGTCGCAATCTCCTCCGAAAACAGCCTTGACGACGATCCCGTCAGGCAAAGCGTCACTTTCGGCGAATCCACAAGGCGTCTCGCATAAGCCTCCCATCCGCCAACATTCTGGAGCTCGTCCAGGAAATACCAACACGCTTCATGCGCATGCTCCGGAAACAGTTCCGCATGAACTTCGTTTATCAACTGCAGTTCCTCTAGGCGGATGTTCTTTATCCGGTCGTCCTCGAAATTGAGATGGACGATTCGACCTAGCGGCACGCCTTTCTTCAACAATGCCTCAATACGCTCATACGTGACGAAAGTCTTGCCTGTGCGCCGCATTCCCTTTATAACCGTGGCGGCATGGGCGCATTCATAGTACTGGACATCACGATGGACGATGCCAGACGGCAACCCATCTTGATAGAATTCCCTCAACACTTCTTTTATAGCGCTTTTCACGGCGTGTATTATACTAAATCCGCACCAACAAGTCAACGTCTTGGATCACATTTTGTGCCAATTAACGCCCGCCCTACCAGGGCAACGGACATCTCGCCCGTTGCCGCGACAGGATTACCGCACGATGAGCATGAAGCCGCCCTTGGGCATGAGGAGTAGCCC
>CACZAK010000088.1 GCA_902779075.1 uncultured bacterium | reverse complement strand
TAGGCATCAACTACGCCGTCACGTCCCCTGTGCCGTTTACGGTTTCCATCCCTGACGATGGTTTTACGTCCGTCACTACTAACGGCGTTTCAAACTACGAAGTTCAATGGCCGCTCAATTTTGTGTTCACAGAAAGTATCGATGGAGAAAACCGCGTCTATTCGGTGACTGTCGAGCCATACGATCCAGGCGGTGAACTGACGTGGAGTGGTGCGGGCGGTGGCATGCGCTCTGGCACGTCGTCTGGCGACGGATGCGATTGCATCAACTACGGTTTTCTCTCCGTGTGGTACACTTGTTCCCAAAGCTGTAATTGTGGCAGGAAGTGCCGCGCCAAGGGCATCTACGACCTAGAGGACGTTGAGTTTTCATTTGAGGGCGGGAAGTGTCGTTGTGGATTTGCCGACTATCTGGACGAGGATTCGCCGGGACACGGATACGAGCCGTGCGTATCGGCGACGTTCAGCCATTCGGCGGTCATATTCGAGGACGACTATCTGGAAAGTCCCGGAGTGATGGGGTATGGCGGCTCCACGCGAGTGCGGTTGACGCTATACGCATACGGCGGGCCGAACGGTGGTACGGTGTCGTTTTCGGGTACGAATCTAGGCAAGCTGACCCCTATAGGGACTGCCGCATATCTGCCGCCGTCGTTGCCTCTGGGGCCAAGGGAGACGTTCTATTCGACTGGCGTTTACGAGGGCTCGGCGGCGAGCGAGGACGAGAACGACGTCACCGTTAGCGGTACGTTCACGGAGAGCATGGCGGCACCGCCGCTTGTCTCAAGCAATTCGCTGACAGTGGTAAACGTCGCATTGCAGGCCGAGTTCACGGCACGCGACAATCCCTGTAACACACGTCACACTTACGGAGTTGGCGAGAAGGTGCATCTTACCGCAACTCCCGCACTTTCCGCAATTACGTATCGGGTGTTGAAAGCCGACGTCACAGATATAGCGACGCCATACGACACCGTTAGGGATGGAAATATATCTGGAAGGATAACAGAGGTTGATGCATCGCAAGAGCGTCTCTATATTTGCCCTGCCACCAGTACGACACCGAACCTTACGGTTTCTTTTGCCAATGTCGAATACACGCCGGTGATGACGATTGTCGAGCCGAGCGAGGTCGTGTCACCAGCCGCATTCGGGAGTGGAACTTTCGAAAGTGGCCAAGTTGGATTTGGATGTCTTTCGGTGACGAATTACATAGGACCTTTCCATGTGTCATTCCAGGGCGTTAAAATCGCGGAGATTCCATGTTACGATGCAATCCCTCCGACGGGATATTTTGCTTCACAGTACTACACCAGTTATTTGACGCATACCTATGGTGCTGGTGCGGGCTGGTTACTTAATATTAGCACGAACAACTATTGGAGAAAGGATGAAGCCGGGTATAATCTGCCTATAGAAAACTGGTCTCAAGGAGTGCTGACATGGAAAATACCAATTGGGTGGATACGATTCAAATATGTCGATGAACAGGCCACGGGGACTGCTGATGAATGTGACTATGAACGTCATGACGATAAACTAAGCAGGCCATTATTGATTGGTGGACGGACGGATGCCTATACGCAAACTTATCGGATTGACGCCAATGGAACGACGACGATAGAGAAGTTTGGCTGGCGACTGACCCGTAATAGATGGAGCATCTCCGGAACAGTTGAGAAAATTGAATGAAAGGGCAACCATGAACATTCTAATACTTATTGCATACATCGCGTATGTTGGTGCCTTTGGGCATACGAATGACCAAACATGCGCAGCCGATGAGCCTCGTGTGTATCAACTAATTCCTCCTGAAGAAACAAAACGGGCTCGGCGGGAATTCGAAGCGAAATACAATATGACGCGTATTGACGTTGACGAGGCGGAGCGGTTGGCGTTGAAAACTGTGTTCCAGAACATTGAAAACGCCTACACGAATTACCAAATTGCGGCGATTTCTGATGCCATGGCAAACGTGTCAAATCGAATAGACAGGGTTCAAAATCAACTGTTCAGGGATTTACATTGGGGGCTGTTCCATTTTTTTATGGAGCACTTTATACATGGCACGCGCCGCCGCAAATTTGACACGTCGGCAGATTTCGAAAGATTTCTCGCTGTTCACATGAAAATGGCTATTTTTTTAGGTGAATGCTATTGTAGGAGGAGCGATTATTTCGATGCGATGCCGATGTTAATTGAGGCTAACGCATTTAACGTCTTGAAAACATGTATTGACCGATTCCACAAAGAGGGAAGGAGGGCGTTTGAAGAAATTGCGCAGAAGTCTCTGGATATGTGGATAACCCACATCGAGTCAGAACAGGGTTTCACCCGCAGGTATGCCCATTGGATATATGACGACACTGTGTCATTGATAGGAATAGGACGGGGTAGAACGCGTGAACGGGCTATAAGTGGCGCACGTGGAGCCGCCGAACTTCTCATCCGTTATGGCTACACGCCAAAATGGCTTGATGAGTTCAAGTGAAGTGAGGAATCCTTTAAGATGAAAAAAGCTAAGATAAAAATGGTGTTGATTGCAGTTGCTGTGGCTTTCGCATTTGGCTGCGAGAGAACCGATGAAGCAAAGCCGGCAGATTCGCGCCACGCAGAGAAAGCGGAAAGCGTTTGTACGTCAAATGATGTTGTGATGTCGGAGACACTTGCCAGAATAGCGGCGATTAATGAGTCGCTAACCAATTGCCTTTATCAGGTGTCAGACAAGGTGATGGCGTTGCATAAGCAGTTCTGCGACGAGATTAGAACGCTCTCGCCTGAGGATGGTGAACGATGCGCCCAAGCGATGGTAAGGAGCGTCTTGGCCGTTCCGTATGAGCATTTGGATATCGATAAGCGCCTACATGCGCTTGACAGGATGTGGGATATGATGTGGGGGATCGATTGGCCCGGGATGAGCGTTGTCGATTTATGGGAGGCGCGCGTACTTTGGCTTTCCAAAATACGCGATGTGATAACGCACACTCAGTCCGAGGCGAACAATCAGGCTAGGAGATATTTTATTGCGTACCAATCAAGCCGTTTGGAAAATAGGACTGAACACTTTGAGAGAACTCTTGCATTTTGGAATTCATTACCTTCTTCTTCAGCTGTTCGTTTTTATCAGAATGGAGAAATGACGGATGCGGAATATAACCTTATTAAGGTAAAGTTCGAGAATTTCCTTGGACGACCGATTAGAACATGCGAAGAAATCAGACGGGCAAACAGTAAGAGAGGCAATCGGCGGGGATCGGAGGACGTGCAACGTGAAGTCGAAAGGCAGCAACGTGCGGCTCAAATATTGGAAGACAAACGTAACGGTAAAAAGGATTCTTGGTACATAGGTTTTATGACAAATCAGCAAGAATCCACTATAAACCCTTCAACAAGGAAATGACGTACATGAAGTCATCATACATTATTACATTTTTGCACTTGATGTCTGCTCCGCTTTTGTTGTTCGGGGCGCAGGGAGTGTCGTTGCCGGCGCTGCCGTGCGGGGAGTTGCCGAACAGCGAGGTGGTCTAACGGAGGATTGGTCGCCATGAAATATGGCGGCAGCGAATCAACGATGCCGAGGGGAAATGATAGACACGAAAATCCCACGTGCAAGAGGGCATTGAGGCGTAAATGAAAAGTCCTGTCACTTCCCAGAAACAAGCTTCTATGTAAAAGCATGGTGCCGCTTGCAGGCGGCATTTTTCGGCGGTGAATCTTTTTACCCACAAACGCTGGGATTTGTGATATACTTCTTTCCGTTCTCGCGGTGCGGGTGCGCTGCGGGCAACTAGCCGGGACGGGGGAGAAATCCCGCTTCGGCGAATCAGGTATTTTGCGCTGACACGCAAACGACGTTCAACCAGAAACTTGGCGGTTTCAATCGTACGGAAACGTACGAATATACGAACGGAGTTTGACGGGGTAGCGCGGGCGGTTTATGCCGTCACGCGTGCCCTTGTCTTCTCTTTCGTATATGGGCACGCCAAGGCCTCTGGTTGAGGGAGATAGACGAGGCACGCATTTTTTGTAGCCACAATCTTTCTCCCTCGAATCGTCTCCTTCGTGGCGGCACACGATGCCGCAACGGGAGGGACGTGCTCCGTCGCGTCCGTCTCAAACGGAAGGAGACAAATCGTGTTTAGGCTACAGGCATTGCTCTTGCTGCTCTCGTTCTCCCTCTTGGAGAAGGAGATTGCATGGGTTTATATCGGACTTCTGTCCTTTGTTTGTTCCAAAAAGTGGACCTTTTGGAACGACGCCGAAATTATAGCATAATCTGTTGACGCATGGAATGAAAAAAAGTATTGTTTGGGGTCAACAAAAAACAAGTGAGAAGAGTATGAAAGACAAACCAAAACAACTGATTTATGGCTATGCTCGTGTTTCTACAACTGAGCAAAACTTAGACCGCCAACTAATCGCTTTGAGATCGGCTGGCGTACCCGAAGCAAACATCTATGCTGATAAGAGAAGCGGCAAAGATTTCAATCGTCCCGAATGGAAACGCCTTGTCAGAAGATTGAGAGAGGGGGACATTCTCATCGTAAAAAGTATCGATCGCTTTGGCAGAAGCTATGATGAGATACTAGTTGAATGGGAATGGCTTTCGAAGCGAAAGAAAGTGCATCTTCGCGTGCTGGATATGCCGCTTCTCGACACGACGGCTGCACAAGGGCTCCTCGCCGTGTTCATTGCGAATATCGTTCTTCAGATTCTTTCATTTGTGGCAGAGACGGAGCGACAACAGATTAAAGCGCGGCAACGTGAAGGTATTGTGGCAGCCAAAGCACGTGGCGTCAGATTTGGACGTCCCAAGGTCAAGTTACCGCCAGAGTTCACCGCTGCCCGTGAAAGCTATCTTGACCGTCAACAATCTTTGCGTTCCGCAGCCCAATCATGTGGGTTGCCTCAGACGACATTTTGGCGCTCCTGCCGCACATAATCGCTTCGTCATAATCGCTGCTTCAAAAGGTCCACATTTTGAAGCAGAAGCTTATAGGAATACTTGCTTGTTTTTTGTGCTTCTCGGCGAGCTCCGATGACTTGATTAAAGGTCGAGTCGTAAAGGTCGCTGATGGAGATTCAATCACTATTCTCGACGTTTCCACTACGCAACATAAGATACGCCTGCAGGGCATCGACGCGCCGGAGAAGAAACAGGCATTCGGGAACGCCTCGCGGAAGTTCCTCTCCGGCCTCGTTGCGAACCGCGAAGTGCGCGTAACCTACACCAAGCGCGACCGCTACGGACGCATTCTCGGCACGGTCTTCGTCGATGGACGCGACATCAACCTCGAAATGCTCAAGGCGGGTATGGCGTGGCACTACAAGAAATACGACACCAATCCCACATACGCGAAAGCCGAAACCGAAGCCCGCACCGCTCGTCGCGGTCTCTGGCAAGACAAGAACCCAACCCCTCCCGAAACCTTCCGTCACAAGGGTAGGGCGCGATCACCGAGCGCGCCGCATCACACCCCAGTCAATGAGGCTCCTACACCCCAGTCTAGAACGCTCCTACACCCCAGTCTAGAACGCTCTTACACCCCAGTCCAAGAGGCTCTTACACTCCAGTCTAAGAGGCTCTTACACTCCAGTCTAGCAAGGCTTTACACCCCGGTCGAACAAACACCTAACAGCAACTGCAAGAACCCGGGAAAGGTGAATTGATTTATGCTGTCGGCTGAAATAAGAAGTTCCATCGACCGAATCTGGAACACGTTCTGGGCGAACGAGACGACGAATCCGCTCACCGTCGTGGAGCAGATCACGTTCCTCATCTTCATGAAGTTGCTGGACGACAACCAGATCGTGCAGGAACGTAACGCGAACCTTCTCCACACGACGTTGAAGGATCCTGTTTTCAAGCAAGGTCTTTGCGTGGTGAGCGAAGATCCGCGCGTGGAAATCCCCTACGCCGACCTGCGCTGGCAGAACTTCCGCCACAAGGCGCCGGACGAGATGCACCGCATCGTGCGTGATTTCGTGTTCCCGTTCGTGAAGTCTCTCGGCTCGGGGCGCGACAGCGCGTTCAGCCGCTACATGGTGGACGCGCAGTTCGAGATTCACAAGCCGAAGGTGCTTGCCGTTGCCGTGGCGGAGATCGAGGCGATGCAGCTTTCAGGCAAGGACGTGATGGGCGACGTGTACGAGGACCTGCTCGACCGCATCAAGTCGTCCGGCGAGAACGGCCAGTTCCGCTCGCCCGGCCACATCATCGGAATGATGGTGGAACTGATGGAGCCCACGCTCGACGACCGCATCCTCGACCCCGCGATGGGCACGGCTGGCTTCCTCGCGGGCGCGGCGCGGTACGTCACCTCGCACTACGCGAAGGAGCTGACGAACAAGAAGCGGATGGAGCATTTCAAGACGACGATGTTCACCGGCTTCGACATCGACAAGAAGATGCTCCGCATCGGCGCGATGAACATGATGCTGCACGGCGTGGAGGCGCCGGACATCCGCCTCAACAACTCCATCGAACCTGACGCGGCGAAACGTGCCGACTACACGCTCTGCCTCACGAATCCGCCTTTCGCGGGGAACATGACGGAGATCGCCATCGCCCCCGACCTCCTCGCCGTCGCCAACACGAAGAAGACGGAGCTGCTATTCCTGGCTCTCTTCACGCGGCTCCTGAAAATCGGCGGACGGTGCGCGTCGATCGTGCCGCAAGGCGTTTTGTTCGGTTCCTCCAAGGCGCATGTGGGCGTGCGGAAGGAACTCGTGGATCGGCAGCGGCTCGTCGCGGTCATCTCCATGCCGTCGGGCGTGTTCAAGCCGTATTCGGGCGTGGCGACGGCGATCCTCGTCTTCGTCAAGACGGATCACGGCGGCACGGACAACGTGTGGTTCTACAACATGGAGGCGGACGGCTTCTCGCTCGACGACAAGCGCGAGGTTGTGAAGGAGAACGACATCCCCGACGTGATCGCGAAGTTCAAGGCGCGCGATGCGGAGAAGCCTGCCGACAGGAAGGGCAAGTGCTTCTTCGTGCCGAAGGACGAAATCGTTGCGAACAACTACGACCTCTCGTTCAACAAGTACCGCGAGGTGGAGTACGTGGCCGAGGAGTTCCCGCCGACAAGCGAACTGTTCGAGGAAATTGAACAGTTGAGCAAAGAGTTTGCGTCAGGGCTAAAGCATCTGAAAGGAATGCTCTGATGGTGAAAGAGAGCATAAGGCAAGTTGTTCGTTTTGCAGACTTCTTTGTAGATGATACAAAGAGCGGTGTAAAAATTCCTCAAAGCAAATATGCTTCTCAGGGCAGAAATGTAATTATAGATCAAGGTGACAACAATGTAGCTGGGTATTCGGATTCTGATGATGGCTTGTATACGTCAGTTCCTGTTATAGTGTTTGGGGATCATACGCGCATTGTTAAATATGTTGATCGACCATTCTTTATTGGGGCAGATGGGGTGAAAATACTTAAGCCACAAAATGGCGTCAATCCTCTGTATGCATTTTATGCACTAAAGGCGGCTCATATTGATTCGCTAGGGTACAGCCGTCATTTTAAGTTGGTTAAGGAACTTACATTTGCGTTGGCAGATGTAAGAATGCAGGAGCGGATAGCGGCGACGCTTGACAGGATTTGCGAGTTGAAGAAGAACGCCGAGACGCGCCTTGCGAAACTTGACCTCCTCGTCGAATCGCGGTTTGTGGAGATGTTCGGGGATGTTTGTAGAAACTCAAAACATTTTCCGATGCTTCGTGGTAAAGATGCTTTCATTTTTTCAAGTGGAAAGTTTTTAGAAAGTGAGAAACGTAAAACAAGTGGAGTGCCAGTTTATGGAGGTAATGGTATAGCATGGTACACGGACTATCCGTTGGTGTGTAAGCCAACAATAGTTCTTGGACGTGTTGGGGCTTATTGTGGGAATGCGAGATTAGTTACCCAGCCTGCATGGATAACTGACAATGCAATATACATTAAAGATTTCAGACGAAATGATTTTGACATTGTCTTCTTAGCTTACTACATGCAGGTGTTGAATTTCGCTAAGTATGCTGCAAAATCTGGGCAACCGAAGATTACGCAACGTCCACTTGAAGCGACATGCTATATTATCCCACCAGTACATCTCCAGCGCGAGTTCGCGGCGTTTGTGGAGAAGGTGGAAAAGTTGAAGGAGATCGCGAAGCGGAGCGCGGAGCAGATGGATGTTCTCTACCGGTCGAAGCTTCAGGAGTATTTCGGATGAGAAATGTGGAAGAGCTGATTGACCGGCTGACTGCGTGTGAAAACGAGCGTGACGTGTTCACGGTCGCGTCCACGGCGTATGCCGTCGTGATGGAGGCGATGGCTCTTCTGTACCGTGCGGCGGACGAGGAATTGCCGGAGGGCGATTCGTTCCTTGAGCGGATGGGCGGTCGTGCGGTGGGCAACCTCGTGCGCGAGAACAACCTTGCGTCGGCGTTCGACTACGTGCGCGTTCTCGGCTCACACGCGCTGCACGAGAAGCACATCACGAAGAACGCCGCGCGCGCGGCGGTCGAAAAGGCGTCCGCGATCCTTGCCGCCGTTCAGGCGAAGCTCAATCCGGGCGCGTCCGAGTTTGCGTATGTGCATACGCTCTCGGAGGCGGAGACGCGCAAGGAGTACATCGACCTCTATCTGCGCGAAGCGGGGTGGGAGCTTGTCGGCACCGACAACACGCCCGTTCCGTGCAAGGCGGGCACGGAGATCAAGGTGACGGGGATGCCGCCGAGCGGTCAGGACGGCTACTGCGACTACGTGCTGTACGGGAGGGACGGCGTTCCGCTGGCTGTGGTGGAGGCGAAGCGCACGGCAGAGAGTCCCGAGAAGGGGCGGCACCAGGTGAAGCTGTACGGGGAACGTCTGGTGGCGCAGTACGGATGCGCGATGCCGGTGCTCTACTACACGAACGGTTATCAGATCTGGTGCATCGACGGCATCTATCCCGACCGGCCGCTGTGCGCGTACCACACGCGCGAGGAGTTGGAGGGGCTGCTGTTCCGCCGCAATCGCAGGCCGATACACGATTTCAAGATCGACCGCGACATCGCGGGGCGTCCGTACCAGATTACGGCGGTGAGGTCGCTGTGCGAGTGGTTCAACGCTATGCACCGGCGCGGGTTGCTGGTGATGGCGACGGGGACGGGCAAGACGCGCGTTGCGGTGTCGCTCGTTGACGTGTTGAGCCGGAACGACTGGGTGGAGCATGTGCTGTTCCTCGCGGACAGGACGGAGCTTGTCGATCAGGCTAAAAAGACGTTCGTGAAGCTGCTGCCGTCGATGTCGCTTGCGGTCCTCTCCGACAAGAAGGACACGGGCAACCCCGACACGGCGCGGATCGTGATGTCCACGTACCAGACGATGATCCACGCCATCGACGCGGAGAAGAAGCGTTTCGGGATCGGTCGTTTCGACCTCATCATCACGGACGAGGCGCACCGTTCCATCTTCAACAAGTACGGAACGATTTTCGAGTACTTCGATTCGCTGCTCGTCGGACTCACGGCCACGCCCCGCGACGAAGTGGACGCCAACACGTACAAGATATTCGAGTGCCATATCGGCGTGCCGAACTTCGAGTACACGATGGAGCAAGGGCGGAACGAACACTATCTTGTCGGGTGGAAGTTGAAGAACTACACCACGTCCGTCCTGCGCGACGGCATCCGCTACGACGACCTTTCCGCCGCCGAGAAGGAGGACTACGAGGAGGGCTTTGACGCGGCGGGGTACGACAATCGGCCTGCCGTGGTGGGGAACGAGAAGATATTCCGCGCCGTGTACAACACGCCCACGTGCGACCGTGTTCTTGAAAAGCTGATGGCTGAAGGGCAGAAGGTAGAGAGCGGAGAGTTGTTGGGCAAGACCATTATCTTCGCGTACAACCACAAGCACGCGCTTATGATCGTGCAGCGGTTCCACGCGCTCTATCCACACCTAGGTGCGGACTATTGCCAGCTCATCGACAACCAGGTGAAGTTCAGCAAGGGCCTTATTGACGATTTCAAGAATAAACGCGAGTTCCGAGTCGCGGTTTCGGTGGATATGCTTGATACTGGCGTGGACGTGCCGGAGGTGCTGAACCTCGTCTTCTTCAAGAAGGTACGTTCGAAGATCAAGTTCTTCCAGATGCTCGGTCGAGGGACGCGTCTTGCGCCGGATGTGTTCGGTCCGGGGGTGAACAAGGAGTATTTCCTGTGCTTCGACTACTGCGGGAACTTCGAGTATTTCGGAACGGGCGGCGAAGGCGAGGACGACTCCAAGGTGGCGCTGTCCGTGTCGCAGAGGCTGTTCTCGCTGCGCGTGAAACTCATGCTCGCGTTGCAGGATGTCGCGCACCAGTCCGTCCCGTGGCGCGTCGACTACCGCAAGGCGCTGAGCGCGGCGGTGGAGGCGCAGGTGGCGTATTTGCGGAAGCAGCACGCGCGCATCGCGGTGCGCAAGGCGATGCCGCATCTTGACAATTACAAGACGACGGATGACTGGCTGAAGCTCACGCCAGAGCGCGTGAAGGAGATCGACTACCACATCACGCCGCTCGTGGAAGACCTGCAATCCGAACACGAACTGGTGAAGCTGTTCGACGTACACATGACAACTATCGAGCTGCCGCTTGCCGAAACCGGATCGGTGGCGGGCGCGTCTGAAGAGGTGGGGAAGGTACGCAAGGTGGCCAAGCAGCTGATGAAGCTCGGCACGATCGCGGCTGTGGTTGCGAAACGGCGCGAACTGGAGACGCTTGAGTCGCCGTCATTCTGGGAACATGCCGAACTGGAGAAGGTGGAGGAGCTTCATCAGGCCGTGCGTGGGTTGATGGTCTATCTCACGACGGACGGCGTGGGCATCGTGACGCTGCACATCGCGGATTCGACAACAGAGAAACCGGCACCCAGCGGAACATTGGACATTCGTACCTACCGCGAGAAGGTGATTGACTATCTGGCCGAGAACGCGACGAGTCCTGTGGTGGAGAAGATACGCAAGCTGGAGCCGATAGCAGCCGCCGACATGCATGAACTGGAGCGCATCCTCTGGGAGGTGCTGGGCACGCGCGAGCAGTACGAGGCCGAGCAGTACAAGGGGACCTTGCCGGGATTCGTGCGTTCGCTCGTGGATATTGACGAAGATGCCGTGCAGGAGAAGTTCGGGGAGTTTCTGTCCGGCGGCACACTCAACCAGGCACAGCAGGAGTTCGTGCGGGAAATCATCAACTACCTGCGTGAGAACGGTGAGGTCACGCCCGAAGACCTCACCAACGAGGAGCCGTTTGCCGACTACGACATCGGAAGCCTTTTCGATGGCCGCATCAAACAGCTGCACGAAATCATCGCCCGTCTGAACGCAATCACCGGCCAACAGGCGGCGTAAGGGAAACGAAAGCATAGTACATGAACCTTGAACAACGAGAGAAAGTTTACCGTAACGTCCAGAATCTGGAAGGGCTTTTGGCGTATGCGGTTCGGCATTTCTTAATTGTCATGTGGGTGACAAATTTACAGAGTAAGAATAAGGAGGTATGTTATGGCTGATACCATAGACGCCAACAAGATTCTTGTTGGTAAGGTTTTCGAAAAATGGTATATGGTGCCGAATTACCAGCGCCAGTATGTGTGGGAAGAAGAGGAAGTCAATGATCTTCTGCGTGACATCTGTGACATGTACCGGGAAAAGAATGACGCGCAGTTCTTTCTTGGAACGTACGTGTTTAGGAAGCACGTATACACTCCCCCAGACGGAGCAGAATCTTATGAGCAGAACGATCTTCTTGATGGGCAGCAGCGGCTTACAACGCTTTGGCTGATATTTGCAGTCATACGTGATATAACAGATGACGAAGAACTGCGTGACACATGCGCACAAAATGTCATGCAGAAAGGAAGCAAGCTCAGGAAGAAGCCGGAGATTTCGCGGATTACGTTTGCCGAGGGGATGCGAGAGTCCGTCCAAGAATTTGCCGATAATTTTATCAAGCCGACTGGCGGCACGTTAAAGGAGGATGAAATCATTGAATTTGTCCGGAATCACAAAAAGAACGTTTCTATAGTTAATCTTGCAAATGCGATTTCGACAATTCGGAAGTTCTGGGACGGAAGTTCAGAAGTACCACCCTTTGACTTTGTACAGTACCTGCTGAACAACGTCTTGATGATTTATGTTTCGACGGAGGATTTTTCTGATGCGTTTAGATTGTTTACCGTCTTGAATGATCGTGGAGTACAGTTGAGAAGCAGTGACATCCTCAAGACGCAGAACCTTGCTGTTGTCGAGAATCCTAAGGAGCAGAATGATTATGCGATATTCTGGGAGGATGCGGAAACTCGTCTTGGTGACGAATTTGATCGCTTCCTGAATCATATAAGGACAATCCTTGTCAAGGAGAAGGCCAAGGCGACATTGCTGGCTGAATTTGAAGACAAGATCTATCATCCGAAGGACGGAAAAACGGGCTTGGACAAAGAGCCGTTGATGCACAAGGGCAAAGAAACATTTAATTTTATCAAAAAGTATCTTGATGCATATGAAAGCCTATTTGATAACGATCACAATGACGCTTGTGGTGATTATAAATTTGATAACTTGAAGTCTTTGATGGTGTATGCAGCCGCATCGAGCGACTGGGTGCCTCCATTGTTGAGTTATTATAGCCGTTTCGGCTTGAAGCAAATTAAAGCATTTTTCACAAAGCTGGTCAGAAAGTTCATTGGTGATTGGCTGTCGCAGATTACGACGACCGACCGCATTGAGCAGATGAATCACGTTCTAAAGGAAATCGAGGCGTGTGCTACGCCGGATCAGCTTTTTGCGACAAATGTCTTTGACTTCAAGAAGGCGGAGGTTGCGAAAGTCTTGGATGGAACGGTTTATGGCAGAAGGTTTGCTTTGGCTTTGGTTCTTCTCATGGACTATATGCTGAAAGACCATGCTGAAAAGATGACCTTTTCACGTGTGTCAATTGAACATATTTTGCCGCAAACACCTAAAGATGGGTCCAATTGGAGGCGAGACTTTACAGATGACCAAAGGGCCGATTGGCAGGATCGTATTGGCAATTTGATTGCCATGTCAGGGTCAAAGAATGCGTCGCAAGGTCGTCTTGATTATGGCGCCAAGTGCGAAAAGTATTTTGCCAAACGCATACCAGGTTTTGCGCATTCGCAGCAGGTTATGCAGAATTACAAGAAATGGACGATGGACGAATTGCGTGAAAATCAAAGGAAATCGGTTCAGCTTCTTAATGAATTCTTCTGGGGCGAGAGACTGTAGTTTAACGGATACGCCGTAGAGTTTGGAGCTGTGAGAGGGTCTGGTTCTGTTGGTGGACTAAGAATGGTGGAGTAGTTATAAGAGCCGAGAGGGACAGACCCCATTGGCGGAGTAGGAGTGGTGGAGTAGTTATGTCCATGCAACAGAGAAACAACGCGATTAGGAGAGCAACATGCAGACGATAAATGAAGTGAGAAGACGTTGAACACCAGGTGGTGAGATCAGAATGCTGATATCTAAGATCATATCCGGCGGGCAGACCGGGGTTGACCGCGGCGCGATTGAGGCCGCGCTGGAGCTCGGTTTCCCGTATGGCGGGCTGATCCCGAAAGGGCGTCTCGCCGAGGACGGCGCCGTGCCGGAGAAGTTCGACAGGATGGAGGTTGCGCCGCGCAAGGACTACCTGTTCCGCACCGAGTGGAACGTCACTCATTCCGACGCGACGCTCATCATCGCGCGCAAGGTCGCGCGCGCGGGCGCTTTTCACGAGGAGCTGACGGGCGGCACCTTACGCACGGAGCGCTTCGCGATCGACCACGCCAAGCCCCGCCTCGTCCTTTTCGAGCAGAACGTGGAAGCCGTCCTCACATGGCTGTTGCGCGTGGCCGCGCAGTTGCAGCGTGAGGAAATCGTCCTCAACGTCGCCGGTCCGCGTGAGTCCAAGTGTCCGGGCATCGAGCAAGCCACCTGCGCCTTCATCAAGCGCCTGCTCGCCCGCGTGCAAGAAGGGGCGGCCCCTGTTGAAAAAGCAACATTGATACAGTAAAGGAGGACGCAGATGCAGAAGATAGATGAAGTGAAAGAGCAAAGCAGGGATGTCCACGAGAACGGTGAGAAGCTCGTCAATACAGTGGCTGTAATGGAAAACAAAGGGAGCAAGAGGCTTATCGCTAAAGTCATGTCTCTCGTTCTGTTTTTCATTGCTGCATATGCTTTTGTCGTAATTGTTCAGTGGGGGATAGCGGATCTTGCTTTGCCTCAGCCTTACATCATTGGCCCGAATGGCGAGAAGATTTGTGTTTACTTTCCTCTGCGATACCATTTTCTTTGTGCTGCCGAGAATTGTGTATCCTATGCAGCGTGGGCATTCGTCCTTGCGTGGCTGTTCAAGGGTTTTCAAGAGAAAATCTTTTCCGTTACGGGACGAACCCCGATGTGTATTATAGCCAATTTCATGATTGCCTCTATATTCTGCCTTCAGTTGCTTATCACGGAAAGTGTGGCTGACGCTGCCTGCTTCTCAAGGTGGATAGGCTTCCTCGGTTCTCATCTGACAGGATGTACTTGCCTCTTGTTGCTGGCTCTTTTCCTCGCTGTAATCGGCGGTAAAGAACGGCGGTTGGTCTGTTATGCGTTCACAGCTTTTCTTGCATACGTTTTCATGCTAACTGCGGCATCATTGCTGAAGATATCGTTTGCGGTGTTTAGAGGGGGGATGATAGCGTTCATCTTCGTTGTTTTTGCAATCTTTGTGATGGTTGATATGTTTTCGGGAAAAACACAGCAAATTCAATCAGAAGAAGGCTTTACGCATACGCAGAAGATAGTGCGCGCTGTAGTTTATGTTTTAGCATGTGTCTCTTATGTCATTGGGATAATGTTCTGGCGTGGAATCGGTCGTGAAGACGCCCTGATTCTGGAAGAGCGGTTTCTGCAAGACAGCGCGCCTCTTTCTGTCAAGGCGTTGCGTACAAAGATATTCACGGAACGGGATGCAATGCGTTCGCGATTTAATAATATGAATGTCGCATTCAGCAATTCTTTCGTGGATGCTGGCATGGAATTGATGGCGCACCCTGAAAAGTATGGTGCAGATCCAGTTATTACGAACATGCTTCTTGTATTGGCAAGAGACGAAAGCGGAAATGTTGTTCGGGGGTTGGATACATTAAATAATATTGTTGAACCGGATGAAGGCAATGGAGAGTTTGGAAAGAATCTCCAGGATAGGGGAGGGATGCTTTCGGACATACTACTCGAATCGGAAATTGTTGACAGGGTGACGAAAAACGCCATGACGAGGTTGCAGAAACATGGCGATCTTGCACTCTCAAGGAACATTTTTTTAGTGCACACACGCGACAAACGAATGATTTCATGCCGAGTTGGACGAGATACATATTACAAAATTAAAGTTTTATATGATGCCAACGGCAGTAACACCATCTTCGACGGCACCTCCTACAAGTACGGGAACGCCGATCTGAAACTTAGCGAGATACTTGCGTTTTCCACATTTGGCAGACCAGATGTCCTTATAAATGAAACGATATGCATGTCGGCAATTTTTCATACAATAAGGCGGCTGAATCTACCTCTGGAATGGCGAGACTATACCGAACAAGACGAGCACCTTTTCCGTATGTTGACAGATCCTGAAAAGGCCAAGGACAACGTTGAGCATTTTGCTGAAAGCGCACTCAATGAAGATGAAGTGGATGAAATACGCCATGCTTTCATAGAGGCCGTTAACAGTAAAAATGGTCTTAGCCTAACTGGGTGGGCGTGGATTCGTGACAAGATGTCCTCATTGTTGATGATAATAAGTTACTGTGGTCTGTTCTTTAATAGAAAACGGGTGATGGAATTCGCAAAAAATATTAATCCTAAGACCACACATGGAAGGGTTGGGCTGTTGTTGTTGATTGGTGTGTTGGCCTTGGTGACTTTTCAACTAATAACATACGTGAAGTTGTGGAAGGAAAAGAAGGAAGGAGAACGCCGAGAGGGACAGACCCCATTGGAGGAGTAGAGTGGTGGAGTAGTTATGGTCATGCAACAGAAAGACAACGCGATTGGGAGAACGCAGATACAGACAATAGATGACACGAGAGAACATTGGACACCAGGTGGCAAGATCAGATGCTGATATCCAAGATCATATCCGGCGGACAGACCGGGGTTGACCGCGGCGCGATTGAGGCCGCGCTGGAGCTCGGTTTCCCGTATGGCGGGCTGATCCCGAAAGGTCGTCTCGCCGAGGACGGCGCCGTGCCGGAGAAGTTCGACAGGATGGAGGTCGCGCCGAAAAAATCGGCTTGCCTACTGCTCGGAGAACCGAGGGCCGAAATGCGCGGCGATGCGGGCCGGGCCGAAGCGGTCGTCCAGAATCGCCTTGACGACGATGTCGTCGCCCTCGATGTCGTAATAGACGGAGAACGGGAAGTGCGGA
>CACZAK010000087.1 GCA_902779075.1 uncultured bacterium | reverse complement strand
CGCTTGAACAGCGCGAAGGTCGATTCCTGAAGACTGCCCTTCGGCAGGCCGAGTACGATTGCCATTTCTGAAACTTTCTCCAAAACTTGAAAGCGCATATTTTATCAGAATTACGGCGCGTGCGCAAGGGGGATGCTTCCGCAGACGAAAAAACTCCATAAAACAGTCCATTGCGCGGCCATGCCAATATATGGTAGAATAGCGCCAGCAATGCGCCAGCGCGAAAAAATTCTGCTCCTGACGCCACCGTTCGTGCAGCTTAACACGCCATATCCGGCCACAACGCAGCTCGTCGGCTGGCTGACGTCCCTTGGAGTGTCCGCCTTCCAGCGCGACCTTTCCATCGAGGTCGCGCTGGAGGTTCTGCGCACCTACGGCGAACAGCCCCTCACGGACGAGGTGATCGCCTTCCTCCAGGACCGCGCGCCAGACAACGCCGAAACGTTCGCCGAACCCGGCTACCTTCCAGAAGGCCCCGCCTTCGACTCCCTCGCCCCCGAGGGGACAGGCCTCACGCGCGCGGACGTGCTCGGACCCGACCCTCAGGACCGCGCGAAGGTGCTCTGTTCACTCTACCTCGACGACCTCGCCGCCGCCATCCGCGACGAGATCGACCCCGACTTCGGCTTCTCCCGCTACGCCGAGCACCTCGGCGCCGCCGTGCCCGACTTCGGCACACTCCTGCGTCGCCTCCGCCGACGCAGTCCCGTGGACCGCATCCTCGAGGCGCGCGTGGCGCACGTCCTCCGCGAGACGAAGCCGACCATCGTCGGCGTAACGTGTCCCTTCCCCGGCACGCTCCTCGGCGCGTTCCGCATCGCCACCACCGTGCGGCGCCTCGCGCCCCACGTACGCCTCGCCCTCGGCGGCGGCTATGTGAACACGGAGCTCCGCACGCTCGACGACAAGCGCGTCGGACACTTCTTCGACGTGGTGATGTACGACGAGGGTTACAGGCCGTGGTGCGACCTGCTCGGTCTGAAGGCGGACGTCCCTGCGTTCGTGCGCCCCTCCTACCGAGGCATCGACCTCTCGCAGTACATCAACCTCGCCGAGACGGCGAACCCGATGCACCGCCTCTGGAGCGACGGACGCTGGATAAAGATCCAGCTCGCGCGCGGATGCTACTGGCACAAGTGCGCGTTCTGCGACGTTTCGCTCGACTACGTCAAGTGCTTCCAGATGCCGTCCGCATCCACGGTCGCGGACGCAATGGAGACGCTTGTGGACGAGACCGGAGAAAGAGGTTTCCACTTCACCGACGAGGCCATCCCGCCCAAGCTCGCACACGATCTCTCGCGCGAACTGATCCGCAGGAAACTCAAATGCCGCTGGTGGGGGAACGTGCGCTTCGACACCGCGTTTACGCCCGCGCTCGCGCGGCTCATGGCACGGGCGGGGTGTATCGCCGTGACTGGCGGACTCGAATGCGCCACCGACCGCCTCCTCAAGCTGATGAGCAAGGGCATCACGCTCGCCTCCGCGCGCGCGGCCCTGCGCGCGTTCGCGGACGCTGGTATCCTAGTACACGCCTACCTCATGTACGCCTTCCCCACTCAGACCGAACGCGAGGTATACGCCGCGCTACGGTATGTGCGCGACCGTTTCCGCGAAGGCTCGGTGCAGTCCGCGTTCTTCCACCGCTTCGCGCTTACGGTCCATTCGCCGATCGCCCGCGCGCCGGAGAAGTTCGGCATACGGATCCCGCCCGTGGCGAATCCGCGCGGACGCGTCTTCGCGCGAAACGAAATCCCCTACGAAGAGCCGAACGCGCCCGACTGGGACCGCCTCGGCCGCGGCCTCAAGCTCGCCCTCTACAACTACATGTTGGGGCTTGGATTGAATCTGCCCGTTAAATCATGGTTTTAGCTCGTCTCGCGTCCCACGTCTCACGTCAACTCCCACACTCACAAATACTTCTTCGCGGTGTTGCGGGCTACCTTCAGTGCCTGGGCGGCTCGGCTGAGGTTCTGTCCGCACTTGTCGAACACGCGCCGCACGTGCCAGCGGATAACCGCGTCCAGCTCGTCTGGCAACGCGCCGGCGGCCGCTTGGCCGTCCGCGAGGCCGACGTTCATCTCGCGGTGTTCCGCGACGAGGGCGGCAAAGTCATCTTCGGCCAGCACCGTAGCGCGGTCGAGAAGGTTGAGGAGCTCGCGCACGTTTCCTGGATAGTCGTAGTCCATCAGCGCGGCGATTTGCTCGTCAGTGAGGTGGCGGTGGTGATGGCCGAGCCACCAGCCGTCCGCAATGTCGCGGATGTCCTCCTTGTGTTCGCGCAGGGCGGGGATGCGCAGCTGCACCACGTTGAGGCGCTGGTAGAGGTCGGCGCGGAACTTCCCCTCGCGCACGCGCGCGGGCAGGTCTCGGTTCGTCGCCGTGATGAGGCGCACGTCGGCGTAGCGTTCCTCGTTGCCGCCCATGCGCATGAAGCGCCCGCCCTCAAGGACGCGCAGGAGAATGCCCTGCGCGTCAAGCGGCATCTCGCCGATCTCGTCAAGGAAGAGCGTGCCGCCGTTCGCCAACTCGAACAGACCCGGCGCCGCGCGGTCGGCACCGGTGAAGGCGCCCTTCTCGTGTCCGAAGAACCGGCTCTCCAGCAGCGAAGGGTTCACGCTCGCGCAGTTGAACGCATAGAACGGCTCGCGCGCGCGAGGGGACTTGTTGTGAATCTGCTGGGCGACTGTCTCCTTGCCCGTGCCGCTCTCGCCGAGGATGAGCACGCGCGCGTCGGGGAAGAGCGCGATGCGGTTGACGCGCTCCTGCAAGGTGCGTATCTGCGGCGACTTGCCAACCAGCTCGCGCCCGCGGTAGCGACGGTAGTGCGCGACGATGCGCCGCACGTCATCGCCCCACGCAACAGGCTGCACGCCGGCGGCTAGGCTCCGGATCGCCGCGCCGTATGCTTTTTCATCCTGGTAGTAGCGGTAGAAGAACTGTGCCGCCTCGAACAGCTCGCGGTAGTCGCGCACGACGGCGGAAACGCGCCCGCCATCCTCCGCGTATGGCATGAACGGCGCAGCGTCCACGTCGAACATGCACCCCACCACTTCCGGCAGCGAGACCGTCTCGTCCACGACCGACTTCATGAGCGGGAGCACTTCCTGCTGCTGCGACTCGCTCGCCGCCACCGCGCTGATCCACGTCACGTCCACGCCGCGCCGATGCAGGGCCTTCAGCGCGGCGGCGAGACGCTCCTCGTCGCCGCCGAGCGCCACGCCGAGGATGTAGACGTTCCGCAAGCCCTTTTCCGTCGCCTCAAGCAACTCCGGCAGACGCCGCTTGCTGACGCCCGCGACATCGGCCAGCCCGCCGAGACCCTTCAGCGCGACCGCCGCCGCCACCGCGTACTCGGTCCATCCATAGCCCGTCAAAATTAGGTTGTCCATCGTTCTTCCTTATCATGTACACACGGTTTTGCAACAGGCTCTAAAGTTTTGCGAATGGCTATAAAGCGGCGAGTATCTTCTCGGCCCACGCCATCGCACGGGAGAACTGGTTGAGACCGTACGATTCGTTCGGCGAGTGCATGTGGTCCTCCGGCTGGCCGAACCCGACGAGCAACGGTGCCGCGCCCGAACACGCCTTGAGCGTGGAGACGACCGGAATCGACGCGCCGTCCCACTGGAACACGGCCCCGCGCGGGTCAATCTCCTCCAGTACGCTCGCCGCCAGACGGAACACCGGCGACGCGAGCGGCAGACGGAACCCAGCCGCCCCGCCTGTGAGGTCTTCTATGAACAGCTTCATCCCGCGCGGCGTGTGCTGCTTCAAATGCCGCTCCAGCGCCGCCATCACGTCGTCCGGATTCTGGTCTGGCACGAGACGCATGGAAATCTTCGCAAGCGCGCCCGCCGGAATCACCGTCTTCGACCCCGGCCCGCCGTAACCCGTATGGATGCCGTTTACTTCGATGGTCGGACGGAACGAGTTGCGCTCGGTGAGGGTAAGCCCCTGCTCTCCGCCCACGGGCGGCACGCCCGTGATCTTCTCGTATTCCTCCGGCGACACGGCCGCGCTTTCCGCCGCCGCGCGCTCTTCGTCCGTCGGCGGTACCACGTGGTCACAGAACCCGCGCACGGCGATCGAGCCGTCCTGATTGTGCAGACTCGCTATCAACTCCGCCATACCCTGCGCCGGATTAGGCGCAATTCCGCCGTGCTCGCCGCTGTGGAGATCGTAGTTCGCCGCCTCGAGGCGCACCGTGAAGTGCGACACTCCGCGCAGTCCGGCCACAATCGCCGGACGCAACTCCGCCGCCGCACCCGTGTCGCACACGAGCAGCACGTCCGCCCGCAGCCGGTCCTTGATCGTCGGTGCCAGCGCCGTCAACGCCGTGCTACCACTCTCTTCCTGCCCCTCCAGCACGATTTTAATCGTGGGGATTGGATGCGGCGCGCTCGGTGATCGCGCCCTACCATCTCCGGCATCAATAAGGAAATTGCGCATTCCGCACAGGAACGCGAAAAATTGTCCTTTATCATCCTGGGCACCGCGGCAGTAGACGCGCTGGTCATCCTTCAGGGTCGGCTCGAACGGCGGGGTGTTCCACGCCTCCAGCGGATCGGCAGGCTGTACGTCGTAGTGTCCGTAGAAGAGAACCGTCGGCGCGCCCTCGTCACCCTTGCGCTCGGCGAAGAGGATAGGCGGCGTGCCGAGCATCTTCGGCGCCTGCATCAGCTCCACCGCAAAGCCCTGCGGCGCAAGCCACTTCTTGAGCCACATCGCGCAGTCCACGCAGTCCTTCAGACGCGTCGGCTCCGCTCCGACAGTCGGAAATCTCAGGAGCTCAAAGTACTCCTTGAGGATTGTTTCACGTTGTTCATCAAAATGTGACATTGTTTTTCCTTTTTAGTTGGTAGTTGGTAGATTACACACCAGAAACGCGGTCAGAAAGGCCGGCGCGGACGAGCGCGTAGCGGCGCGTCCCATCGGGGGCTATGATGATTGCCGCCGAATCGAGGAACCGCGGCCAGTTCTCAAGCGTGAAGCGTGAGATTACGGTGCGAGCCGCGAGGTAGGCGGCGATGTAGAGGTCGTGCGTGGTGAAGACGGCGAACGGCGCGGTGAAGTGCGCGAGACACCATTCCTCCAATGCGTCCGACGCGGCGTGCAGGTCGGCGAATCCCCGATAGGTACCCTTCTCGAAGTAGTCGAAGCACTTCTGGAAGAAACTGCCGTCGCGGAACTCCTCCCACACGGCGTGCTGGTCCGCGAAATAGAACGTTCCGTTGCCAAGGGCGTCTTCGGGCGAGATGTCGGGATGCGCCACGCCCATGCCCTCGGCGATGCATCCAGCGGTCATCATGGTGCGCCGCAGCGGACTCGAGGCAAACTGCACGACATCGGCAAACGGACGAATCATCCGTCCGAACGCGCGGCTCATCTCCTCGCCGTCCGCAGTGAGGGGCAACGCGGCACCGAAAGAGGGATCCTCGTGGTCGATGTGCGGACGTTCCGCGTGGCGCGTCATCAACAGCACGCGGTTGCCGGCGCGGAGGAGCGCATGCACATCCTCGAGCGTCAGCTCACCCAGACTCGTCAGTAGTCCCTTCACCTGCGTGAGCGCGCGACCACGGTGCGAAATCTTGTTCTTCGCCTCTTCGCCGAGGTCGGAGAAGGATGCCTCGTATCCATCGGGGATGAACAGCGGATCGTAGCCGAAGCCGGCCGTTCCCGACGGCGCGTGCGCGATGCGTCCGGGACAATGCCCCGTCACAACATGCTCCCGCCCCTCCGGGTCTACGAGCGCGATGGTACATGTGAAACGCGCTGCGCGGTCATCCACACCCTCCAGATTCTTCAACAGGAGGGCGTTGTTCGCGGGCGTGTTTGACGGCTCGCCCGCGTAACGCGCACTCCGCACGCCCGGTGCGCCGCCGAGGGCGCGCACCTCAAGTCCGCTGTCGTCCGCCATAGACCACTCGCCGGGATGCCGCGCGGCGATGGCCCGCACCTTAATGAGCGCGTTTCCGGCGAAGTCGGGCGCGGTCTCCTCCACGTCGGGATCATCCGCCACGATGTCATAGCCGGGCAGAATCTCCCCAATTTCACGGAGTTTGTGCGCGTTGTGTGTGGCGACGTTGAGTTTCATGGACATCTAATATTTTCCTCCAAGCGTCAAAGCAGTTCAATGGGCATCTTACGGGTACTGCCGGGAATATCAGCCACGAAGCGCGGCAGACCGAGCCCGCCGATCCGATCCGCGCATTTCCGCGCGATCCGCTTCGCCTTCTCAAGCGGTACTCGGAAATGCGCCGTTCCCTCCACTGGATCGCACTGGAAAACATAGTATGGGCGTACCCGTGCGCGCTGGAGGGCGCGAAAGAGGTCCAGAAGCGCCTCGACGGAGTCGTTCACACCGGCGAGCAGGACTGTCTGGCACGATACGGGAATGCCCGTGTCCACGAGGTTCGCACACGCCTCGACCGCCTCCGGCGTCATCTCGTCGGCATGGTTGAACTGCGTGTTCACCCACACCTTCCCCACATGACCGAGCCGAGCCGCAAGATCGCGCGTTACGCGGGAAGGGTTTACGCACGGGGCGCGCGTGCAGAGACGGACCACGTCCACCTGACCCAGATCGGCGAAGGCGCGCACGAAACGCATCACCTCGTCATCCGGCAACACGAGCGGATCGCCGCCTGAAAGCAGCACGTCGCGAACGTCCGGACGCTCCTGCACGTAGTTCACGCAGGCGGTCAGCTCCTCGTCCGAGCGCGCCACCTCCGCATGGCGCAGAAGTCCCTTGCGCGTACAGTGTCGGCAGTTCATGAAACAGGCGTTCGAGGTCATCACGAGCACGCGGTCGGGGAAGCGCTGCTTCAGACCGAAACAGCCGCTCGCCTCGCCCTCCTCGTCGAATGGGTCTGGGCCGAACTCCTCGTCATCCTCAAGTTCGCGCGCGTCCGGCTCCATCTGTCTGCGGAACGCCTCGCTCCGAGCCGCCAACGCCCGAGCGTACGGACATGCCACGAACGGGAATTTCGCAGTCGCTTTTTCTATCTCTGGTGATGGTTTCACGCTAATAGTATATCAAATCGGCAGGACGGCGGATTACCCGGCTTGAAAACTCTGTGTTGGCGTTTGAATTTTTTGTTTTACCATATCTACACGCCGCGAGGCGCGTCACACGTTGACGTGGTCGGAACCTCCGCGGTGGAACTGACGATACGTGCTGCCGCCGAGTCTCTCGGTGACGGAATTGATGGAACCCGTCTTGAAGCCCGCGATCGCCGTGTTCATTTTCTGGATCTCGAAATTTCCGCCTTCGAGCGCAATCGAGCGCAGGAGTACCTGATGCTCCTTCGAGAGCCGCGCGCCCGGCTCGGGTATCTGCTCGCCGCGCGCGATCAGGGTGGCGAGGAACTTGCATTCCACGTCCATCTGGCCGGTGCGGTCCTTCCCGCTCTTGCAGTTCCAGCACGGCACCTTCCCGATGAGGTTGCTCAGCACCGCGACGCGGGCCGCGACCTTGAAGGCGTCGTGGTTGTCCTTGCGCTCCGCCCTGTCGTCCAATACCCGCTGGCACTGGTTGAAAAGCGTGAGGGCCACGTCCTTCGTGTGCTGGTCGGCGTCCGAATGGAGGAACGCATTGACTTCCTCCCCGAGCGCCGATATGGCGGTCCTGTTCATCTGCTTGGAGATGTCCCAGCCGCCGAACATGTTCGGCGTCAGCCTGAAGGTCTTGTTTATGGCGCCTTCGTTTACGCCGAAGTTGAACTTCAGAATGCGCAGGCGGATTTTGACCGTCCGTCCCTTGAACTGGAACTCCACGCCGTTCTGCTCGACCGACTCCCATGCGGCGCTCTGGTCCATGAGCATCCGGCGCTCGTCCTTGTCGCTTCCCCTCGCGTAAAAATGGCGCGACGGGCGTTCGCGGCGGCGCGCTCGTTGGCGTCGCGGATCCCCCATGCGGAGTGTACGCCGTGCCGGACGCCGGTGAACGCGGTGCGGTGCTCCCCGTCCGGATCGCCGACGGCGATGCTCGAGACGGAAAGGTTCACGGCGTGGTCCGCCTTAGAGCTGTCGCACATGTAGCCGTGGACATAGACGGGATACCGGGACGCGATCGGGCCGCGATCCGCCCCATTCGCGTGTCCGAGCTGCTCTGCGGGCGCAATCGTGCTCTTGAGGGAAACAGGGCGTTTGCCGAGTGTGGACAAAATGGATTTGTCGACTGTCAGCCAGGGGCGTTCGTTCAGATTTTTCTGGAATCCGGCGTCGATTTTCTTAATCAAGCCCGCCTTGCCGATTTTGAAGTTCCTGACGTTCTCCGCCGCGAACTGCCTGTTGATCAAGTTGATGACGAACGGCGCGACGTAGTTCCTGGAGGCGCCGTGCGAGAACTGGACAATGCTGTCGTTGAACTGTCTGCGCACGTCGTTATCGCCGCCAAGGGCTATAATCGCATGGGTGATCGCAGCCGCAGCTTGTTTTTCCCCTTTGGCAATTGCTTCGCTGGTAAGATTTACCATCGCATGGGTGGCGGCCTCGCACCAGACCTCCTTGTACTCGTTGAGGTTCGTCTCGCCGAGCGGTTTGCTGTTGATGAGTTCGTGTGCCTCTGCGTCCTTGTCGGTCAGAGCCTTGATAAGCCCTCTCACGGTGCTCTTGAAATCCTCGGCCGGGACGTCCTCGGGGATGTTGTCGGAATCAATGAGATTGGCGAGCCTGGACACGAGATCCCACAGCCGGTCGTGGAAATCTTTGTATTCGGCCTCGCAGAGCGGCATCTCCCCGAGCAGCTGGACGGCGACGGCATGCTCTTTCAGGAACTTCGTCACCGCGTTGTTCTTGTCCCCGATGTAGCCCGCAATCGCATTACGGGAGACTTCGGTATTGCCGAGGCGCAGCGTCTGCCCTTCAGCAGGTTGCAGCATCTGCGCGCGGATGCTCTTGGCGGCGTCTATGGCGCGTGCGATTTCCGGCGACCTGGTATATCTTCTGGCCCTCGGAGACGTTCTTTGACTCGTTTGTGAAGTCGAACTCCGTCATGTACTGGTCGAGCTGCCCCTTCCAGGTCGCGGCCATTCCCTCGCCGATCTTCTTAGCGGCCGCAGTGAACACCAGCGCCTCGCGCTTGACGCGCTCCTCCGCGTCGGGGCGCATGATCTTGATGACGACGTCTGCCATGAGCTCGATGTCGCGCACGATCGGGTCGCCAAACGGGTCTTCAGGATTCGCCGCCATCCTCTGCTCGGTGTATCTGATCGTGCAAAGAAACGCCTCGCCGACGGACGCCGCGCCGAGCGACTTCTTTATCTCGATTCCCTTTATCTGGCGGTACTTGAGCGTGTCGGCGGCGTTGGTGTCCTCGATCATCTTGAGGAGGTGCGCCTGGACGATCTTGCGGGGGATCGGCGCGAGCTTTGACTTCATGTCGTCAAGCGCCTCGGAGAACTTGCCCATGACGCTCTTCGGCATTCCCTGCATCATCTTCTGCATGAGCGGGCTCGTGCCCTTCAGGACTGCGCCGACGAACTTCGACGTGGCCTTCGTGAGAGCCTTCTCGTGCTCATTCTCGTCGAGTCCGCGGAAGTCGAACGTGTCGGCGTACTTGAGCGCTGCGGCGAAAATCGTCTTCTTGTCGGCGCGGCCCATGCCGGTGAAGTATTCGCTCAGCACCTGCTTGAAGAGACCGATCTGCCCGGGCGCGGCGGTGTCGGCCTGCGAGGCGTCGCTGCGGATTTGGTCGAGCGTCTTGCCTTCGAGCTCGGCCTTGATCTGGTTGGCCGACTTGTCCTTGTAGGGCTCCGTCGTGAGGCCCCCTGCGGCGTTCTTCGCCTTCGGGTCGATGTTGAACACCTCGTTGATGAACGTCTGGAGCTTCTCGCAGCCCTTGATCGCCATCGACTGCATGATCATCGGCAGACGCGCGAGCTCGTCGTCGGAAATCTTCGCCTTGTCGGCGAGGAACGCGGCCAGGCGTTCGGCGAAGCCCTCCTTCTTCGCGGCGTCGGCGAGGCTCTCGCCGTTGTTCGCCGCCTTGAACGCGGCGTCGAGGATTTCGACGAACTTCTGCATCCCGCCCTTGACGACGTCGGCGACGGTCGGCGCAACCGCCGAGTTCAGCACGTCGGGATTCTTGATGATCTCGGCGAGCGCACTGGCGCGACCCGGCGCGGCAAGCGCCTCGCGCATCTTCGCGCCGGCGTTGACGTTCTCCGAAAGCTCCATGAAGAGCATGTCGTCGGAATACACCATGTCGGCGACGAAGTTCTTGACGTCCGCCACGTCGGCGGGCTTGACGGCGTTGTCGAGCGGCTTCGCCCCGCCGGCATCCATCTTCTTGAGGATCTCGTCGGGATTGTTTACGAGCGTGACGGCCATCATGCCGTCGCCGCCGGACGTTACGCGTGCGGTTGGCCTTGCGGACCTCCTGCTCCGTCGCAACGCCCTCGCCGCCCGCGAAGCCGCGTCCCTGGTTGGCATACTGGTCCACCATCTTGCGAATCTGGTCGCGCGTCAGCGGCGTGTAGCGCTTGTCGAGCAGCGCCGCGTTCGCGTCCGCGTCGGCATTGAGCTCGCCGGACATCCCCAGCTCCGCGCGGATCGTCTGTAAATCCTAGGCCCTGACATTCGCCTTCTGGAGCGCGTCGAGGAACGCCTCTTTGATGGCCACGACCCTCTCTCCGGTCAGATGGACGCCGTTCAGGCTCTTGCGGATGATGTGGTTGTTTATCTTGACGAGTTCACCTGTGAACTCGCCGTCGGAATTCGTCTTGAAATCGACCTGCCCGGCGTTCTGCTGGCCGGAGGCGATCTTGTTGAACTCGGCAAGCGTGATACTTGGAATCGGCATGGTTGCGCTCCTGTTTGAAAAGTCTTGGTTTTTCCCCGTTTACACCAGACACGCCAATAGGTTACAACGATGTTCGCCTTTTCCGGCTGCGCCGCTACACCTGCATGAAGTCGCCGAAGGCTGGATCATGCGTCGGATTGCCGCCGGAAGGAACGTTGGGCTTGAAGTCGGCGACAAGTCCGCGCCAGGTTTTGGCGGTCTCGGCGAAGCGGGTTACCATCTCCACGCCCTTCGCGCCGTCGAGACGCTCGAGGAAATTGTATTTTTCGAGCCAAATGCAACCGTCCTCCGGGTTTATTGCGAGCGTCGCGCCGCCCGTCCCCCTGTAGAGCCAGTTGGCCTTGAGAACGGTGCTGAAAAGCGTCTCAAGCCCCTCCTCCGGCGGCGGCGGACCGATTTCGGCGGCAAGCAGAACGAGGTCGTCGGCATCGTGGAGTATCACCGTCATGTCGTCTACGTCTAGCCCGCAGGCGCCTCCGGCGTTTTCCAGACGCATTCCCAGCGCCTTACCCAGCGATTCTATGAATTCTTTAAAGTCCATGGCGAGTATTATACCATAATCAGGCATGGCCTTGGCGGGCGAAACGAACATGCTGCGTAATTTCCGGGAACGCCGCCATCCAACGCAAGCGGGATCTTGGGAAATTGAAGTTTTACGCACGGGAGGTACGTAGAAATCGCGTTACGAATTGGACTTAGCGGTCTGGGAAAGCGCCGTGGAGATGCGCTGGTCGGTATCGCGCGCGCGGAGGGCGTCCAGAACGGGATCGAGCGCTCCCTCCATCACGCGGTCAAGGGAGTAGAGCGTGAGGTCCACGCGGTGGTCCGTGAGGCGGTTCTGCGGGAAGTTGTAGGTGCGGATGCGTTCCGAGCGGTCGCCCGATCCGCGTAGGGAAAGACGGTTCGCGCCAGCCTTCGCCTCCTCTTCGCGACGCCGCTGGTCGAGAATGCGGGCCTTGAGCGTTGCGAGGCATTTCTCTTTGTTGCGTTGCTGGCTGCGCTCGTCTTGGCACTGCGCCACGAGGCCCGTCGGGAGGTGCGTCATGCGAATCGCGGAGTAGGTGGTGTTCACGCCCTGGCCACCATGTCCGCCGGCGCAGAAAATGTCGATGCGGAGGTCTTTTTCTGGAATCTCGATGTCGTCGTCCGCCTCGTCCGCCTCCGGGAACACGATCACCGTGGCAGCGGAGGTGTGGATGCGGCCCTGCGCCTCGGTCTCAGGCACGCGCTGCACACGGTGTCCGCCGCTCTCGAAGCGGAACGCGCCGTACGCGCCGTCGCCCTCCACCGTGAAGAGGATTTCCTTGTAGCCGTCGAGGGAGGTCTCGCTCGCGCTCATCACGTTGACCTTCCAGCCGCGCGCCTCACAGTAGCGGGAGTACATGCGGAAGAGGTCGCCCGCGAACAGCGCAGCCTCGTCGCCGCCCGTCCCCGCGCGCACCTCGAAGACGGCGTTTCGTCCTTCCAGCGGGTCCGGCGGCAACAGCCCTGCCAACACGGCGCGCTCGGCGGCGGGAATCTCGCCCTTAAGACGCTCGATCTCGCTTTTCGCCTCCTCGGCGAAGTCGGGGTCTTCAAGCAGCGACTCGTTCCCCTCTATGTCGTCGAGAATCTTGAAATAGCGCTTGGCCGCAGCCTCCAGCTTGCGGAGGGCGGTGTGTTCGCGCACAGTGGCGCGGTAGCGCGCGGCGTCTGATATGACTGCTGGATCGCCCATTGCCGCTTCGACGGCAACCAGACGATCCAGCACGCGCTTGATCTGGTCCTTCTCGACCAAACCAAACCCCGGTTACTTCGCGAACTTCGCGTAGCGCTTCTTGAACATGTCGACGCGGCCTTCCGTATCGACCATCGTCTTCTGACCCGTGAAGTACGGGTGGCACGCGGAGCAGGTGTTCACCTGCATCTCCGGCTTCGTGGACCGGGTGTGGATGACGTTGCCGCACGCGCACGTGATGGTGGCGTCGCCATACTTGGGATGGATACCTTCTTTCATTGCCTTACCTTTCCAAAAAATTGAAGTGATATTATACCGAATTCCGCCCGTACTTGCAAGGGTGGAAATTCACTTTTTCAAAACTAGACACACTTTGGCGACCTCACACGCCTTGTCCAAACAGTGACGGCTGCGTAAATCCGCCCGAAACGGGGGATAGGCCGAGGCGCTCCCAGGCGAGTTTCGTGGCCACGCGTCCCTTGGGCGTGCGGTCAAGGTACCCTTCCATGATGAGGAACGGCTCGTATGCCTCTTCAATGGTGTCCGGTTCCTCGCCCACCGATACGGCAATCGTCGAGAGGCCCACGGGACCTCCGCCGAACTTGGCGCAGATGGTCTCAAGGATCTTGATGTCCATCTCGTCGAGACCATGGGGGTCGATTTCAAGAAGCCCGAGCGACTCCTCCGCCACCGAGCGGGTGATCAGGTTGTCCGCCTTCACCTGCGCGTAGTCGCGCACGCGGCGAAGGAGGTTGTTCGCGATGCGGGGCGTCCCGCGCGCGCGCGCGGCTATTTCAAGTGCGCCGTCCGGTTCGATGCCCACGCCCAGCTTCGCAGCCGAGCGCGTGACGATCTCCGCGAGTTCTTTAGGCTCGTAGAAGCTGAGGCGGTTCACGAGACCGAACCTGGCGCGGAGCGGAGCGGCGATTAGGCCGATGCGCGTGGTGGCCCCCACGAGCGTGAAGCGTGGCAACTCCAGACGCACACTGCGGGCGTTCGGTCCCTGGTCGATCATGATGTCGATCGCGAAATCCTCCATCGCGGAGTAGAGGTACTCCTCCACAGTCTTCGCCATGCGGTGGATTTCGTCGATGAACACGATGTCGCCCGCCTCCAGGGAGGTGAGCAGACCCGCGAGGTCGCCTGGTTTCGTGAGGACGGGACCGGACGTGGTTTTCACATGCACGCCCATCGCGTCGCCTAGAATATAGGAAAGAGTGGTCTTGCCCAGACCCGGCGGCCCCGAAAAGAGCACATGGTCCAGCGTCTCGCCACGGTCCTTTGCGGCCTTCACCGCAAGTTCCAGCCGGTCGCGAATCTTCTGCTGACCCACGAACTCGCCAAACTGGCCAGGACGCAACCGGTTGTCAAACGCCGTGTTGCGCCTATTCAGTTCGTCCGATGCCCGGTCGCTCTTCATGGATCATCTGCCCGCTGAGGGTTATACCCTTGGATAAGGAAAACGAAAGGAAAGGGGCAAGCAGATAAGCCTGTCCCTTCCTTTGCGGAGCTTCATGCACCTGTATTATTGCGCAGGAGCCGAACCGTCATCACCGTACCCCTTACTCTTGAGGTATTCGATGATCTTGCCGACGGTAGTGAGCTTTTCGGCGTCCTCCTCTGGGATGGCTGCACCGAATTCCTCTTCAAAAGCCATGATGAGCTCGACCGAATCAAGCGAATCCGCGCCCAGATCGTCAATGAACGACGCCTCAAGCGTCACTTGCTCGGCGTTGACGCCAAGCTGCTCAACGATAATCTCTCTTACGCGGTCTTCAAGTTTACCTGCCATTTGTTTTTCTCCTTGGGGTTGGAAACTGGTGAAAGTATACCATATCCTCCGCCGAAAGGCGAGAGGAAAAAGCGATGAAATGAAAATCAGCCGATCATGCCGCCGTTGACGGAGATGATTTGCCCCGTAATATAGGCCGCATCGGGCGAAACGAGGAAGGCCACGCAGGACGCAATATCCTCGGCCGTGCCGAAACGACGGAGCGGAATCGTGTCCATATACGCCTTTTTCACGTCATCCGGGAGTACATCTGTCATTTTTGACTGAATGAACCCAGGAGCGACGGCATTGCAGCGGATGTTGCGGGAGCCGAGTTCCTTGGATGTCGTCTTCGTGAGGGCTATTACGCCGCCCTTCGACGCCGTGTAGTTGGCCTGTCCGGCATTGCCCATGATTCCGACCACCGAGGCGATGTTGATGATGGCGCCGCCCTCCTGCACGCCGTCGGCGGACTTGTTCTTCATCATCGGACGCGACACCGCGCGCGTGAAGAGGAACGTGCCCTTCAGGTTGACGTTCAGCACGGCGTCCCAGTCCTCGTCGCTCATACGCATGAGGAGGCCATCCTTCGTGATGCCGGCGTTGTTGACGAGGATGTCAATGCGGCCGAACTTGTCCAGCACCGCCTTCACACAAGCGTTCACCTCGTCGCTCACCGCAACGTTACAGCCGAGCGCCAGCGCCTCGGAACCGGCCGCCGTCACGAGTCCGCACGTCTCCTCGCACCATTCTGGCTTGAGATCGATGACGGCGACCTTGGCGCCGCGCTCCGCGAGTTTCTTCGCAATCTGCTGTCCGATGCCACGTCCGGCACCTGTGACAATGGCAATCTTGCCTTCAAGGTTCTTCATCAAACGTTCCTTTCTTTCCTTTACACTGCCAACCCGTGGCAGTTGTGGACAGTATAGCATTTCCTGATTAACCGTGCAACGTAGGAGTCAAGAACATCCTGACGTCGTGCGGTTGTTTAAATCAAAGAGCGACTGCTCCCGCGTGAGGGCCTATTGCTTTTTGATGGAGTCGCGTAACTCAAACGGGCCGAGGGGCAAGGCTGAATCCGCCGAATAGAGCGATCCGACCCACGGTTTTGAGTAAAGATAGCGGATGGCTCGCGGTTCGGCGACGCCGGCCGCCTTCACGACAAGTTCCCTCCCCGAGTAGTTCCCCTTGTGGCTTTTGTTCACAACCACGGCAGGCTTGAACTTCCCGTCCGGCCCGGCGATCTCGAATCCCTTCGGCGCGGAACGGTCATCGTTGTAGTAATACCAGGCGGACGCATTGTCGAAGGAAAGGACGAACCTGTCGCCCTCCACCTTCCAGCTTTTCAGCGTTGGAGAGTCGTCGATGATGTCGCCGAAACCGTAGTCGCGCTTCAGCGCGTGGAGCGCGAGACGCCGCGCGACGACGCCCTTGTTGTTCGGATGGATGTCCCACGAATTGCCCACGTCGCCTTTCCGCCAAGGGACGGCTTGACCGACCAATTCTTCGGAATCTTGGCGAACCTGACAGACGGAATCCGCGTCATGGCCGTCATTATCGCGCCCTTCGCGTCGCGGTAACGCGGATTCGGTCCCCAAATGGGACACTCCATGTTCGACTGCCCGCTCGCGAACCAGACCTCGCCGACAAGAACATTCTTGATTTCCTCGGCATTGTCTTTGCCCGTTATGCGCAGGACGCGGCATTCCTTCGAGGCCGACATCGGGTCGAGCGTAACGCTCCACTTGCCTGCGGCGTCTGCCGTCGTCGCCTTCGTCTGTCCGGCAAACGAGACAGTCACCTTCTCGCCTGCGTCCGCCGTGCCCCATACGGGAACGGCGCGTTCGCGCTGCAACACCATGTTGTCCGCGAACGGCGTCGCGCTGACGACCTTCGCATCCGCTTCCAACGCGGCGAGTGCCGCCGCCACGCAGATGGTGACAGCAAGCGTACTACAGCAAGTCTTTACAATCCTCATCGTTTTCATCCTTTCATTCATCAGTTACAACTTTACATTTTACACTTTACACTTTCTCTATGATCGGCATGTCGATGTTGCGCTTCTTCGGGTTGAAGTTGATGCCGACGAGCGTCACGGGGCGCTCTCCGCCGATCCACTTGTCCGCATAGCCGCGCTCGCGGATCTGCTTGATCGCCGCCTTCGCGCTCTTGCGGTACTTGAACTCGAACACGCACACCTCTTTCGGCGTCTCGATCACCGCGTCGGCGTAGCCGAGCATCGTCGCGACCTCCGGCTGCGGGTTCGCCCCCGTCATGGACGCGAAGAGCTGGAAGTAGCGT
>CACZAK010000086.1 GCA_902779075.1 uncultured bacterium | reverse complement strand
ATGGACGCGTTCCTCGTGTACAGCAAGAAGGTGACTTCCGCATACGAGAAGTGCATGCCGGTCTTCACCGAGGCCGTCATGAAGTTCGCGCGGGAGAAGCTGCTGCCCACGAAAATCGGGGCGGACGAAGCAGACATCGCGTACCTCCAGGAAAAGCTTCTGCCTGTCCTCCGGGAGAAGTTCGAGGACGAGATCCAGAAGGCCGGCGAGGAGTACAAAGACCCCTACAACGGAACGAACGCCATTGCGCTTTCCGAGCTGAAGGCGGAGAGCTTTATCGACGACATGGTGTTCTCCATCGGCAACATGAACCTCGCCAATCCCGAGTCCGACGGACTCCTGATGACGCTGGACAAGGTCGGCCTCATGTCGCTCTTCTCCGCGGACGAAGCCACGATCGGGGCGATGCACAAGACCATCGCCACGTGGACGGGCAACGAGGGCGTGAAGAAGCTCATGTCCGAGACGCGTCAGGCCGAGATGACGCTCGTGGCATACGGGAAGGACAGCCAGCGCGCCGAGGCCGCGGCCGCCCGGACGAAGATCGCGGAGTTCCAGAATGCGCTGCGCGCCGCGCTCCTCGGCATCAAGACTGAGGTGCTCGAAAAGAACTTCAAGATCAACGAGGTCGCGCCCGCGTTCGACATCTTCAAGCTGTGGCTGAAGCAGTACGAGCTTCCGGACCTGACCGTGTACACGCTCGACGCCGGGAAGATATCCCTCGAGAAGGCCGCGGAGAACCACTTCAAGGAGCGCATCGCCAAGGTGCAGAAGATGATCGCCGAGAATCCAGACTCCGCGGAACCGCTTCTCTCCGCCGCCTATCTCAAGGAATTCACGGGCTACCTCAACAAACTCGGAAGGAACGTGATCCTGGCAGCCCTCATGGAGAAGCTCCTGAACGAAAAGACACACAAGGTGATCGACGATCCGTCGAACGCCGACGTCTACAACGTCCGCGTGCAGCTGGGCGACGCCGCGACGTCACGATGAAGAACTACAGCGACCTCACGGCCACCGTCACCCACGTCCTCGACAGGACCAAGAAGCTCCTCAAGGACTTCACCGTCACGCTCGAGCAGATGAAGCGCTGGAACGAGCTCATCGATACCGAGTTCAGGAACCAGATCGGCGCCGACAACCCGACGATCGCCAAGTACAACGAGTACGCGATTTCGCGCAAGAACATGATGACGGCGTTCGACTTCGGCATCGTCAGCGGCAGAAACGCGATCGACAAGATCGTGGACGAGGTCCTTCAGGAGTATTTCGGCGGCAAGGACATCTTGAGCGACAAGGTCATCGACCAGAACTTCATGACGAAGAACGGCTTCAGCGTCGCCGTGCTCGTCCAGTTCATCAAGGATAACGTTGCCGACGACGTCAACAAAAAGATCGAGGCGCTGAAGACAACGGCGATGGACGGCGGCAAGCCGGGAACCGACCTTGAGCCGCTGCCCAACGTCAAGCAGCTGAGGGCGATCTTCAGGGACGTCGCCAAGGCGACCGTGAAGGCGATCGCCGGGACGAAGAAGTCCCTCTACGCCGAACAGCTCAAGCTGATTGGCTCGAAGATCAAGAGCGACGACAAGAAGGCCGTAGTCGGCAAGTTCAAAGACGATCCCGCCGTCAAGGCATAAGAAAGGAAAAACGTGAAATGACATACGAAGAACTCATTGAAGAAGCCGGAGCCGCGATTGGCATCGAGGGATTCACCCCCGATGCCGACGGTATCTGCACGCTCGTCTCCGACATCGGGGAGATCGTGATAATGGACTGCAAGGGGAACAAGGAAATGGTTCTCCTGAACGCGGCCGTCACGGACGTTCCTCACAACGCCGGCGCGGCGCTCCTTGCGGCGCTCGAGTCAAACAAGGGTTTCAAGGACACGAACGGCGCAACGCTCTCGGTCGATCCCGAGACGCACCGTTTCGAGCTTTCGCAATATGCGTTCCTTGAATACCTAGATCCCGACAAGTTCATCGAGATGGTCGAGAAGTTCGCCACCACGCTCGTGTCCGTAAGGGAGAAGCTGGAATCCGCCGGGGACAAGCTGGCGGAAGGCGAGCTGCCGGACTTCGGCCAATTCATACGGGTTTAGCGGGATGACGTTCGAGGATGCGATAGCGGCTCTTGGAGCGGAATTCGGTGTTGCGCTTTCGGACGAGGACGGAACGGCCAGCTTCGAGATGGCGTCGGAAGGCGGCGACTTCGAGCCGGTGAACGTCACGCTCACGTACGAACCCGAGGACGAAATGCTGCTTGTCTCGGCCGATGCGGGCGCGGTGGATCCGGAGAGCGGCGACGAACCGCTTCTCTGGATGCTCGAGGCGAACCACATGTTCTCCGGCACCATGGGCGCGTCGTTCTGCGTTGACGACGGCCTCGCCAAGCTACAGCGCCGCATCCGCCTAGATGCCTTATGGCGCGAGGGAGGAAAGACCATCCTGATATCGCTCTTCAAGGCCGTGCAGGCTTGGCGCCAGCAAAACGTGAAGGGGGACTGATAATTTACAGAAAATGAGACATTGAATTCAAAATGACATAAAAGGAACATAAAATGCATAAGTTCGTAAGAATGAGCAAGACCATGGCAGCGTCTTGCTGTTGTACTATTACTGTCTTGACGGCGGCGGCGCAGAGCGCGTTCGTGTGCCAGTACGACGGCATGAACGAGACCAACCGCGTGGCGGTGAAGTCGGTGAAGGTGTCCGGCGCGAACCGCACGCTCACGTGGACAGCGGACCGCGACTACCCGCAGTGCGGTGTGGGCTTCGAGTTCGTCGCGGACAACTGGACCACGAAGAACTACGTCTTCGCGCCGGCGGCGATCTACGACGGCAACCGCTTCGACATCTCGTACGTCCGCTACGCGCCGTACATCACCGACTGGGAGATGCCGAGGAAGCCGAACCGTCCCGTGGTGACGACGAACATCCACCACCTCAACAAGAACGGCAAGGACGCGCGCATCGACTTCCTCGCGGGCGAGACCTCCGCGCCGATGGTCGGTTACTGGGATTCGGTCAAGAAGGAAGGACACCTCTTCCTCGCCGACCCGACCACGCCGCTCGGCGAGACCGGGTTCTCCGTGCGCGAGTCGCCGAAGAACAAGACCTGCACGTTCGTGCTTTCCGCTCCCGGCATCCGCACGACGAAATATACCATGTGCCGTTCGCGTCGGCAGGACTGCGGCGACCGCGCGCCGGACGTCAAGAAGGGCACCACGGTGACGTTCGGCGTAACCGTCGTCAATTTCAAGGCAAAGGACATCGACGCGTTCCTCGCGCGCGCCTTCGACGTGCGCAAGCTGCGCACGGGGCGCACGGTCCACGCGAAGGTCGAAGAGCCCGAGACCGTCATACAGCAGATCCTCGCCAACGAGGACGCCAACCACTGGTACGAGGACAAGGAGAAGGGGCTCGGATACTACTGTAACCAGCCGAAGGGGAACAGTCCCTTCGGACACCTCCAGCTCGGCTGGAACGGCGTGCCTGTCTATCTGCTGCCGATGCTGGAGCGTCCCACGCCCGAGCGTCTGCGCCGCTGTGCGCTGTGCTGGGACGCCATCTCCAAGATGAACGGCAAGAGCGGACTCTACTACGCCATCAACCGGCGCGGGGAACTTCTCGGCGACTCATTCAGGCACATGACCAAGCTGCGCGACCATGCAATGATGCGGCGCACGGCGATCACGATCTACTACGGCATCCAGTCGCTGCAGAAGATGGAGGCGCTCGGCGTCGCGATCAAGCCGGAGTGGAAGGAGTCCGTGCGCAAGGCCTGCGACGGCGTGGTCGCGGTGTGGAAGCGCTACGGACAGCTCGGCCAGCACGTCAAGGTGGACTCCGGCGAAATCCACTCGCCCAACTCCACCAACGGCGCGCTCGTTCCAGGTGCGCTCGCGCTCGCCTCGAAGTACTTCGGCAATCCCGCCTACATGGACACGGCGAAGGAAACGGCACGCTACCTCTACGAGCACGACCTCGCGAAGGGTTACTGCGGGGGCGGCCCGGCGGAGATCCTCGAGGCGCCCGACAGCGAGTCCAGCTGCGAACTCGGCGAGAGCTACATCGCGCTGTGGGAACTGACGGGCGAGAAGGAGTGGGTGGAGAAGGCCAAGGCCGCGGCGGCGATGTACGCGAGCTGGGTGGAGGCGTTCGACTATCCGTTCCCGAAGACGTCGCGCATGGGGAAGCTCGGCATCAAGGCGACGGGCAGCGTGTGGGCCAGCGTGCAGAACCGGCACTCGGCGCCGGGTCCGTACGTGATGAGCGCGGACTGGCTGGTGAAGCTTTCGCAGGCGACGGGCGACAGCCGCTACGCGCAGGTGTTCTACGACACCGCGCTCAACATCGCGCAGTACGCCACCACCGAGAATAACCACTTCATGCCGAAGGCGAACCCCGGCACGCTCACCGAGCGCGTCAACACGTGCGACTGGGAAGGGCGCGGACGCATCGGTGGAGTGGTGGACCGCGACTCCAACCAGGCGTGGGAAAACGTGGCGCTCTTCACGCTGATGGCGCTTGAGAAGAACACGCTGTACCGTCCGCGCGAGATCAACGCCACATGGTGCTCGCTCGGCACCTCCATCACCTGGTACAACTCCAATGTCGACAACGCGCGCGGAAAGTTCACGCGCTCCTACCAGGACCGCGTGCTCGACGTACTTCGCTTCAAGGGCTTCATCAACCGCGGCGTGAACGGCGGCGTGGTCGCCTCGCAGCACGGCAAGATCTCGAAAGCCGACTACTACACCATCGAGCACGGCGTCAACGACTGGGGTCAGAGGGTGAAGCCGGGCGTTTTCGCCGACTACGAGAACAACACGTCGAACAAGACCTTCTACGCTAACTATCGCATCCTGATCGACCAGATCCGCGCGATCAACCCGCAGGCGAAGATCATCCTCTGCACGCCCCGCAAGAGCTATGGTTTCGGCAAGTACCTCCCGCCGAAGGAGACGCTGCCCAAGGGCGGCATCTATCTGCGCGAGTACGCCGAGGCCGTGCGCACAATCGCGAAGAAGGAAGGCTTTGCCCTCGCCGACTTCTACGCCAACTGTGGCGAGGAATCGGAGCTCGCCGACCTTTCGATCGACGTGGCGCTTCATCCCAACGACACCGGTTACCAACGCATGGCAGACGAGATCATCAAGGCTTTTTATAAGATCATCCCCAAGCAACAATAACGCAAATGAGAAAAATCTTGACCGCCGCCGCGATTGCGTTCGCGGCAACCGTAAATGCCACAGAACTGCCCGAGGGCGAGTTCCGCAATCCGTCCGTGGCGAACCGGCCGGAGACGTATGTCTTTCTTATCGGCGGCAATGTCGCGAAACCCGGCATCACCGCCGACTTCGAGGCGATCAAGGACGCCGGCATCGCGGGCATTCTCCTCTTCCACGGACAACTGGGCAGTCCCTGGCCGGGTGTCTCGCCGCAGATCAAGTGTCTGAGCAAGTCATGGGACGGGCTCATGCGTTTCGTCGCCGACGAGTGCCAGAGACTCGGTCTCTCGCTCTCGATGCATAACTGTCCGGGCTGGGCGATGAGCGGCGGCCCCTGGATCAAGCCGGAGAACGCCATGCGCCACCTCATCTGGTCGCGCATCGACGTCGAGGGCGGCAAGCGCGTCGAGGTGAAACTTCCGACGCTCGCGCCGTCTGCCCCCGATCCGAGGGACTGCCGCGACATTGCCGTGCTTGCGTTCCCCGCAACGGCGGGGGAGTGGGTCGGCGCGCTCAAGCCCGCGAAGGTCACAAGCAACGTCAAGGCGGACTGGGACGCATGGCGCGCGAAGGGGACGGCCGTCCAAATCGCCGGCGGCGTGACGGCCACGATCACGTTCGACTTCGCGGAGCCCGTCACGATCCGCACGGTGGAGCTGCCGTCGGTCAATAGCCTCGGACACGGCTTCTGCTACGAACCTGAGATGACCGTTGTCTGCGAGGCGAACGGCAAGACGCTCTTCACGCGCGAGATGCCGCAGGCCAACTGGCAGGACGACCGCCCTGTCACCTTCTCCTGCGACGAGACGACGACGAAACAGCTCACGGTCACGCTCAAGCCCCGCCACGCAATCAAGCTCAGACGGATCAACCTCTTCAGCTCCGCACGCAACGACGACTGGGAGGCGCAGGCCGGATGGACGCTCCGCAGCCTGATGCGCAACCCGCCCGCGAAGCAGAACGAGGCGGCGTGGGTCAAGTCCTCGAAGGTGAGGAACGTCACAGAGTACATGAAGCCGGATGGCACGTTCGTGTGGGACGCGCCCGCCGGAAAGTGGACGATCGTGCGCGTGGGGCACGTCAACACGATGCGCCGGAACGCCCCTGCGCCGAAGGAGGGCACGGGATTCGAGTGCGACAAGCTCTCCGCCGCCGCCGCGAACATCCAGTTCGACAACTTTATCGGACGCCTTTCCGGCGAGGGCGGTGCGGTACACGGGAAACTCTCGAACGTGCATTTGGACAGCTGGGAGTGCAAGCGCCAGACCTGGACGCCTGGCCTCGACAAGTTGTTCCGCGCGCGTTTCGGCTATGACCTCTTCACCTGGATGCCCGCGCTCTTCGGATACGTGGTCGACAGCCCCGAAGTGTCCGCGCGCTTCCTCAACGACTGGCGCGGGTTCATCGGCGACCTCATCACCGAAAACTTCTACGCGCAGATGGCGAAGCGCTGCCATGAGAACGGCATGACGATCTCCTACGAGACGTCGTTCGGCGACGTCCTCCCCGGCGACATCATGCGCTTCTACAAATATGCCGACACGCCCATGTGCGAATACTGGCAGCCGCGCGAGCGCAGTTTCGTAGGCTCGCACAACTTCAAGCCGGTCTATCCCTGCGCCTCCGCCGCGCACCTGTACGGCAAGAAGCGCGTGGCCGCCGAGGCGCTCACCTCCTTCCAGCTCACGTGGGACGAAAAGCTCCGCGACCTCAAGTACGTCGCAAACCTCCACATGGCGCGCGGCGTCTCGCACATGGTGTTCCACACCTACACGCACAACCCGCGCACGGACTGGCTACCTCCGGGCACCTCATTCGGCGCGCACATCGGGACGCCATTCCTGCGCGGGCAGACGTGGTGGAAGTTCATGCCCGACTTCACCGCCTACTTCGCGCGTTGCCAGACGATGCTCGAGGCCGGCAAGCCCGCGAACGACGTCCTCTGGTACCTCGGCGACGAGTGGGACCACAAGCCGCACGAGGAAGCGCCGTTCCCCGCCGGGTACAAGTTCGACTACTGCAACCCCGACGCACTCCTCACGCGTATCTCCGTGAACGACCAGGGCGAGTGGACGACGCCCGACGGCGTCACGTACCGCATCCTCTGGGTTCCCGAATCGAAGCGTATGATGCCCGAGACGATGGAGAAGATTCTCGACGGCGTGAAGAAGGGCGCCAAGGCCGCGTTCGCGGCGCTCCCCGAAAGCATCTCGACGCTGCGCGGCGGTGCGGCGATGCAGGCGCGCTTCGACAAGGCGCTCGCGGCGATGAAGGCGTCAACGGGTTTGACGACCGTCTTCGCGTCCAAAAACATGTACGTGGGCCGTTCGCTTGAATCCGTGCTTGCCAACGAAAAGATCGCAAAGGATCTCGTTGCGGAAGGCTTGGTCTGGAACCACCGCCGCTCAGACGATGCAGACTGGTACTTCATCTCGCCCACACGGCAGAACGAGGGATTCACCGGTACTGTCGGTTTCCGTTGCGTCGGCGATGTTGAAATCTGGTATCCCGAGACGGGCCTTTCCGAGAAGGGACAGGTCGCGTCCGTTACGGACGGCCATACATGGGTTTCGCTCGCGCTCGCTCCGCATGAGTCACGTTTTGTGGTGTTCAAGCGCGGCGTAAAGCTCAATCCATGCGCCGTCGTGAGTACCACGAACGACGTGATGACCCTAGCCGGCTCCTGGAAGGTGTCGTTCCCCGATGGTTGGGGTATGCCGGTTGAAATGACGATTGGTGAACTGAAACCGTGGCAGGAACTTGGCACGACGCCGGAGGCGAAGGCGTTTTCAGGAACGGCCGACTACACGATCGACTTCACGCTGGACAAGGTTGATGCGGACGCCGTCGTGCTGCTCGACCTCGGGCGCGTGGAGTCCCTTGCGAAGGTGGAGGTGAACGGCACGAACGTCGGCAATGTCTGGAGCCAGCCGTACCGCATTCCGCTGACGGGCGCGGTGAAGGCCGGCAAGAACACGCTGAAGGTGTCCGTGACGGACACGTGGTACAACCGCCTCGTGTTCGACGCAGGGCAGCCGGAGAAGAAGCGCCGTACATGGACGATTGAGGGCCCGAAGAAAGACAGTGCTCTTCGCGATTCCGGCCTCATCGGCCCCGTGCGCGTGATTCGCACCCCACGCGGAAGTGCGCGGACGGAAAACTCGTGTCTGTAGTCTGAATGCGATTTTGCATTTGGCGAAGTCTATGGAATATAGCATAATGTGCGGCGTCGGGACGGTGAGTCTCGTATAGAAAAGTGAAATATGACAGACAAGGAGGAAATCATGTCTTATCCATTTCTCACGTTGGACGACAACACGGAGATTACCCATTCGGAATTGCTTTCGGATGGGAGCGTGAGGGTTACAGTTGAGAAACCTGTGTACAGGGACTTTCATACTGCTACATGCGTGCTCCCGTCTTATGAATGGCAAGACGTACGAGGGTTTACGGACGGGGAGCTGGACGGGTTTCGCAAGATGATTGCGAATTTCGCTCACTTGATAATGCGCTGTGCTAAAATGGAAGGCCTCCTCAATGCCGAGGGTTTTTAAGCTTGGAGGAATGTGTTGGCTGACGCGAAGTTTTATTGTTAGGATGGCAAGGAAGGTTGGTGAGTAATGGGCACAATGGAAGAAATCAAGGCTTTGAAGGGGCGCGGATGGCTCCTCAACAAGGGTGGTGAAAACTTCTCGGCGCGTGTCGTCACGGTGAACGGGAAGATGACAACCGAACAGATGCAGGCGCTTGCCGCCGCCGCGCAGAAGTTTGGACGCGGTGAATTGACGCTGACGTCGCGCATGTCCGTGGAGGTGCCTGGCGTTCCCGCGTCGATGATCGAGGCGTTCGAGGCGGCGCTTGCAGCCGTTGGTCTTTCCGTGGGCGGCACGGGACCGCGCGTACGGCCGGTTGTCGCCTGCAAGGGGACACTTTGTCCGCATGGGCTGATCGACACATTTTCGCTAGCCGAGAAGATTCACCGGAGGTTTTACGAAGGGTGGCATGACGTGACTCTTCCGGCCAAGTTCAAGATCGGCGTGGGGGGATGTCCCAACAACTGCGTCAAGCCCACTCTGAATGACATCGGCATCGTGGGCGCGGTGCTGCCTGGCGGGGGACGCGGCTACAGGATTTTTCTTGGTGGACACTGGGGCCGCACCGGCGCGGCCGGGCGCGAAGTACCGTCGCTTCTGCCGGACGAAGAGAGCGTTCTCGCGTTCATAGAGAAAGTGCTGTCTTTCTACAAGGACAACGGCCTACCAGGCGAGCGCTTCTGCAAGATGCTGGACCGTCTTGGCTTTGAGCAGATGCTGCTGTAAGTAGGGGGCATATCCGTAATTCACCGCCGCTCTTCCCATAGAATGGAAACAACTGTTTGAAAACAACTTGCCTTTTGCGCGCGGGCTAACTCGCCCGCGCCCATTTGACGGTTCTCAAACAGTCACGATTATGGATGTTCAAGATACGCCCGCAGGGTAATGTTGTTCTTGAAAGTTGTCATGGTTGTTTCCGAGACTCCCCGTTGACTGAAGAGCGGTGGGAATGAATATGCGCCGTTGATTGTTTGGATAACAAAATCGTGGCTCATTTTAGTTATTCCAATAACGAAATGATGCATAAGTTTGGCTCATCACACGTTTCCGTGCATGAGGTGGCAGTGAATGACAGTATCGTGAATTACGCAGGGGCGCTCATGCAAAATGTGAAAAATGCGGTGATGCCATTGCGCTTTGAGGCAGATTTTGATATGCTACTATGAAATCCATCGGTACAAGCCGCATGGGGAAGTCACTTCCTCGTGCCAATGTAACGAGAACGAAAGGAAAATGAAAGTGCATAAGATCGCAAAGATATCTTGTTGTAGTACGCTTGCTGTCGCGGCGGTGGCAATGTCCTGCGTTGCGGAAGCGGCTAAGCCGGGGCCGATATTCGCGAAATACCGCTTTGACGCGAAGTCGAACCTCTATCCTGCGGGCGGTACCGCGAAAGTGGAGGCGTTTGTCGCGGACAAACACGGCAAACTCACCACGAACGGCGTCGTCGACGTGTGGGTGGACGACGGCTGGACGAATGTCGTCTGGCGGCGCACCGTCGATCTTGCCAAGGAACCCCGCATCAAGATGTCGTTCACGCGCGATACGCCCGGCTCGCTGCGCATCTACATGAAGGGAAAGAACATCCCCGTGCGGGAGCGGATGGACCGGATGATCTTCGGCATGGAGCACATCGAGCCGTTCACGCCGTGTCCGCCGGATTTCGAGTCGTACTGGCGCGGCGAGCTCGCGCGCCTTGAACGCGAGGTTCCGATCGCGGTGGAAAAGGCGCCGGCGCCGAAACTCGACACACCCGACCATACGGCATACTACGTGAGCTTCGCGACGTTCAACGGCGGACGAATCTACGGGCTGCTGCTCGTGCCGAAAGGGGAAGGCAGGTTCCCCGCCATGGTGAATGTGCCGGGAGCCGGTCCCGGAACGAATACGATCTTTCCATCCAAGCAGCAATTGGTGCGCAAGGGCTGGATCACCCTGTTGATGAACGTCCACGGCATCCCGCTCACCGGCACGAACGCCGAATACCATGCACGTTTCAAGAAGTGGTTCGCCGACTACGTGACGAAGGCGGGCGAGCCTCGCTACCAGTATGTCGGCTATGCCGAGAGCCGCGAGGCGCCGTTCTACCACCGCACGATTCTCGGCATGACGCGCGCGATCGACTGGCTTGCCAAGGAACCGTACGCCGATTCCTCCCGGTTTGTCTACTACGGGTGCAGCCAGGGCGGCGGCTTCGGCCTCTACCTCACGGCGATGTGGGGACGCTTCGCGAAGTCGCTCGTCCTCTGTCCCAACAAGTGCGACATGCTCGCGTACCGGGCGGGCCGCCAGCCGGGAAGCTCGCACATCATGAACCAGAAGCCGGAGAAGATCGCGGCGGCGGAGAAGAACGCGCCGTACCACGACAACTGCAACTTCGCGCGGATGATCCGCACGCCTGTCCGCATGGTGTACGGCACGGCGGATGACAACTGCCAGACCATCGGCGGAATCGCCGCGTTCAACTGCATCGCGTCCAAGGACAAACAGCTGCGCCTTCTGTCGGGCCTGGGACACGGTTGGCATACGGCCGGCTTCGAGAACTGGCTTTTTAATCTCCCTCAAAGGAACAAGTAATGGCAACTAAAATGACTCGCAACAGATTGATGACATTTGCAGCGTTGGCAACGCTTGCGCCGGCCGTAGTGCTGGCCGACGGTGCGCTCAAGCCAAAGGTCCTCATGGTGATGATGGACGGCGTGCGGGGCGACGTCGTGGAGAACGCGCCGATGCCGAACCTCCTCGCGCTGCGCGAAGGCCGGTGGCGTCCGGGCTACAAGGGCTTCAGCACGCTCACCGCGCACACGCTTTACGATGCGCGTCCGTCGAGCGCGGCGAACCACTGCGCGATCGCCACCGGCGTGACGGCAGCAAAGTCGAAGATATTCAAGAACGGCGACACGCCCAACGGCAACTTTGGCGAATGGCCGAGCTGGCTCGCGCGTCTTGTCGAGGCGAAACCCGGAACGAAGGCGCTGTACACATACTCATGGAAGGGCGACATCGAACTCTCGCCGCATCCGAACGTGCGGAATCTCCGTCTCCCGACGGTCTGCGACGTCAACTGGCCGACTGTTCCCGGCTCCTACGCGGAATACGCCTCAACCGTCCCGAAGATCATGGCGTCGGACGATGCGCCGGACGCGGTTATTTATTTCATTGACATCGCGGACCTCGGCGGACACCGCACCGGGTTTTATCCTTACGGAAAGGAGTACCTCCACGACGCGCGGCTCGTCGACCGCATCATCGGCGACACGCTCGCCGCGATCGCGTCGCGTCCGCAGTTCGCGAACGAGGACTGGCTCTTCCTGATCACGAGCGACCATGGAGGGTACGGCAAGTCCCACGGCATCTGGGGCGGACACGCGACGACGATTCCCGTAATCGTCGCCGGACGCCACGTGCCGCAGGGTTGCATCACCGGGATGCCGCGCAACTTCGACCTCGCGTCGCTCGCGCTTACGCATTTCGGCCTCGATGTGAAGAAGATGAACCTCGACAGTCGCCCGCTCGGCGCGTCGTCCGTTCCAAAGGCGCGTGGTCTCGCCGACGGTCTCGTGGCGTATCTGCCGTTCTCGGAGGCGAAACCGGCGAACGCCGTCACCGGCGGTATCGCCGCACAGGCGCACGGGAAGACCGTTTCCGGCGTTGATGGCGGATTGTTTGGACGATGCCTGCGCGTGGCGGCGGATGAGAAGGGCGCGTGCGGGGTGTCGCTCGACGGATCCGAGAAGCTCGATTTCGAGAATGGCGCGGACTTCACCGTCGCGCTCTGGTTGCGTCTCGACGAGCCGCAGGCGCCGCAGGCACCGATCTTCGCGAACAAGGACTGGACGACCGGCAAGAATCCCGGTATCGTCCTCGTCGGCGCGCGCAAAACGGATGCCGTGAAACAACTTGGTGTCTGCTTCAACTGCGGGCTTTCCAGCGACGAGAAGCGGATTGACATGGGCACGTTCGACATCGACTACGGCGAGTGGTGCTTCTACGCCGTCACGCGCCGTGCGGACGGCGTCCTGACCATTTACCAAGGAGGCCAGGACGGGCATCTCTACTGGATAGCCGAGGACGCCTCCGCATTGGTCCTCAAGACGGGACTCCCGTTCTGGATCGGGCAGGATGGAACGGGAAAATGCAAAGTGTCGCTCAAGGGCGACGTGGACGACTTCGCGCTTTGGACGCGCGCCCTCTCGCGTGAGGAAGTGCGCCGCATCCACGATGCGGGCAGAAAAGGCCATGATCTCGGTACGATGTTAAACTTTCCAGACAAGATTTCCACATGCAAATGAATGCGACAAGAAGAGAGTTCATAGCGTGCGGAACGGCCGCTGCCGCCGCATCGCTTTTCGCTGCCGAGCCGGAAAAGGCCAAGGCTAGGGCGAAGTTTTCCGCTTGGGACGAGGTCCCGCTCGGCAAGACGGGCATACACACGTCGAGGCTCGGCTTCGGCACAGGCGTCAGCGCCCACAACCGGTCGAGCGGGATTATCCGCCGCAACGGGCACGAAGGCGCCGTGAAGCTCATTCGAGCCGCGTACGAGAGGGGAATTAGGTTCTTCGATACGGCGGACAGCTACGGCACGCATGATGTCATCCGCGAGGCCCTTGCTCCGTTCCCGCGTTCTTCGTACACGATCTGCACCAAATACTGGTACCAGCGTGGCGGCATTCCAGAGGCGGACCACACCGACGTCGAGACGTCCGTGAACAGGTGCCTGCGCGAACTCGGCACGGACTACATCGACATACTACAGATACACTGTGTTTCGCAGGAGGACTGGCCTACGGCGCTTCAGCCGCACATGGATGGCCTGGAGCGGTGCAAGAAGGCGGGCAAGATACGTGCCCACGGCTGCTCCTTCCATGGGGGCTCTTCCCTGCCGAAGGCGCCGGAGACAAAATGGCTCGACATAGCACACGTCCAGATCAACCCCTTTGGACGTAAAATGGGACTTCATCCAGACCGTGCACTGGAGATTGTACGCAAGCTCAGGGCTTCAGGACGGGGCATCGTCGGGATGAAGGTCCTCGGCGAAGGCTCGCTCGCGAAGGAGGGTAGGATCGACAAGTCTATTTCTTGGGTGTTACAGAATGCCGCCGCAGACGTTCTCGACATCGGCTTCCTCGATGTCGCGGAAATCGACGACATCGTCCGGCGCATAGCGTCGGTTGACAAGCTACAATAAACCCACCCCACCATTCCGCCGCCAAGATGGCGGCGTTTCCAGTGTGGGCCGCCCGGTGGTCGGCCCCTACCGCCGCCGTGCGCAGAAAACGCCGCGCGGGGGGATTGACAAATCATAGAAGGATGTGCTATAATACCGCCCATCTTCTTTGTGAGACCAACGACGTTGAACGGTAAATCGCAAAAGACGCCATTGAAGAGGCATGGAACGGCATCGGAAACGACGCCGCGAATAATCGCACACACCCAATCTTCAACAAAGGCAAGAAAGGAAAACAGTATGGGAACAAAGATGATTCGCGCCGCGATTGCAGCGGCAATCTGCGTGGTGGCGGCCTCGCCGTCGTGGGCGGATACGTTCACATGGACGGGCGGCGGCGCGAACAAGAACTGGTCAACGGCGGCGAACTGGTCGCCAGCCGGGACGATGACCGCCTCTGACACGGCCAATTTCCAGACGGGCACGCTGTCCACCGACACGATCATCTACGACTCCGGCGCGTTCTCGGGCATCACCGTGCAGTCGGGCGCGTGGACGGCAAACGTCGCGTCCGCCAGCTTCACGGGCAAGCCGATCACAATCTCGAGCGGCGCGACGTTCGCGCTCAAGGGCGCGGGCTCGGTGACGAATCCGTTCTCGACGACGCAGAACGCGAACGCCATATCCGGAATCCTAGACCTCGGCGGTGCCAGCCAGACCATAACAGATACACTGCCTGGAGACAACGCGGGGTTCTTCCGCAATGGCGGCGAAATCCGCAACGGGACGTTGACGATTTCCGGATCGCCGACTGCCAATCTTAAAAACACGACCTTTACGATCGGGCCGGGCGCGAATGTGTCTGGCGCGGTGCGCTATTATCTTTATTATGGTGCGAATCTAATCATCGACGGCGGGTCGCTCACCAGCACGACGACGGGAAGCAACCATCCGATCGGCACGAGCAGCGGCTACGCGTACATACGGGTGAAAAATGGCGGAAAACTCACGTTGGCCAAGCCAGTTTGGCTGGGGTTCACCGCGCGCGGGTTCCTCATCGGCGACAACGGCACGATTGATTTCGGATCGAACGACCTTTACTTGTCGGTGCGCAATAACACGACGGGCGTGCTTGCGCTTACGAATTCCACGCTGACGTGCGGCCAGATTTTGTTTGGCTACAGCAGCACATACCCAACGCCCAATACCCAGACCTTGAGCATGAAGGATTCCGTCGCAGTCATCTCCAAGTTCGTCGGGTCAATCGCTGCTACGACGTCATCGTCCATTCGCTTCGACGGCGCTGTCCTTGTGCCAAAGGCCGCCGCGACGGACTTTCTGCCTAATAGCGCGATCCTGCCGACGCCTACGCTTGGCGCGGGCGGGTTGATCGTCTCCAATAGCTACGACGTTACGATCGCGAAGGGACTCGCCGGCTCGGGCAAGCTCGTGAAGGAAGGCGACGCCACGCTGACGCTTACCGGCGCACACACGTTCACAGGGGGAATCGACCTGCGCAAGGGAACGCTTGCGCTCGATCCGAATGTGTCCTTGGCGAATTCGACGCTGACGATGTCCGGCGGGGCGACGCTCAAGCTGAAGTTCACGCCCGGCGTCGGCTTCGTGACGTCTAATCTCGCGGCGGCGCTCGACGCGAACACGAGCGGAAATGTCACGATCGAGATCGACTCGTCCGACGGGCTGCCGGAGGAGGGCCAGCCCTACACGCTGTTCGCGTCCGGCCTTGACGCCGCCTCGCTGAGCCGCATCACGACCGTCCCGAATTCGGTTTACGCGCTCGCGATTTCGGACGGCGGCGCGGTGACGATCACGCTTCAGCGTGTCCCGGTGACGCATACGTGGACGGGCGGTGGCGCGGACGCGAAGTGGACGACGTCCGGCAACTGGGACACGGACGCCAACTTCGGGACGTTCGACAGCGTCGTGTTTGGCGGCACGGGCAGTTATTCAATCTACGACTGCGGGGAGGTCCTCATCACGAACGTCACCGTCCAGTCCGGCGCGCATACGGCCAACGTCGCGTCGGCTGGCTTCTCCGGCTTCCCGGTCACGGTCGCAAGCGGGGCGGAGTTCGCGCTTGAGGGCGCGGCCGGCGCGACCAACCCGTTCTCGACTGAGATGAACGCGAACGCGATCTCCGGCGTTCTCGACCTCGGCGGCGCCTCGCAGACCATTACTTCCGTTCTCAACGGCACCGGTGCGTTCCGCGATGGTGGCGAGATCCGCAACGGCACGGTGACGCTCGTTCCGAGCAGCTGGGGCATATACTTCGACAACACAACCTTCACGGTCGGTAACGGCGCGGACTTCTCGAGCGGCAAGCGCTTCTACTTCCAGAACGGAGCGCATTTCAAGATCGACGGCGGGTCGTTCTTGAATACCGACACGGCTGGCAACCATGTCGTCGGCGGCGAACCCAGCGGTTCGTTCGCGACGTTTGAGGTGTCGAACGGCGGGCGCGTTACCACGCAGTCTGGTCATTTGTTCATCGGGCACATTGCCAACACCAGCGGCACCCTGATCGGCGACGGCGGGATCCTCGATTTCGGTACGGCCACGATCTTCCTTTGCAACAGTGCCGGAACGAAATCGACTCTGGCGCTGACAAACTCCGTGCTGACTTGCAGGAACATTCAGTTCTCATACGGTACAGCCAACGCCATTTCTACCCAGACGCTTGTATTGAAGGACACGCTTGTCAACCTTGCCAATTTCGTGTTCATGAAAAAGGTCGCCGATTCGTCCATCCTCTTCGACGGAGCGACGCTTGTGCCGACAGGCGCGGCGGCGACGTTCCTGCCGTCCGGCCTGCCGACTCCGCAGCTTGGCGCGGGCGGGCTTGTGATCTCCAATGCGTTTGACGTGGGCGTGGCCGTGGGCATGGCGGGTGCGGGCGGACTCGTGAAGAAGGGCGAAGGCGTGCTGACGCTCTCCGGCGCGAACACGTTCACGGGCGGCATCGACGTGCGGGAGGGCGGCCTTTCTCTCGGTGTGGCTTCGTCTTTTGCGGATTCGACGCTGGCGATGGCGAGCGGCACGACGCTCAAGCTGAAGTTCTCGCCGGACGGCGGATTCGTGACGTCGAACCTCGTGCTGTCCCTCGACGCGAACGCGGAAGGAAAGGTCGCGATCGAGATCGACACGACTGCGGGCATCCCCGAGGTGAACAATCCCTATACGCTCTTCGCGTCCGGGCTTGATTCCGAGTCCCTTGGCCGCATTATGATTGACTCGGCCTATTCGCTCGCAATTACGTCTGGAGGCCTGGTGACGCTCACGCTCTCGCCCACGACGCATACGTGGACGGGCGGCGGCGCGGACGCGAAGTGGACGACGACGGCGAACTGGAACACGGACGACGCCTTCAAGACGTTCGACCATGTCGTGTTCAGCACCGCCACGGGCTATTCAATCTACGATTGTGCGGACGGACTGCACCTCGGAAGCATCACGGCCGCATCCGGTGTCCATACGGCCAATGTCGAGACGGCGTGCTTTGACAACGTGCCGATTACAGTCGCGGGCGGTGCGACGTTGTTCTCCACGGTGGCGAACACAAACGCGATCTCCGGCGTCCTCGACCTCGGCGGCGCCTCGCAGACGTTCTATGGTTCGAACGCATTCCGCAACGGCGGCGAAGTCCGCAACGGAACAGTCGAATTCGCCAGCGGCAACCATGTCATGGACAACACGACATTCACTTTCGGGAAGGAGGCCAATTTGTCGGGTTCTGTTCGCTTCTATCTCCAGGATGGAGCGCATTTCAGGATTGACGGCGCGACATACACGAACAACAATGGCAACAACCACGTGATTGGCGGCACCAGCGGCGAAAACAAAATGGCGACGTTGGAGGTGTCGAACGGCGGACGTCTTGTCGCGCAGCGCGAGTGGTTCGTCGGACATACTGCCAGCGGCGCCCTCATTGGCGACGGCGGCATCATCGATGTTGGCTCGAACAAGATTGACCTGTCCAACGCAGCTGGTGTAAAATCGACGCTGGCGTTGACGAACTCCGTGCTGACGTGCGGGAACATCTTGTTCGCATACGGTACCGGCAACGCCATTTCCACCCAGACGCTCGTGTTGAAGAACACGCTTGTCAATCTTTCTACTTTCGTGTTCAATCGCAAGGCCGACGACTCCTCCATTCTCTTCGACGGCGCAACGCTCGTGCCGAAGGCGGCGGCGGCGACTCTCCTGCCGTCCGGTCTGCCGACCCCGCAGCTTGGAACGGGCGGGCTTATCATTTCCAATGCGTTTAATGCGGGCGTGGCCGTGAGCATGGCTGGCGCGGGCGGCCTTGTGAAGATGGGCGACGGCGCGCTGACGGTGTCCGCGAACCAGTCGTTCACCGGCGATGTCGTCGTGTCGGGCGGATCCTTCACCACGTCCTCCTCGTTCGCGGGTGGGCTGCGGGCGGCCTCCGGCGCGACGCTCGACGTGGCGAACGCTACGTTCGGCGGGAACATCGCGATTGAGGGCCCTGTAGCGACGGCGGCCACCAACGGCGTGAACTGGGCGGAGGTCAAGGCCGTGCCTGTTGCGAAGACGACGGCAGCGGTCGTGGCTTTTCCTGGCGGGCACGACGCGAACGGCAGGCATTTCTTCGTGAGGTCGTCAGAAGGCATGAAGGTCCTGTATTACGGAAAGCAGCGCGGCCTCATGATCATGGTGCGCTGAGACAATGTGAGCTTTCACGCCGCCTTTGGCAAATAAAGGCGATTTGAAAATCTACATGATCTATACGTTCTACACGGCGAAGAGTGAAACAAAGGCGAACTCTGAAGGAAAACTGACAATGAGCATGAGAAAACTGATGGCAGCCGCGGCTGTCGCGGCAAGCGTGGCAATCCCGAAGGCGGCGAACGCCCTCCCGTCGCCGACGATCGGCATCAGCGACGACGCGCGGTCGATCGTCGTGACGGTCCCGGCGGGATGTGTTGCGAGCATGAAGCTCGAGCTCGCCTACGACACGGGCACCAACGATTCAAGCATGTACGTGCGCAGCGATGCCACCACCCGCTCCGCCTGGACGAACGCGCGGACGCTGAGCGAGTCCGTCCCCGCCGCCGGCGCGACGTACACCGTGCCGCTCTCCGAACTCGGAGTCCCCGCAGACGCAAGCTTCCGCCTGTTCGCTAGCTCCACCGACATCGCGCTTCTCGACTACGTGGAGCAGAACGACTCCGATTCCGGACACGATACGGGAATCCCCGACAACATCTGTTATGCGCTCGAGTATGGACAGATTCCAAAGACTCTTAACGTTCAATATCCGACCGTAATCGGATCCATACTTCCAAATGGCAAGTACGGCTTCGCCATACAGCACAACCAACGTGCGACGGCGGGCTATTTCGAGCAATGGTCCGGCGGCAAATACACGTATAGAGCCCTCACGTTCAAGACAAGTGAGATGAACGTCTGTACGTTCACGACAAACAAGGTCCTTACGTTCAATGGTACGCAACTTGCCCCAGGAGCTGGTGCTTCAGCCTGGACGACTCCGCTCGGCACATCCACGACAAATCTCTTTCTAGGGCGTTTCGTGAACGAAACCGGGTTGAAGATTCAGTCAAGATGGTACTACCTCAAGCTCTACGGCAGCGACAACGCCGCGCTCCTCGATTATGTGCCGGCGAAGAGGAAGTCTGACGGCGTGGCCGGGTTCTACGACAGGGCTGCGGTGAAGTTCGTGACGCCGAGTGACGGCGGCGCGTTCACGGGCGGCACGGTGACGAACGACGCATTTGTAGTCGCGGCGACTGCAGTCGGCGGCATCTGCTCGTTCCCGCGCCTCGCGCGTGTTCCGGCGGTGACGACGCTCGATACGTCGGACGGCGCGACGCTCACGATCGAAGTGCGCCCCGGATACGGTGTCGGCTCCAAGCTCTACCTCGCGCATGATACAACAGACAAGGGCGGTGACATTGCCGACTGGACGGGGAAACTCGAAGTCTGCTCCTCCATCCCCACTGCTGGCGGCACGTACACCGTCGATCTCGCCGCTCAGGGGCTGGACACAAGACGCGTCTGCCGCGTGTTCATTGCGGACCGCTATACAATCCTCGAACGCCTCCAGCAGGATTCGGTAGATGACGTGATTGACACTGGAATTTGTGACGCGCTCTGCCACGGCATGGAAATGGGCTACTACTGTACAGGATATTCTTCGAGTCTTTATGCTGGCATTGTCGGGACAGGAGAAGGCAGCAGAGCTAACCAATGTGGTTTCCGTGTCTGCCTTGGCGGGAATACGACGAAAATCATGTTTGGTCAATTCGTCAATAACCTCTACACATATAGATTTGTCACTTTCACCGCGAACGTACGCAATGTTCTGAAGGTGGAGAACAACACCCTCACACTTAATGGAGGTTCTGCTATTAAGCCTGAAAAAGGCAATACGGCATCGTGGCGCACGTCCCCACTTGGCTTGAGCAGGAATACCGCATTGCTCGGACGTCTCCCAACCGACAGTACAACAACTAGTTGCAGCTACGGCTGGTGGTATTATCTGACTTTCAAAGGGGCAGACGGGAATCTGCTGCTCGACTACGTTCCCGTCAAGAGGTCGGATGAAACGGTGGGTTTCCTTGACCGCGTGAGCGCGAGTTTCGTCACGCCCATGTCCGGCGGATCGCTCGTGGCGGGTGATGCGACAGGCGACGAGGCGTACATCTGCATGCCGCTGTCGGAGGCGATGACGTGCGACGACCAGATTCCCATTACGGCGGCGTGGATCGGCGGAACGAGCGGCGCGCTCGACAATCCCGCGAACTGGGCCTGCACGAACTTCCTTGGCGCGGCGCTTCCCAATATGACGCTTCCCGTTGCGGACGTGACGGACGTCACCATCGGCGGCACCGTATCGTTTAATTGCACCACGGCGGCGAACAGGCTCTGGCGCAACGCTACGTTCCTCGACTGCACGCTTGCGGACGCCTGCGACTGGCGCGGCTTCGGCGATGGTTTCACCCTTGACGGAACGATCGATCTTGCTGGAAACGCCCTGACGCTCGCGGGAGCTCCCGCCGGAGGGACGATCACCTCATCCGCGTCCGGCGATCCCGCCGCGCTTCACGTTCTGATACCGGCGGGCGTCACCAACGAGAACGTCAACTGCGCTTTTACGGGCAATATTCGTCTCTTCAAGGAAGGGGCGGGGATGTTTGTTGCGACGAAATATCCGCAGACGTACTCAGGCGGAACCGATATCGTGGCGGGCACGCTCAAGGCCGGCGTCCCCGGCGACATCAACAAGGTGGCGCAGGGGTCGTTTTTCGGATCGCTGAAGACTCTAGACGTGCGGCCTGACGGAACGCTCGATTCGGGCGGCACCTACTATTGGGGGTATCATACCATCAATCTCCATGGAGGCACGCTGACGACTTCCGTGGCGCCGTCGAAATACTTTTTCAATCCGAAAATCTACCTTACGGCGGACTCCACGATTGAAGTGACCTGCAGCAGCGACAACCAGACTTCTGTTCTGGATCTCGGCGGACATACGCTAAACATTAACTTCCACGACAACAGATGGTTCATATTCACATCGTCTGCAACGAATGGAAACATCGTCGCGAGGGGAAGTGGTGTGCTGAATTTCGACAAGAACAACGACACGATCAACTGTCCGACATGCGCGTTCGACATCGGAGAAGGAATTCGGGTAAATGTCCACTGCGCAAACCTTGTCATGGGAGACTTGACCATGCGTACTTCTAACGTCACCTACAGCGGCAGCCATGTGGCCAAGGTGAACGGACGCTTCACGCCCGTGACGCAGTATTTCCCGAATGTCCAGCTGCAGGACGGCGCGACGCTTGACATTTCGGGACGCGAGGGGACGTGGCCCGTGGAGAGCCTGACGTCCGGTTGTTCGCTGTCGTTTGCGGCGAATGCGACGGTGACGGTGGCGGTGGGAGGCTGGGCGACGGTTCCCAACAGGGTCGTGTCGTGGACGACGCCGCCGGCGGGCGCGGACACGCTCAAGGTCCTGTGCGACCGCTCTGACTTCAAGTTTGAAGTCCGTGACGACGGCATCTACAGGAAGCGCGGCTTGATGATCACCGTGCGCTGAGGTTTGCAAGGTCTGCGATAAATGATAGGAATAACTTCGAGAATGTTTGCTGCGTGTGTAGCGGCTGCGGCGTGTGCGGCAAGTTTGTCGGCACGGGGCGACGCCGGCGCGTTCGACCCGGACATGGTCATACCGAACGTCGTCATCTCGGACGGCGTCAAATGGATCGACGGCCGGTATCTGCCCATCGAGGGCCGGACGTTCGACGGCACGGAGCAGTACTACGACCGTCTGCCCACGAACGTGACGGCTAGCGTCAACAGCGCGGTCCGGACGGCGAAGCACCACACGGCGGGGATGCAGTTCAGGTTCTCCACCGATTCCACGAGTCTTGTGTTCAAGTGGACGCCGTACAACAATGGTCTTTCGGCGGACAACATGGCGGCGACGGGCGCGAGCGGCATCGACGTCTATCGGTTCGACGCGGCAGGCGGCTGCTGGCGCTATGTGAAGACGGGACGCATCTCGAGCGCCAGCGGCGCGAGCCTTTCGCTTGACTGGACGCCGGGGACGCCATGTCTCGTGAACCTTCCTCTCTTCAACGGCATACGGGAGTTCTCGCTCGGCATCGACTCGGAAGCGTCCGTCTACAGGCTGCCTCCGCATCGCGGCGGCAGCGTCAAGCCGGTCGTCTTCTACGGCTCGGCCGTCACCCAGGGGCTCGGTGCGTCGCGTCCCGGCCTCTCGTTCGTGAACATCGTCGGGAGGATGCTCGACGTGCCAGTCGTGAACCTCGGCTTCTCCGGAGGGTGTCTCATGGAGCTGGAGATGAGCGAACACCTCGCCGCCATCGACGCGAGCTGCTACGTGCTGGATGGCGTCCGCGGCATGGACGCGACGGCGGACAGCGAGGCGTTCGTCCGCAACCTCCGCGAGAGAAGACCGGACGTGCCGATCGTCATGGCCGAAACGATCGCGGACGACGACGAAAGTCCCGTTGACGGCGACTATGCCGATGACTACGGCATGACGGCGCTCGCGGAAGCGTACTGCCGGACGCTCAAGAGGACGCTGTGGCCCGACCTTGCGTGGGTAAATGACTCGGCCGACACGGCATCCCTCACCGGGACGTGGGTGCCTGGCATCGTCTACGATGCCGTGACCCGGAAGGCCGACTTGTACGGCGAGCGGGCGTTCACGCCGAATGTCCCCTCCGGTGGCACGCCCGTCACGTTGGAGGTGACGGCGACGTTCGATACCATTCCCGGGGAAGAGGAGGCACCGAAGGCTCGGACGCAAGGCGCTGTCTGGATCGGCACGAACGGATATTTTCAGGTGTGGAGGGGAACGGGGAACGGGGAATGGGGAACGGGGAACGGGTGGGTTGACGTTGTGGCTGAGGGCGTGGTGCCGGAGGTTGGCGTAGAATACACGTTCCGATTCACGTTCGACTACAAGGAGGGTACGTATGGGGTTGAAGTCAAGACGGGAGCGACGGGATTCACGAGATTGAGGGGAAGGGCGGATCCGCTCCAGGAAAGCTTCCCCTTGGCGACGACAGGCACCGCCGTTTCCGAGGTTCTGTTCAGCGGTAGCGGTTCTCTGACTTCCATTGTCGGCGAATACGTGGTCTTTGAGGGATTTGCGGCGGATGACGAAGTGCTGTTGAAGGACAACGCCACCATCATCCTCGACGCGGCGAGGGCGGAGTGGCTCAACAGTTGCGCCGGAGGCAAGGCGGTCGTCAGCAATGCGGTGTTGACTCTTTCGGCGGATGATTTCAACAAGGCGTATCTTCTCAACCTGGACGTCACGGGCGAGACCTCCTACACCTTCAGGATCACCAGTATCGACGTCGCGTCGGACAAGGTGGCGATCGGCGTTGCGCTTGAGAGAACCGGCAAGATCGCGCAGAAGACGAACGGCGTCCTGAAGTTCTACGGCGCGGCGACGGTCGAGGCATTCGCGTCCGCCACGCCGGTTTCCGTGACGATCCCGAACGATGACTTTTCGAATGGCGACACGGCGACGGCGGAAATCCCCATCGGAGGCGACAACCCGCCGACTTTGTTCAAGGCGAAGATCGAGGAGGGGAGGTAATTATGACGGGTATGCTAATCTCGAGATTTTTTAGCCGTGTAGAACGTGTAGAAACATGTAGAATTTCTAAATGTTTTACATGTTCTACATGGACAAAATCGGCACCGCTCTACGCCCTGATGTTGACCTTTACGGTTGTGGCGGAGGGTGCGACCATCAGCGACGGCATGAAGTGGTATGACGGGCGCGAACTGCCAATCGAGGGCCGGGCGTTCGACAACACGGAGCATTATTACGACCGTCTGCCCTCGAATGTGACGACGAGCGTCAACAGCGGGGTTAGGTCTGGGAAGCACAACACATCGGGAATGCTGTTCAGGTTCTCCACCGATTCCACGAGGCTTGTGCTCAAGTGGACGCCGTACAAATCTAGCCTTTCGATGGACCACATGCCCGCCATGGGCGTAAGCGGCATCGACGTCTACCGGTTTGACGCGGAGAAGGGGCGCTGGCGCTACGTCAAGGCGGGACGCATCACGAGCTCTGCGGGTGCGACCCTTTCGCTCGACTGGACGCCAGGGACGCCGTGCCTCGTGAACCTTCCGCTCTACAATGGCATCAAGACGTTCACGCTCGGCATCGATCCGGAGGCGTCCGTCTCGCCGCTTCCGCCACGCGCGAGCGGCATAGACAAGCCCGTTGTGTTCTACGGCACGTCGATCACGCAGGGAGGCTGCGCTTCGCGTCCCGGCATGTCGTTCGTGAACATCGTGGGTCGCGACCTCGACGTGTCGGTCGTGAACCTCGGCTTTTCGGGATCGGGCCTCATGGAACTGGAGATGAGCGAGCACCTCGCCGCCATCGACGCGAGCTGCTATGTGCTGGACTGCGTCTGGAACATGCGCAACATGACGACCGATGCGTTCCGGGACCGTTACGAGACGTTCATCCGCAACCTCCGCGTGAGAAGGCCGGACGTGCCGATCGTGATGGCCGGGATGTCCGATGTCTATTGCGGCGGACCGAACGACAAAGACGACTGCGTGAGGGCGCTGTACGAAAGGCTTGTCGCCGAAGGATGGACGAATCTTGTCCATCTTCCGAAGGACGGGATGTACTCGGGCGACTTCGAGGGGACTGTGGATGGTACCCATGCGAACAACCTGGGTATGAGGTCGCTTGCCAAGGCATACGGCAAAGCCGTGAAACAGGCGCTGAACATCACTACGACCAGCGCCAAGTAGCCAACGGCATCGCGTATTCCCGCGTACAGCGTAAACTTTTTTAGTTCCATGTGTTCTACATTGTTGACTTACATACCCATAGGTATGTTATAATATGCGCATGACTTCATTAGGCAGATTAGGTTTATGCGCCGCTGCGGCGCTTGTGTGCGCGTGCGGGTGCAGCACGATAAAGCGCGCTCGCACGGCGCAGGCCGACGTGGCTCAGGCGGCGGACGATGCAAAAGCAAACTCGAAAGAGGTTACGCACGTGGATTTGCGGGGATTGCGACTCGTCGACTACGTGGCGTGGGCGATGAACCACCGTCCGAGCATCGAGGCTGCGCACCTCGCCGTGACCAACGCCGCGCTTGAGCTCTCGCGCGTGACAAGCGACCGCGAACTCCAGTTGAACCTCTCAAGCGGCTTCTCGCAGTCTACCGCGAACCGCTCGACCCACTTTTCCTGGCATCAGAACAGGGGCAAGTTCACCTCGGACGTCTCCCTCGATCTCCTCATCTACGACTTCGGGCGCATAGACGCGCGGGAGCGCCAGGCGCGCGAGAACCTCGTCGCGGCGCAGCGCAACCTCGCGGATGCGGAGTTCGCGGTGTTCAACGACGTGGCGAAGTCGTACTTCACGCTCCTCCGGAACGACGCGCTGCTGGAGGTCGCCCGCACGAACGAGTTCCAGTACGCGGAGCACCTCCGCCAGGCGGAGTCGCTGTTCTCGGAGGGGGAGGTGAAGAAGCTCGACGTGTTGAAGGCGCGCGTGGACCTCTCGGACGCGCGGCTAGCCACGATCAACGCCTCGAACGAGGTGGTGACGGCCGGCGCGGCGTTCATCCGCGCGCTCGGACTCTCCGCGGAACGTGCCACGCGCGAGGACGTTATGTCCGTGGCGGCGGACGCCCTTGCCACGTCGAAATCAGACCTGAAGCCCACTACTTACAATTCGGTCGAGGCGCTCGACCTCGCGCGCACGAACGCGCCGTCACTCATGGTGCTGCGTGCAAAGTTGCGCGCGGCGTCCGCCGAGGTGGACTACGCGATCGCGGACCTCTTCCCGTCGCTTTCGTTCTCGAGTGCGTTCTCGTTCGCCGACCCCACCTGGAACTGGTCGTGGGGCTTCCGGGCGGTGCAGAACATTCTGGACGGTTTCCGCAAGCGGACGCTCGTGGACGAGGCCGTTGTGGCGATGGAACTTGCGCGCGTGGCGCTGGAAGAGGCGGAGCAGGACCTCTCGCGCGACCTTGCCGTGGCGGCGGCGACACGCGACAACGCGCGCGAGTCGCTCGCGACTGCGCGCATCGAGGTGCAGCAGGCGAAGGAGAACCTCGACACCGTGGTGGAGCAGTACCGCCTCGGCGACGCCTCGCGCATCGACTTCACAGACGCTGCGAGCGGATACGCGAGTGCGCTCGGCGCGCGCGTGAAGGCGTTCTACGCGGGCGAGATCGCTGAGGCAGAGCTCATCCGCCTTACCGGACATGTGTTACCCAATGATAAACCGAATACAGGGAAATAACCGATGAAGACATTGATTAAGTGGCTCGTGCGCATCGTATGGCTTGCCGTCCTCGGCGGTGCCGGATGGTGGGCGTGGCGCTGGTACGGAGCGCGAAACGAAGAGGCGGCTGCCGTACGTTACCGTACGGCACCGGTGGTGCGCACTGACGTGTTCCGCACCGTGGAGGCCACTGGCACTGTGCAGCCGATCAAGGAGGTGGAGGTCGGCGCGCAGGTGAACGGACGCGTCCTGAAGCTGTTCGTGGACTACAACTCCACCGTCACGAACGGACAGGTCGTGGCGCTTATCGACCCGCTCGTGTACGAGGCCAACTACAAGAGCGCGCTCGGCGAGCTCCACGCCAATCAGGCGAACGTGAAGAAATGCGAGGCGCAGCTTGTCCTCGCGGAGAAGACGCTCGTTCGCAAGGAGAAGCTGTCAAAGCGCGAGATGGCGCCGGTGGCGGATTACGACTCAGCGCTCGAGGCGCGCGACACGGCCGTCGCGTCGCTCGCCGCCGCGAAGGCGAGCGTGGAGCGGAGCGAGGCGAGCGTGAGCCAGGCGAAGGCGAACCTCGGCTACTGCACGATCGTTTCGCCCGTGGACGGCGTGGTGATCACCCGCTCCGTGGACGAAGGACAGACCGTCGTCTCGTCCATGAACGCCGTGCCGCTCCTCAAGATCGCCACCGACCTCCGCCGCATCCAGGTGGAGGCGACGGTGCCGGAGGCAGACATCGGCAGCGTGCGCGACGGGCAGGCCGTCACGTTCGCCGTCGATTCGTATCCCGGCCACACGTTCACCGGCGTGGTCACGCAGGTGCGCATGGCGTCCACGACCACGAGTTCCGTGGTGACGTACCCCGTGATCATCGAGGCCGACAATCCGTCGGGAAAGCTTTTCCCCGGCATGACCGCCAACATCTCCGTACACATCGCCGAGGCGCGCGGCGTGCTCGCCGTTTCGTCTGCTGCATTCCGCTACCATCCGCCATCCCCCGGCGGCCCTGGCGAGGGTATGCGTCCGGCGAGCGGCAAGAAGACGCTATGGCTGCTCGGCGCGGACGGTGCGCCGGAGTCGGTGGAGGTCGGGACTGGGCTCACGGACGGCTCCGTCACGGAAATCAAGGGCGATGCGTCGCTTGCGGGACGCGAGGCCGTTCTCGGCGTGATGCCCGCTATGCCGAAGGGCGGTCCCGGCGCGGGCGGTCCCTCCAATCCGTTCATGCCCAAGCGCCAGATGCGACAGAAGAAGAACAGCGCCAAGGCCACCCCGCCTGCTGCGAAATAGCGATGGAACACCTAATTGAAATACGCGATCTTCGGAAGATCTACGCGATCGGCGAGGAGCCCGTTGCGGCGCTCGACGGCGTGTCGCTCACAATCGAGAATGGCGAGTTTGTGGCGATCATGGGCGCGTCCGGAAGCGGCAAGTCGACGATGCTCAACATCCTTGGCTGTCTCGACACGCCGACGAGCGGCAGCTACCTCCTTGACGGCATCGAGGTTGCCCGCCGCTCGCGTTCGGAGCTCGCCCGCATCCGCAACCAAAAGCTCGGCTTCGTGTTCCAGAACTTCAACCTCCTCGCCCGCACGACGGCGATAGAGAACGTGGAGCTGCCCGACTTCTACCTCGGCCGGCTCGGACGCTCCGCGCGTCGTGCCCGCGCCCGCGCGTTGCTCGAGCGCGTGGGGCTCGGCGGACGCGGCACGCATACGCCCGCGCAGCTTTCCGGAGGACAGCAGCAGCGCGTCGCGATCGCGCGCGCGCTCATGAACGAGCCGCCGGTCCTCTTCGCGGACGAACCCACCGGCAACCTCGACACGAAAAGCTCCATCGAGATAATGAACCTCTTCACGGAGCTCTCGAACGAGGGCATAACGATCGTGATGGTCACGCACGAGGATGACATCGCCGCCTACGCGAAGCGTCACCTGGTGATGCGCGACGGGCACCTCATCAAGGATGACGGCGGTCGCGGGGCGACCGCCCTACCGGTCGGAATATCCGCGGGAGGTGCGGCGTGAACGTGTTCATGATCTTCCGCGTGGCCGTGCGCGCGATCTGGCGCAACAAGACGCGCAGCGCCCTCACGATGCTCGGCATCATCTTCGGCATCGCGG
>CACZAK010000085.1 GCA_902779075.1 uncultured bacterium | reverse complement strand
GCCCTCGAACTGCGGCTGCGGCACCTTCACGCTCACGATCACCGTGAGGCCCTCGCGCATGTCGTCGCCCGTGACGTTGTCCTTCTCCTTGATGCCGTTTTTCATCGCGCGGCCGTACTTGTTGATGGTGCGCGTGAGCGCGGCGCGGAAGCCGGAGAGATGCGTGCCGCCTTCGATCGTGTGGATGTTGTTGCAGTAGGTCTGCTCGATGGTGGAGTACGTGTCCGTGTACTGCATCGAAACTTCCGCCTGCACCATGCCCGTCACGCCCTGCGCCTCGCCCTCGAAGTGGATCACGGGCGTGAGCGGCTTCTTGTTCGTGTTGAGATATTCGGTGAATTGGTCGATGCCGCCCTCGTAGTGGAACGTCTCCTCGTGGTGTCCCTCGCCCTCGTTGTCCTTGAAGTGTATCTTCACGCCCTTGTTGAGGAACGCGAGCTCGCGCAGGCGGTTGCAGAGGATCTCCCACTTGAACGCATGGCAGCTGAAGATCGAGTGGTCGGGGAAGAACGTCACCTTCGTGCCCGTCTCGTCGCCGCATTCACCGACGACGGTGAGCGGCTTCGTCACGTGACCGCGCGAGAACTCGATGTGGTGGATCTTGCCGTCGCGCTTCACCTCCACCTTCATCCAGTCGGAGAGCGCGTTCACGCAGCTCACGCCCACGCCGTGCAGGCCGCCGGACACCTTGTAGTTCGAGCCATCGAACTTGCCGCCCGCATGGAGGATCGTGAGCACCACCTCGATTGCAGGACGGTGCTGCGTGGGATGCATGTCCACCGGGATGCCACGCCCGTTATCCGTCACGGAGAGCGAGCCGTCCGGATTGATCTGCACGTCGATGAGCGAGCAGTACCCCGCAAGCGCCTCGTCGATCGAGTTGTCGACCACTTCGTACACGAGATGGTGGTACCCGCGCTCGCCCGTATCGCCGATGTACATGGCCGGGCGCTTGCGCACGGCCTCCATGCCCTCCAATACCTGAATGTTGGCGGCGTTGTACTTCCCCGCCTCTTGCGGCGCGGCGGGCGTTTCTTCGGTCGGCTTAGTCTCTTCTTCTGACATGGTTTTCCTTTTACGGGTGCGCGTACATTATACCATAACGCGCGCGCGCACGCGAGAAGAAACCGCGGAGAAAATCGCAAAAACGGTGGACTATCTTCGCCAGATGCAGTATTGGATGCAGCCCGTCTGCGGATTGACCCAATACTGGATCTTCACGCCGTCCAGCGTGCCAAACTCTGCCAGCGCCAACTGTTTCATCTTTTCTTCAATCATCTTAAGACTCCTTCTGCTAATTGTCCGCGCATATTAAGCACAAAGCGTGCCAGTACGTATGCCGGCCGTTGATTCGTAAGTTTTAAGCGAACTTTGTGTGAGAGGTACGTAAACGGTTGAAAGTCTCACGCAGAGGCGCAGAGAGGCGGAGAGCGCAGAGAAAGTTCAGAAATCCGACGGAAAAGCCAATTGGTGAAAACAAATACATACTCAAGCAATGGGATAACCTCTGCGAACTCTGCCTCTCCGCGCCTCTGCGTGAGATATAACATGGAGTGGTAAATAGAATCAAATATTGATTAGTGGTGTCAAAAATTGAATGGTGAAAGCTGTGTCAGAATTGCATGGAGAAGGAGGGTGTGTGCCGGAAATAGTACCCCTGGCGCACCGTACAAGGTTCCAGCATACGCTCGATCTCCGTCACGGCATCGCAGATGGTGTCCAGGCTGATCGGGGGGATGTCATGCTGCCCGAAGGCACCGTCGGACCAAAACGAATACACCGGACTCGACACCTGCAGGCGCCTGCAGACAAGTCCCGCAACGACCTGCACCTCGAACTGCTCCACCTCTGCGCTCACGCGGCGGCTGTTCTCCCACCCCTGCTCATAACCGCAACGTAGATGATGGCAAAAAATCCGCGCAAGCGCCTGCACGAGCGCGGTGAACACAACTGTATCCGGCGCTCCCTCCCGCGTATGCAGCACGTATGCCGGACGGCAGGGCACCATGCCACCGTCCAGCTGAATCAGGATGTCGTCATCCTCCTCGCCCGCAACGCGCAGCTCTACGGACAGGCTCGGCCCGACCGGAAACGTATCGTAGGCAATTCCCCAAAGGGGCAGGTTGTCCAGAAGCGTCCGCAGCACTTCCTGCGGGACGTCGGCATCCGGGTCGCGCTTGACCACTTCCGCCAACGCGGCATCGAAGCCGTCCTTGCATCCAGACATGACCTTGGTGTCCGCAACGTCGTAGAGGTACATCACCGGCGCGAACGGACGCAGTGCCACGATCGGACACGCCCCGCGCTTCACGAACCGTCCAAGTGCCTTCCACTTGCGCGGCGTAAGCACGTAGCGGGCGTCGGGGCGCTGCAAGGCGATCATCAGCGCGTTGTTCGGCGAGTAGTCGCGGAAATGGGCGATGCCCGAAAGGAGCTTCAGGAACCGCTGCGGACGCGCGTATTCCTCCACGGACGCCAACAGCTCGTCGACGCCCTTCCGGCGTTCGCCGTCCTCCTGCGCGAACTCGAACAGCTCCTGCTCGAAATGGCGTTTCCGGCGTGCGCTCATGTTTTCTCCCCAAATCTCGGCACGTCGCCCACCCGCAGACGCCAGCCCTGCGCGCGCGATGCCGCCACCTCGTCCAGACGCGCGAGGTATACCCCCACGAGCGGATAGTCCGCTGCGAACGGCGCGAGCGTGGTCCGGACGTCGTCGAGCTGGTCGATATAGTGGAGGTTGGGCGCGTAGTCGCCCTTCTCCACGTGCTTGTTGATGCTTCTCGCCGCCTTGAACAGAACCTTCTCGGCACGTTCAATCTGCTTCGCGGCCGCCGTCGGCGCAGTGGGCGCGTATGTGGGGACAGTTCCCTCGTCCTCCTCCATCCGGAACACGTTCTTCCCGTCAACCGCCTCCACGTCAATCACGCGCGGACGCGTCGTCACCATGCCTCGGTCGTCCAGCACGCGCGAGACGTTCACCACTACCGTGCCGTTCTCCAACACGGCGCGGCGGTGGTCGCCGCCGTGAACGTGTCCGCACACGACTAGGTGCGGGTGCACCCGCCGTATGGCCTCCGTCAGTTCCGGGCTACCGCGATGCCTGCGCCGACGCCCGTCTACATCGAGGTTGTAGCCGTCGATCAGCGGCGGCGCATGGGATATTAGGATATCCAGCCCTTCGGGAATCTCCGCAAACGCGCGTGCGAGAACCTCCGACGAACTCTCGAACATTCCACCCTTCTGGTATGGCGTGCGGGCCACGCCGTAGATCTTCAGCCCAGCCACCTCGCACGTCCGCGCCGCGGGATCGGGTGCAAGCGGGTCGAGGTAGACGACGTTGTCCGGCCAGCGGATTTCCTCTGCGCGCCGTTCGGCGAAGAGGTCGTGGTCGCCCGGCACAACGCAGAAGCGCACGTCGGGGAAGGACGCGCACCACGGGCGAAAAACGTCCTGCACCCAGCGCACGGACTGCTCCACGCCGCGCGTGCGGCCGTGTTCTGTGAAATCTCCCGCCATCAGCACAATCGCGCAGTCGCGCACATACCGGTCAAGCCCCTTCAGGCCGACCGTGTGCAAGTCAGAAATGGCGAGAATCTTCATCGAATATTCAAAGATCGCAGTGTGGCGCAATCCGGCGCGTGTAAATCGCGTGCGCCTGGAGGATGGCGAGCAGCGCGAAAATGGCAATCATCATCTCACCGCCCTCCTCAAAACACGTGCAGAACGACCCAAAGGCGTTGTTCACTATCTCGCCCTTGCCCAGTCCGTGCGTGTGGCGGTACCACGCTGGAAGACGGTCCATCACTTCCACCATCACGCCCGAGCCGCCTAAGAAGCAAACGCTCCAAGCCGCCGGGTGGAATTTGAAAAAGCCCTTGAAGAGCGACACGGCGTAATAGGCAAGCAATGCCGCAAACACGCCAAACAGCGCCGCGAAATAAAACACCACGCAGAGCTTCGCCACAAATGGAGCACACCCGTTCGTGAGGAAGCGCATTTTGAACGGCGTTCCCGTGAGCGGAACCCCGTTAGGCTTCACGAGTCCGTGCACGTTGCCGTCCGCACCCACGATAGAGGGAAATAGATGCTGCATCGCGATAAGATGCCAGTCAAGTTCCTTCGCAATAGCCATGAACGCCACGCACGAGACGGCCGAGCAGAGAAGGATGCGGCGACGACGCGAACCCGTGAACGGGCACTTCCACCAAACGAGCGGAATGATCGCCACATAGAACGGGATAGTCGCCAATTCAAAAGCGGAATGGCCGTCCTGGTCGAACGAGGCACCGTCGAACATGTGCCGCAGCGCAGTCGGCTCCATTACAAGCCACGTCACAAGCAGCGCGAACGCGCACACCGCAAACACAACCGGTGCCGCCAGGAACCCCCTCTTTGAAGAACAGTCAAATATCATAAAATGGACCTCTCATCATTGTTCACAAATCTCAAATGTTCGCACATGTCATAATTGACACCAATACAAATGGGCTGATACAAACAGGCTACTCGTCCAGCGTTCCCTTGTACGCCACGCGGCGGACTTTCTGGATGGACGTGCGTGCGAGCGGCTCCTTCGAGATGACGATCTTACGCACGCGCTTGTAGTCGGCAAGTTCATGGCACTGCGCATGAACATGTTCCTGCGCAATTTTCTCCGCCTCCTCCCACGAAACTTCCTTTCCGCCGTTGCGCTCCTTGAGCAAATCCATGTTCGGATGCACCACGCATCCCACCTTCTCGCCCGGCACGCCGCCCGTCGTGTAGCCCACCACCACGCAGTCCGCCACCACCGGGTCGGCCGCAATGCGATTCTCGACCTCCTCCGGGTAGATGTTCTTGCCTTCGCGGTTGACGATGAGCGCCTTCTTCCGCCCACGGATCGTAATGAGCCCGGCTTCATCCACCGACGCGAGGTCGCCCGTCTTGAGCCACTCCCCGTCGAACGCCTCGGCCGTTGCGGCGTCGTTGTGCCAGTAGCCCTTCATCGTGATCGGGCCCTTCACCTGCAGCTCGCCCACACCCTGCTCGTTCTGGTCCGCAAGGCGGATCTCGATGTTCGCGATCTTCGCGCCGATCGTGCCGATGCGCGCGCACTTCGGCCCGGCGATGGACACCACCGGCGAGCACTCCGTGAGGCCGTAGCCCTCAAGCATCGTGATGCCCAGTTTCTTGAAGCCCTCGAGCACGTGTTTCGGACACGGCGCGCCGCCCACGATCATGAACCGGATTCTTCCGCCCAGACCCTTCTTCACCGCGCCGTACACGAGCCTCTTCAAGCCGATCTTGATGAGGAACTGCGCCTTCTTCGACGCCTTGAGCTTAGCGTCGATCTTGTCGAAGATCTTCTCCGCCAGAAGCGGCACGCCCATCACGACCGTCGGGCGCAGCGTCTTCACGTCCTCGCCGATCATGTAGAGCGACCGCACGAAGTACATAGCCGACCCCGTCAGGAGCGGCACCACGAAGTTCGTGCAGAACGAAAAGGCGTGGAAGAGCGGCAGCACGACGAGGAACGAATCCGACGGCGTGATATTCTCGTTGAACGCCTCCAGCGCGCCCACCGCGTCCGCCGTGAAGTTCCCGTGCGTGAGCATCGCGCCCTTCGGCTTGCCCGTAGTGCCGGACGTGTAGATGATCGACGCGACGTCATCCGCCTCCGCCACATGCTCGTCGTACCACTTCTCGTCCCGCACGTCCGCGCGCAGCGCCTCCAGCGCGTGTACGGGAACTGACCCGATCGGCTCGTACGCCCCCTCGCCGTCCACCAGCACCACTCCGCGTACGGACGGCAGGTCCGGCACGATTGCGCGCATCATGTCGAGATGCGCCCGGTCCGTCGTCACCACCACGGCGCCGGAGTCTCCGAGAATGTACGCTATCTCGTTGTTGTGAAGCTTCGGGTCGATCGGCACCACCGACACGCCCGCCCCGCTACACGCGAGATAGACAGACATCCATGTCGGCGAGTTCGCCAGGATCAGCGCAACGTTCTCCTCGCGCGGACGTAGCGCGAATGCAATGCCGTATGCTGACGCAGTCCGGCGCACATCGCGCAAAAACTCCGCGAACGTGCGAGAGATCCATTCCTTGCCCTCGTACGAGCGGAGCGCCTCGGCGTCCGGAATCTCCTGCGCGTGCTTTTCTAATAATGATCGGATTGTCATCGAAAAAAATCCTTTTCTGTAAATCCTCTCGGCTGTCGCGTGCCGATATGATACCACGATTCAGTCGTTTTATCAATCCCCTATCGGCGGACCTATCCATTTCAGCGGGTCGCGAAACAGATCCATCGCCTTATTCTGGTCATGAGCCACAATAACGCGGGCACCAAGCTCCGCGCACGCCCGTTCAATCTCTGCGGCCTCCATCGAGAGGGCCGCCGTCGAAAGCGCGTCCGCCACGGCGGCGGACTTCGCCCGGCTCCACGTCTGCGCCCACCGCCGTGCCGCCGTCCTGCGGCGCACGTCCACGATGTGCGCGCCCTGGAGCTCGAAGCCGCTGCCCGACACCGCACCGCCGCGCAGCTCCAAAACGGTGTCGAGGCGCGTGCGCCCCTTCCACACGCCGCCCACTCCAATCCGCCACGGACCACCCCGCATGAGCTGCGTGGAAGCCCCCGCGTCCAGCAGGTAGTCGGTCATCTCGAACTGCTCGCCATCAAGCACTTTCGCGCATTCGTCGAGCGCAAAACCCTTGCCGATACCGCCGAAGTCCAGCTCCAGCGGCGTATCGCGCCCCAGACGGTCCCGCTTCACGGATACACGCCGATGTTCGGCGTCCAGCACGAGCCGCTGCATCCCGCCCCGGGCAAATGCATCGTCCAGATCCTCCGTGGACAGTTCCTCCCACTTCATCCCCGACTTCTTGAGCCGGCGCATGATCGGACCCACCGTCGGATCGAACGCCCCGCCCGTCGCCGCACACACTCGCGCGCACGCTACGAGCGCGTCCATCGTCTCAGGCGCCACCACTCCCACCTCTCCAGGCGTGAGCGCGGAAATGCAGGCTACGTCGCTCGTGTCGTTGAAACGCGAGAGGAGGCGCTCGACCACGTCGATGCGTGCGAACGCGGCCTCGGCGGCGGAGGACGCCAGCACGGCATCGTCCGACCGAATCGTGACGGTGAACGCCGTGTTCATCGCCTGGTGGGTGCGAACGATCGGAGGCGTTTCGGACGCAGCTGCGTTCATGGAATGTCCGCTCCCCCTCAGCCCCTCTTCCTGCGGCAGCAGCTCCAGCAGATGAGCGTCGATATGCCAGCGAACGCGAACGCGGCCAGGCGGTGGCTCCACAGCAGGACCTCCTGTCCGAGTTCACCGTAGACCGTCATCATCGGCATCACAGCCGTGAACACCGTTCCGACCGCGCACACGAGCCAGAGGAGCCAGAGGATTCCCTGTCCGAACTTCTTAGTGCGGTCGGCCGCGCGGAAGAGCGCGAGCAGAGCCGCACATGCCGCAAGGGCGCCGCCCGCCACCATGTGGAGGACCAGCCACCAACTCGTCATGCCGCCGCACATCCAGCCGATTGCTCCCGAAAGGGCGAGGTAGATGAGACTGACGACGAAGCCCACGTCCACGATCCACTTCGTGAAGCCCCAGGCGAAGGACAGCGTGCCCTCGGAAATCTTCGCGCCGAGACGGTTCAACACCACGGCCGCCGCCGCACATGCAAAGAGGAAGAGGAACCCGAACACCGACCAGAGGAAGAACTTGAAGATCGGACGCATCGCGAACGTCGTCCCAAGCACGGCATGGTAGGTGGGAGAGAGTCCGAGGAACTCGGTCTGCGGGATCGGCTCGACCTCGGCGTCCGCGATCGGGCCCGTCGGCACGATCTTCCCGAAGAAGAAGTCCGAATCCGACGTGTGGCAGTCCGCGCACTTCGCCGGCGACGCGCCGCGCGCCTGGCGCGCCGGGCGCACGTCGTGGCCGACCGGCCACGCGACAGGATCAACCGCAGTTTCAACGGCGCCCGGGAGCTTCGCCACAAGGTTCGTGCCGTCGGCCGTCCACACCTTGCCGTGGCCGACGAAGGCGAAATCGCAGCCCGGAGTGGCGGCCTTCAGCTCGGCGAGCGCGGCGGCCGTCCGGGCCTTGTCCAGTCCGTTGGTCACACCCGCCAGCGCCTTCAGGCCCTTGACGGCGTCCAGGCGGAGGGGCGACCATGTTCCGTTGGTGGAGATCGACGCAAAATAGCTGGGCCACATGACGCGGTGAGGGGCGATCTTGCCGTCTTGTCCCTTCATGAACACCGGCTCAACGATATACGGGCAATCGGTGGCCCACTGGGCGCGTCCGTAAATGCCAATGCGATTCGCGCGCGCCGTACGCACCTGCGCCCGCGCGCCACCCTGCGTCACGCCGCTGTGGCACACCGTGCAGGAAAGCTTCTCGAAATGGACGAGCGGGATGCCCTCGTGCGTCGGACGCGGCCCCGCGCCCTTCGGATCAGTATGGCAAGTCTGGCAGCTCGTCGTCGCAATGCGGTGGTCCATGCCGTTCTTGTGGCAGTCCACGCAGGTAAGCCCACGCTGGAGATGCACGTCGCCCGCGATCGAGTGGGACGGCACACCGGCTTCGCTCACCGCGTGGCAGGCGAGGCAGTTCTCGTTCTTCGGACGCCCCACGTCGAAGACGCAGCGGTTCTTCGCGTCGAACCGGCGGAGATCGTAGATGGTCTTCTCCGGCACCTTGAAAAGATGGTCGTCGGGGTTTTCGGCGCGGAGGCCGTCCCATGACGACTCCAGCCGCTCGTTCATGCCCTCGACGGCGCCAAGCCCGCTCGCCGCAGTCGCGGCGCCCGCGAAGTTCTCGCGCAGCACCTGACGCGCCCACTCGCTCGAGTCGTAGCCGCGCTGCTGGTGGCACGCGAGGCAGTTGGGACCGAGCGGACCCGTCACGAACCAACGCTGGCGCTCGCCGGCGACTTCCCCGACCGCACGCGGATCGCTGCCCACGCCGCCACCGGGGAAATTCCGCCCGAACATCTTCGTCCACTGCCAGCAGGAAAGACCGAATTCGGCGGGACTGAACGCGCCAGCCTGCCCGTGCAGCGTAAGCGGAATCGCCGTACCCGTCTTCTCGTCCGCCCAGAACCAGGGCTCCACCGTCACCGACTCCGGCGCGTCGTTGGTATCCAGCCCCGTGCGGAAGTGCGAGCCGCCGGACATCAGGTGCGTATCGTGGCACTGCGTACACGTCTTCGCCTGCGAGACGGGCTCCGGCAGCACGGACGCTGGGGAAATCTTTTCACCGTCCGCATCCAGCGGGGCGATGCGGTGGACGGGCACCGTACGGCCACCGTTGAAGTGGTCGGCCAGCAAGGCGAACGGTACCGCTGCTATGGCGGCGGCGCATGCGCGAAAAACAAATTTCATCGTTCTCATCTGTCACTTGCCTTTATCTTGGTCCTCTGTAGCCAGCGAGAAGTTCCACACGTTCGCCGTGCGGCAGGCGTCGATAAGGGACATCAGCTTCTCGTATGGAACGGTCTTGTCCGCCCGGATCACGACCGGCTGGCCGGGGAAGTTCTCCGCAATGCGCGTGAGACGCGACGTGACGTCCTCGAGCGTGAGGCGCTGCCCGTTCACCGATACCTCGCCCTTGTCGTTGAGGTTTAGGATGATCTCGCCCGGCATGCGCCCGGGAATCGTGGCGCTCTTCGCGGTGGGGAGCGTGATCGCAACCTCGGTCTCCCACTGCGAAAACACGCTCGATGTCACGAAGAAGCAGAGGAGCAGGAAGACGACGTCCATCAAGGACGCCATCTGCACGGTGGGCGCGTTGCTCCGCTTGTTTTTCCTGAAGTTCATGCAAATGCCTTCTCAAGTGTGACGGCAAGCGTCTCGAGCCCCGAAATGCGCTTCGCCGCCCGACGGCGCAGCATGGCGTGGAACACCAGGCAGGGAATAGACACGACAAGGCCGAACATCGTGGTGATGATGGCCTGCGAAACGCCCTGCGCGAGCACGACAGGACGCGCGTTCGCCGCAAGGTCGTTCGCGATGCCGCCGAACGCCTGGTACATGCCCAGCACCGTTCCGAGCAGACCCACCAGCGGCGCAATCGCCGCGATGTCCGCTAGCCAGTCCACGGCCGCCTGAATCCTCTCCGCGAGGTGCGCGCCGGCCGTCTCGACCGCCGCCGACACGGGCGGCTTCGTGCCCTGCGGCGCACCACGCACTGCATCAAGCGCCGCGAGCACCAGTACGCCGAACGGACACGGGCGGCGCTGGCAGAGCCTACGCGCCTCGCCGTAGTCGCTCGTCTGGAGACGGCTGAACACGTCGCTGACAAGCGTCCGCGGCGTAATCGCATCCCGACGCTGAGCGAGCAGAAGGTAAAGGACGATTGCAAGCGCGATCACTGAAAGTCCGGCAAGCACCCACATGAGCGGACCGCCATTGCGCCACGCCTCCGCCAAGGTAATCCCAGTAATGTTCATAATTGCAGAAGTTCCTTTCTTTTTGCTTCAAAATACTGGTTGCGCTGGGCAACCGTGCTTTCAAGTTCGGCAATACGCGATTCGTAGAGGCCCCAGTCGAGCCCCGCCGTCGCGCCCGCATGCGTCTTCGCCGCCACCGCAGCATCGGGATCCTCCGTGGAAAGAGCCTCAAGGTTGTCGCGCACCTGGTGGTAGGCTTCGCGCCACGGCGTGCCGGCCGCGACCTTCCGCAGCGCTACGTCCGTCGCGAACACGCCCGGAATAAACCCGGCGCGCAGACGCGCCTCGTCCACTCCCATCCCCGCCACGAACTTCGCAAGTATGCGCAGCGTTGTGCGCGTAATGGAAAGCCCCTTCATATAAAGGCCCTTGCAGTCCTGCAAGTCGCGGTTGTAGCCGCCCGGCATCGCGTGGAGGAGCGAGAGCGCCCCCGTGGCGAGTCCCAGCACCTGCGCCGTCTTCGAACGCACGAGCTCCAGCACGTCGGGATTGTACTTCTGCGGCATGATCGACGAGCCCGTGCAGTACGCGCGCGGCAGCGTGAAGTAGCCGAACTCCGGCATCGAAAAGAGAATCATGTCCTCGGCGAGACGCGAGAGGACGGCCATCAGCTGCGCGAGTGCGCAGAGGAGGGAGACCTCGTCCTCGCCGCGCGCCATCGACGCGCCAAACACGTTGTGGAGCGGACGCGCGAAGCCGAGGAGGTCGCTCGTGCGCTTCCGGTCGAGCGGCAGCGGCACGCCATAGCCGGCGGCGGAGCCGAGCGGACAAAGGTCGTTCAGCTTGTAGGCCGCCTCGAGGTTCGCCGTCTGGTCGAGAATCATCTCCGCGTGTCCCGTCGCCCAGCTGCCCACCGAACTCGGCATCGCTGGCTGAAGGTGCGTGCGGCCGACCATCGGTACGCGGTCGTGCGCCTTTCCAAAGGAGACGAGCGCGCGCGCGAGGGCGGCTACCTCCCCTTCGAGACCGTGCAGCTGGTCCTTGATGTGCAGACGCACGTCCACCGCCACCTGGTCGTTGCGGCTCCGGCCCGTGTGGATCTTCTTGCCGAGGTCGCCCAGCGTCTCCGTGAGACGGCGCTCCACCGCCATGTGTACGTCCTGGTCGGATTCCTCAATCGTGAAATTACCCGCCTGCGCGGAGGCGACGACCTGCGCGAGCGCGGCGCGCACACGGGCCGCCTCGTCCTTCGTGACGACCGGCGGCGTGACGGGCATTTCCGAGAGCATCGTCACATGGGCCGCCGTGCCGAGACAGTCCCACGTCACAAGGTCCATGTCCAATACAGGATCGTCCCCGACAGTGTAGTCGAGTACGTCGGGATCCACGTCGCCCGTGATTGTCTTTTCGGTCTTCATCTCTTTTTTGCCTAGCAAGGACTATATTATCGCAAAAAAGCGGCGCGGAATCAAGCAAAACCACGCCTCGACGCAAAACAGGGCGCATCTGAATGTTCAAGATGCGCCCTCGGGCGACGGGACCGTGCTACTGCACCGTCACGGCCCAGCTCACGGCGGGGTTCTTGCAGGTCGCCACGCCGTGGCCGACGCCGTCCACGACCACGCCGCTCACCTTGACGGTGTACTTCTTCAACTTGGTCGCCTTGCCCGCACCCTCAAGCGCGTACACCTTGAACGAGCCCTTGAACGTACCCTTCTTCGGCGTGTAGGTGAGCTTCATGGCCGAAAGGTTGTCGCCCTTCGACGTGTCAATCACGAGGCCCTTACCGGACTCCGCGTCGAACCTCTCCGGCTGCGCCGCGCCCTGCTTCGGCTTCGCCCACTTGACGCTCGCGGCTTTCGCGAACGCCCACTTGCCGCCCGAAGCGGTAACCGGCACCCCGTCCGGCAGCAGCTCCGCAACAGTCCCCTCTGGTAGGGCGCGCTCTCCGAGCGCGCCGTCCACATACACCTTCGCGCCGCCCCTCGTCCAGTTTCCGCCCACGGTTCCGGACTGCACATGGTACTTGCCCATGGAACCCGCGAACTGCGTGCCGCCGACGGTGATCGACATCGTCCCGAAGTCCTTGACTTCAAGCGTAGCGGCCTTGGGCGACGTACCGTCGACCTCGGTGAGGTTGAACGCCGCGATCTTGTGTTTCTTGCCGTCGAGTGTCGTCAACGTTCCGGACACCTTGCTAGTCTTCTTCTTGGCGTTCACCTTGCCGAGCTTGAGCTCGATGATGCCGGCAACGTCGCCGCCGTCGTACGCCACGCCGCGCAACGTCACAACCTTGGGTGCCTCGTAAGGGGCAATGATATCCGTCGCCTCTATGACCTCGTAACCCGGTGTCACAGGGGCGGGGGTCGGCTCCGGCGTGGGCTCTGGCATATCAATCGCCGTCCAGTGCGCGTAGAACGTTACGTTTGTCGTGACGATGGTATCGCCATGCACAGGGCTGCCACCTGCCGCCTCGGTAAACCAGCCGTCAAAGGTGTAGCCGTCCCGCGTCACCACCGGCAACGCACCCACCGCACAACCATTAGTCACGCTGGTAGTCCCCAACGCATCGCCAAACATGCCACCGTTCGCATCAAACACCACTATCCACACCTGCTGCGCCACCACCGGCTCGGGCATCGCAGGATCGGAATCGCCGCCAGAACCGCCGCCATCACTGTACTCAATCTGAAACCCTCGCCATGTGCCGGGGATATCGACGCCCCAGCCAGTAGAGCCATTCGGGACATGAACAACGCATTCCCCGATAACACAGCCACCAATGGGTCCGTAGCACATTTCATCGCCAACTGCCGGGGCGTTTCCCATGAATGTCATATTAGCAAGTTCGCTGCACAAATGGAATGCCCGGAATCCAATGGTCTTCACGCCACTACCAAACGTCACGTTCGTCATCCATTCGCAATGGTAAAACGCGCATTCTCCAATGTTCGTCACGCTGTCCGGGATGATCACGCTCTTAAGAGCGCTGCAATTGTAAAACGCATTACTTGCAATGCTCGTCACCCCGTCTGGTATCGTCACATCCGCCGCGCCGTTCAAATCTACCGCAGTCAACACGCCGTCAACGATGGTGAAGATTGGGGTACCAGCCCCCGGCGTCGGCACATCCGGTTCCGGCGTAATCGGCCCTTCTCCGCCGTCGAGCGTCCAGGTCAAAGAGACATTTCCAGCCGCAGCGCCATATCCTGCCACGCCAATGTAGTACGTCCGACCAGCGACGGCATCAAACACAGTGCTACTAGTACAGTCTTCAAACGCATCGTCGTTCTCCGCGACAACCGTCAGGGCACCCACCGAACTGCCGGTGTACACGCCCATGACCGTATCGAAGCCTGAACCGAGCGTGCCAAAAGTCGCCGCGCCGTCGGCAGGGGCTGTCCAGCACCACCAGATGGACGCGGTGCTGTCTCTAAATGCGGCCAACGGCTCTCCGTCCTCGACCGTCGCTCCCACGCTAAAACCTGTCACGCTTCCCGAGCTACCGGACAACGCCGCCGCATCGGCAAAGTTATCGTTGTCAGGTGGTTCAGCCTTGAAGTTCGCCAGCCACGGCGTACCATGGAACGCACTGTACAAATCCATACGTATCGCCTTCATGTCTCCGCCAAACGACACGTCCGCAAGCGATGCACACGCGTCAAATGCGTAGTTGCATATTCTCTCCACCGATGCCGGGATGTACACCGATGCGATACCGCATTCGGCAAACGCCTCCTCTCCGATTACGCGCACTGAATCCGGCATGACGACGGAAGTCGCCGTCCCTTGGTACGCAATGAGGTTGCCCACCCCGAAGAACGCGAATTCCCCCTGTGCCGCCAACCACGGCGTACCATAGAACGCATACGCTCCGACGTATTCGATGTTCGCGGGAACGTTCACCGTCTCCAGCGGCGTATCGAAAAACACATTCCAGTCCAGTCGCCTTACGGCATCAGGCAGATGTACGGACGTAAGCCCTGATCCCTCAAACACACCTTCTCCAAGCCATTCGACGGTTTCCGGAATGACCACTTCCGTCAGGTCGCTGCAACCAACGAAGAGATAGCAGTCGAGAGCAACCACCGGCAAACCATTTACCGCAGACGGAATCGTCACCTTGCCCTTCGGCTCTGGATAGACACCGCGCACCCAGTCGCCGCCTTTGTCATGATCGTCTTCGTCATTCCACCTATAGAATCCCGTCAAACAGACTCCTCCTTCAACCTCTTCCCATACCCATGTGTACGTGCCGTCGTCGTATGTTTCGTAGTACGACGGGATTTCGCCATCTGGCGCTGGCTCAGGTTCGGGTTCCGGGTCGGGCTGCGGTTCCGGGCCGGGCTCTGGTTCTGGGTCAGGCTCTGGTTCTGGGTCAGGCTCTGGTTCCGGGTCGGGTTGCGGAGTTGCCGTCCAGTGCGCGTAGAGCGTCATGTCTGACGAAAACACCGTCGCGTCAGTCGCCTGCGTACCGCCAGACTTCGCCATCCACCAGCCTGCGAATTCATGCCCCGTCCATTCAGCGAGTGGCAGCTCGTCGATTTCGCCGAAGGTGTACCCTTGGGCAATGACTATCCGGTATTGTCCGTTCCCGCCTATTAGTCCACCGTTTGCGTCGAAAGTCACGAGGCACTCTCCAGGAATCGGTTCGGGCGTTTCGCCGCCAGATGGATATTCCGTCCAGCGGGAGTTATAGATGATGTCATGGGCAGGAACTCGCGTTTGGTTGAGAGTCAGCCGTTCGCCGGTCTCTGACGAAAACCATCCGTCCCAATGCGCAGAGGTACTGCCAAGCCAAGGCACGTCGAAATAGCGGAACACCATGCCGACATTATAGTGCTTGACGCTGTCCACCAGGTGATCGTCATGGAACGTGACCGTCACCCGCTTTGGGATCCAGAGCGCATAGAGTTCGACGACCTTGCCTTCCTCGTATGCCAAGTTCTTGACGATTTGCTCGTCTTTGTACGAGTAGGCGACCGCATTCGGATGTGTCACCCACCCGCCGAAGTCGAAACCTACGCGCTCAAAAAGGTTTTTCGTCAAGGCCTGTTCCACATCGACAAAGAACTCCTGGTTCGCCATGCATTCACGATCCAGAACCGGGAACTCCTCGTCGTCGTTCGGATTAAAATGCACCTCGTACCTGTTTGTGTCAGGTCGCATCGTCAATCCATGCCATTTGCCGTTCGCATCTATGACCGCCTCCCATTCGGCTGCGTAGGCGCAAGGATAGATGCCGATTGTATCCCCTATATCTCCAGAGGAAGCATATCTCTCATTTCCGGTGAAATATACCACTTCAGGAGGTCTGCCTTCAAAACAAATTACATTCAAGTTCGTACAATTCTCAAACGCCGACACGCCAATATTCGTCACGCAACTTGGGATCGTAATATGCGTTAACCCTCCACAACCGGAAAACGCATAGTTTCCAATACTCACAACTCCATGAGGAATCAACAATTCTCGCAATCCGCCGCATCCCCAAAAGCCGCTCGAACTAATATGTGTCACACTATCAAGCATGACCGCATTCGTGATGGATTGATAAGAGGATGGGAAACGATCCAGAATAGTAGAATAGTCATCAAAGAGACATCGGGGAATCGTCACACTCGTAATGTTACTGCAACCTAAGAAAGCATCCCTTCTAATAATCTCCACGCTATCAGGAATCACAATACTCTTCAAACTCCAACAATCCTCAAACACGGCTTCCCTAATATCTCTAATGCCAGTACCAAGATTTACTTCCGTTAAATTTGTACATCCTTTGAATGCATCTTCACGTATGACCTTCACTCTATCCGGTATGATTACACTTGACAGCAGATGGCAGGCGCGGAACATTCCAGATGAAATATTGGTCAATGAATGCGAAAGATTCACTTCAACTAGATTTGTACAATAACTAAATGTGCCTCCGTCCACGTTTTCCACCGAATCTGGCAATGTTATCCGTTCAAGGCCAGAATAGGAGAAAGCATCCTCTCCTATTGATTTTATAGAATCTGGTATCTCTATCTCGCGCAGAGAAGACGCGCAATGGAACAAATAGTTCGATAGAGATGAAATCCCATGCGGCAAACGTACGCTTCGTAACTTTGGACAATAGCCAAACGCAAAATGCCCGATGTTTGTACAGGAATCAGGGATATAGACCTCCTCCAATTTGCCACAATAAGAAAAAGCTTCATTACCTATATGCTCTATGCCATTGGGCAATATCGCACTACTTATTCCACATTGCAAAACCGCTGAACCAAATGTCGAGTTTCCTATCGTTCGCAGACTCTCCGGCCATACAATTGTTGTTAAATTTGTACAACCACAAAACACCCTGTCGCCTATATATTCAACCGAATCTGGAATATCAATGCTTGGCAGCTCATAGCAAAATCTAAATGTTTCAGCCTCTATCCTTTTTAATCCGTTTGGCAGCCTAATCGACTCAAGTTTGTATAAAGAATTAAAGAATCCTGGTGCTATAGCCTCAATGCCATCTTGAACTACAACTTTTCTTGTAATCTGCCCTGCAGATGTCATCGCACCACCACCAAGGTCATAATAGCCGTACTTTTGATAACATCTCTCCAGATATTCCGCATACGTCCCAGGCCACACATCCCATCTTAGACCTGTGCCTAAAAAGGGAAGACGAAATGTATAGGTACGCCCTCTGTACGTTACGGTTATTTCAGACCTAAAAATTAACTCCTCCGGATAGTCACTGGGAGTTCCTTGTCCCATACATGAAACGCAATCTTCAGTTTCAAAATAATAAGAAATTCCATCTTCATACCAACCACAATGATACGTGCCAGGAATTGACCAACCGCGACCGGTGCCAGTTATCCAACTAGAAACAGCATAAAGACGAACACCACAGCAAAAAGCAAACACCATACAAAGAAAGATACGTCTCAACTGTCCAAACAAAGGTTCAAAACGTTTCCGCATAACAAATTTCACGATTCTGTAAAGACTTATCCCACGCCTCGGCGTTGCCACCGGTGCGACTTCTCCCTCGCCAAATCCTACATGCGTATTTCCCGCATACGACTTTTCTAGTCTATTTACCATGTCCTACTCCTTCTCCCACGCCATTTTTTACAAGGCCCAACACCCTCGGCGTAGAAAAAGAGAGTGGCGTGCCTTACATTCTTACGTCTGTAGTAGGCATCGCCAAACGCCCGTCGTAAAACATGACAAGAAGACACGCCACGTGGGACTTGCCCACGTGACGCAACCTTCGTATTTCGCTTTACTACTTGAAATTGGCGATTTCACTACAAGCGTCATACGCTGTTGCGTACGTTGCCGAGATCCTTTCGGGATTCCTCGGCTCCTCGTCGCGCCGCCTTTCTCCTTTTCGAGAACGGGCAAGCTGCCCGTTCTACCAGTTGCGGTTGTGATCGAGGTTCTGGCCTCCGTTCCGACGGCGCGCTCGGTGATCGCGCCCTACCAAAACTTTGGCCCGGTGGCGGGTACTTGGTGCCGCTCTTCGCCGCGCAATCGCGTCACGAAAAGCCGTACCCGCCGATGTCAAAGATCAAACCTATCTTCCCCTTCACAATTCCTCTCAAGGGAATGTTGGAAAGTATATCCCATTCTCCCGCCGGTTTCAAGAGGGAAATGCGATTTCTTGAAATTGTGCGCGAGCGCAGGGGTTGACACGAGACGTGAGCGGGCTGGGGTGGGGCGAGCCGTCCCGGCGAGCCGCAAGGTGGGGCGGCCGCGACGGAGCGCGGCCCTCCCGACGAGCCGCAAGGGTAATGGGGCGCTTGCCACTGCCAACGGCGTGTGCGCAAGCCCTTCGGCTCCACGAAGGCCCCTCGTCAATGGTTCAGCAATGACCTGCCATTGGTGTGTGCGACCGCAGTTCAGCAGTTCGCGCCC
>CACZAK010000084.1 GCA_902779075.1 uncultured bacterium | reverse complement strand
GGGAAATCTGCTCGTAGCGGACCTCTGTCCCATCAGGCGCGCCGACCTCGACCGTCATGTCCGCCTTTCGGTTCGCCTCTATGTCGGCATCGATCCTCGCCTGCTCCTTTTCATTCCAGATTCTCCAGTACTTCTCGCCCATCACCGAACGGTCCATCTGGAACTGCGCGGCGGACGCAGATGCCATGAGGACGGAGGCCACAAGCGCGGCGAAGATTGGACATGATTTCATGTTCGTTTTTCTTCTTGTACTGTTTAGTAGAATGTTCAGCGGACTATCACAACCGTGCCCCTCACGGACGTCAGCGTGACCTTTGTTCCGTGGGCGGAAACATGCCAGCGACTCTCTGGCAGGGTTGCGCTGTCGAACGCGCCCGTCACAGAAGCGGCGGTGGCGATTTCGTACCGCTTGCCCTTGTCCAACTCCGCTCCTTCTAGCACAAGGTTGAGGTTGGATAGATTGAGCGTACCCGTGGCGACAAGCTTGTCGCAGGTCCCGTCCGCCGCCACGTCTATGACGAGCGTTCCTGAGGTAAGAGCCGTGCCATCGACGGTGAGCGTGCCGACGGCGTCCCTGCCGCCGGGCTGGATCGTCCCCGTGACAGCGAGCGTGCCGCCCTTCACCGTGCCGAAGCCGCCAAGCTCCTTCGCCGTCTGCGAGGTTCCGTTCAGGTCGAGCGTCGCGCCCGCGCCCGCCCACATCTCCGTCGCGGGCAGCGCCGCGCCGCCTGCGAGCTTCAGCGTGCCGCCGTCCACCGCCGTGCCGACGGCATACGTATTCGCGCCGGTCATCGTGAGCGTTCCCGCGCCCTTCTTGCGGAAGTAGTATACGACGTCGGGTCCCGCCGCACAGCTCGCCGCCACCTGCTCCGCCGTCATCGGGCGGTGGTGGATGCGCACCTCGTGGTAGCGGGCATCCGGGTCGGAGTTCGAGGTGCTGTTGGAGTGTCCGAGCCAGCAGCCGTTCTCCCACTGGAGCTCGGCGGGAGTCCAGCCGACGTTCGACGCCTCCTGGACCGTCTCAAGCAGCTCGCCGGTGTTCGCGTCGTGTATGTACACCGTATTGAGGAATCTGCCGTTCGGCAGCGGGTCGAGCACCACCGCCACATGGTAGGTGCGCCCCGGCTTTATGGCCGTATTCTTCGCGTACTCGTCCGAACCGCTGCCGTTGATGCGGAAATGGAACGGCTTGTTCTCCCCGCCGCCATTGAACGAGAGGTAGATGTATTTGGAGGCACCGGATTCCGAACCGAAGGCGATCACGCGCGCCCAGCTCTTGTAGGCAAGCGGCGTCACCCAGACCTCGATGGTCGCGCCGCGTCCATCCGTCGGGAGAAGCGTCGTGCCGAGGTTGACGCTGCTCGTGTTCCAGCCCGTTCCCTTAAGTCGTATCGCGCCGTCCTCCTGGTCGATCGAGCCGCTTACGGCCGCCGTGAGGCCGCCGACGCTGTCAACGAGCGAACCGCCGTCGAAGCTCCACCGATGCGCCAGCGCCTCGCACAGGTCGCCTGCGTCCGTCGTCGGGCCGAGCGCCCTGTTCAGCGTGAAGTCGCCCCTGCCGGCCGTGTCGATCGCGCCACCATACGGGGACACCGTGACGCGGGTGAGGGTCGTGGCGAGGAAGTCGGTCGCCTGGCTGTTCGTCCGCGGCCTGAACGTACCGCCGTTGAACACGACGCTGCTTTCGGCCGTCGTATTGTCCGGATAAAGCCGGGTTGTTTCGAACGTGCCGTCAGGCGAGAGGATCACCGTGCCCTTCGATCCTGCGCTACGGGTCATTGGTGACCCGGACGCCATGTCCGTGAATACGCCGCCGTTCGCCACGGACACCACGCCCGTACCATTCTCGCCGAGACGGACGTAGTTCTCGTTGCGGTGCGTGAACGTTCCGCCGTGGACGTCCAGCCGTCCATACGCGCCGACTGTATGCCCGACTCCAAAGTACGACGGCACGGATACCGTTCCACCCATCTGCCTGAACCAGCCGTCGCCGCCACTGCCAATCTTGGACTGCTGGCCGTCGTTGATGTAGAGGGAACCGCCGTACATCGCAAATTGCGTGATTTTCTCGTTCGGCACCATGCCGATTTTGGCGTTGTTTCCCGTAAACGTCAGACTGCCGTCGTAAAGCTCTGCAAGACCGGCGATCATCTCCATTTTACTCAGCTTGACCGTACCGCCATACTGCCTGTACGTGCTGTTCGTGTAGATGCCCATCGTACCGGCAAAAGTCACTACTGCGTCGTTCGTGACTATGAGGGTTCCCTCGCGGTCACCAGAGGGGTTACCAACGCGAAGGTGACTGGGCCCCGTGTACGTGCCACCGTCGATAGTCAGCACGCCATCCGCCTTTCCCGCGCTGTACGTGTATCCTTCCGTTGAAGCCCGGTCACAATTCACGAACGTGGTGTACGCAAGTTCGCTCGACGAATTTCCGTTGATCACGTCGTTGTACATGCGGATGGTCGCGTTGGAGATTACGAGCGACGCCGAGTGATTGACGATACGGTAACCGTAGAAGTCCACGCGCTCGTTGGCTGTTCCGCGCGTACCCACAATGACGGTTTTGCCGCTGTAGAAGTTCCAGGCATGGTTGGATGCCGCCGAATTCGTGATGCAGCCGGTGTAGATTCCCGTGCCGCCGCCGTCGATTTCCTTGGACTCGAAGGCGTTGCCCGCGAAGTCGATGCCGTTCACGAACGTGGCGTTGCGTTGCGAACTGCTGTGCGACAAAATGAAGTGGTTGGCGTAGAAACCGCCCGAGTAGCACGTGAGCATCCGCCCGTCGCCACCGAGGTTGACGGTGATGTCTTGCTCGTACGGAACGATACCCGCGTAGCCGTGCAGCTCCACCGTTCCGGGACCGCTGTCCCCCGGCGTCGCCGTGAACGAGCTGCCCGTCTCCTGGAAGTAGCAGTAGCCGCTGTTGGACCCGGTGTTGCAGATTCCGAGATGCGTGCCCGAGAGTCCGCTCGTCGCCCAGTTCGCGCGAATGACGCCATTGGAAATGATGACGTCCTGGTTGAACGTGCGGGTTCCGTCCATCACGAGCGTTCCCTCGCCCACTTTCACGATCCTGTAGTCGATCGTCGCAGGGCCGTCGAAAACCTCCGTGTATGTCTTCGCCACGTTGATGTAAACCGTTTCGACATCAAGCGGGCCGCCGCGCACCGCCGCGAGGTCAAGGGCCGCGCTCGCCTCTGCGCCTGACACGTCCCCGCCGCGTCCGCACGGAATGAATTCGCCCGTCCCCAGGTTGTTGCCGATGAATGTACCGACGACGGTGTCGTACACGCCGGCCGTACCCTCTGAAACGTAGGGGACGTACGTATGCTGGCGGACGCCCGCCTCGTCGAAGGTCGCACCGTAAAGGCGCGCCTGGGCGTAATTGGTAAGCGAATCGTTGCGGTTTTTCAGCACGAGCAGGGAGATTCCTCTGTCCGAAGACTTGGTGCGCTTGTCGGCGGCGACGTAAGCGGTGATGTTGGTCGAGTGGACGAGATTTCCGTCCACTGAGATCGAAACGCGGTCGTTTTCGCCGTCGAGCGTGATGACCGTGCGCTTGTCCTTGGCGGAGATGTAGCATGGCGTCCAGTTGCCGCTCGTGCCGTCAATCCAAGCCCACGACCAGCCGCCGTTTCCGTTGACGTACACCGTGATCATTGACTCCGTGCCATACGAGCTGAACGCCCGCGTCTGGACCGTGAGGTAGTCCTCCAGGAGCAGATCAATCGATATCGCGCTCCTCGGCGTCGGACAGTACCCGGTGTCGATGCCCTGCGTCCCGGTGGAGCGGATGAACTCGCACGGATACGATGCGCCGCCCGCGAAGAGGAAGTAGCGCGCGTACGCGGCCCGGCGTGCGTCGTTGGGAATCGCCGTCGTCAGCGTCGTCGCTGATGCTTCGATGATCGCGACACGCTCGGAATGCGCCCAGTCCGCGAATCCGTCGCCCATGTCCGCGTCACCCCACGCGCACCACAGTTCACGCGGGCTTTCCGCCGCGTCAAACGTAAGCGTGATTGAGTCGAGTCCGCTTGCGTCCGAAACCGTGATCGCCGCACATGCAACTGCAGACGCCACGGAACCTATAATCGCCGTCAGTATTCTTTTCATCGTTTTATCCTTAGTCGGTTGTTGAATATCGTGTCAAAAATTTGCTATAGAACCTTTAAATTCAGAGGTAATTGCAAAATCCCCTCTTCCGCGCCATTCGCGAGCCAAGCCACGCGGCTTGACGAAACCCGCAGAAACGCCTCTGCACGGCTGAAGGGTTTAGCGCGTCAATTATGCCAAAATCTTGCTCTGGGCGCAAGGGTGAAAATGAAGTATTTCATTGGAATGTCTCTTCCCAGAGTAAATGAGACTAGAGTGGTTGCATTTACTTGTTCCTAAGGAGAGTGAGCGTATAGTCGCATTGAATAGTTCCCAAGGTGAACGGGACATGGCAATGGGGGAAGAAGAGGGGAAACATTCCCTTCCCCCATGGGGGAAGGTCGCATTTAGTTTAAGAAACATGTATCATACTCCTCTTCTCCGCCCCGTACGGTGCGCGGGCGGGTTAACAAGAAAGGAAGTATGAACAAATGAAGAAACCGAGGTTGTCGGACGAGGAACGCCTCGTAATTGAGTCGATGCTCAGAGCCGGCAAGACGGTGTACGAAATAGCAAAGACGCTGGCTCGTCCCGTGACCACGATCATACGCGAGGTCAAAGCCCGCGCGGTGGAATCCGACAAGGGCGCGGCCTACCGCGTCACGAACAGGTGCGCGTTCAGGATGGAGTGCGAAAAGCGCCATGTCTGCGCCCACTGCCTCTACGACGGAAACAGGCTGTGCAAGTTCTGCCGCCAGTGCAACTCGCACTGCCCCGCGTTCGTCGAGCAGAGGTGCGAGAGGCTGGACAGGTCCCCGTATGTCTGCAACGGCTGCACGGACGAGCGCAAGTGCGTCCTGCGCAAGAGGTACTACCTCCACGCGAAGGCACAGGAGAACTACGAGACAATCCTCTCGGAGTCCCGCACCGGCGCCAACGTCACCGAGGGAGAACTGCTCGCATTCGACGCCCTGCTGCGCGACTTCGCCGCGAAGGGCCAGAGCGTCCACGCGGCCATGGCGTCGAACCCCGACAAGTTCACCGTCTCCGAGAAGACGGTCTACCGTTACATCAACGGCGGGCTGCTGTCGACGAAGCGCGGCGACCTGCCGAGAGCGTGCATGCTCAGGCCGCGCAAGGGCAAGAGCGTGGAGCACAGGGTCGACAAGACGTGCCGGGTCGGCAGGACGCGGGAGGACTACATCGACTTCATCGAGAAGAACCCGGGCGTGCGCGTCGTCGAGATGGACACGGTCGAGGGCGTCAAGGGCGGCAAGGTGCTCCTGACGCTCACCTTCAACCCCTTCAACTTCGCGCTCGCGTTCCTCATGGACGCCAAGACCAGCGAGTGCGTCCTGGAGGTGTTCGGGCGCATCCGCGAAGTGCTCAGGGAACGCTACGGGGAGGACGGGTGGCGGGAGGTGTTCTCCAGGCTATTCCCCGTCATCCTGACGGACAACGGGAGCGAGTTCACCAATCCCCTGGGAATCGAGCTCGACGACGACGACAGCAGGCTCACCTTCGTGTTCTACTGCAACGCGTACGCCTCCTACGAGAAGGCACACGCCGAGCGCAACCACGAATTCATCCGACTCGTCCTGCCCAAGGGCACGGCCTACACGGAGCCCACGTCGTTCGACGGCCTCACCCAGGACGACGTCTCGCTGATGATGTCGCACGTCAACTCCTACGTCCGCAAGGGCCTCGGGAACAAGACGCCCTACGACAGATTCACGGCCGAGCAGGGCGAGGAGATCGCCTCGCTCTTCGGAATGTCCCAGATCGCGGCCAACGAAGTCACCCTCAAACCATCCCTCCTGGGCATCGAGGTCAAGGTGAAGGAAAGCGTCTCGCAGAAGGACGGTGAAACCACGGCAAAGAGGTAGCGGACAGTCCATAGGCGCGCTTCCCAAACGGACGGCGAAGACCGGTCGCATCTACTTGTTCCGAAAAAACATGATGCGCCTGGGCTGGGGGGATTTTACACGCAATCGGCCTCTTGACGGTCGAAAGCCATGTCCTGGGCACTTGTGACGGCTATTTCGGAACAACTAATCCGCGCCCTACCGTTTTCGCTCACGCGGGACGCGTGACCCTACCAGGCGTGTGACCGTGGCGACTGAGCCGCATAAGACCGTTTCACTGTTTTACCGTTGGTTCCTTTCTCGTTTCAGTTCTGCGGTTGGAAATTGGTTTGCCGTTCAGTATGGCGATGCCACCGTCACCCCTTTTTCAAAAATCGTCTCGGGGTCAATGTCCACGCATTTGCGATCATTGCGGCCACCCGCGACATCAAACGCAAGCGTTCCGTTCATTACCGTCATGGTAGAGAGGAACGTCTTGCGATTGCGCAGCGGACGAAAGACCGGACCGCAGTCAGGCTTAAGCAAATAAGCCATGTCAAAACGCTTAACGTGGCCTGTAGTGAAATAACAGTCAACTTTGCGTCCCGTTGCCGGCTTTACCATGCAAATATCATGAAGCATTTTTTACTCCTTTCAGTCAATCGTCCAGTCAATCCATTTTGGCTCTTTGCCCTGGCGCGTGAGATTCCAATCCGCTAGCAATTCTTTTGTATGAGAAACGCACCAGCCAAGAACACGATGCATCAGTACACGAGGAAGAACGCTTCTATAACCACCGCATCGCGAATGGAAAAAAGGGCAATAGTCTTCTTCCCCTTGATCACATGGAAATGCGAAGGATTGTGATCGCTGTAGTTGACGGCGATCTTTATTTTTCCTTTTTTACTTTCCGATATTGTCGGCATTTTCTTTGATCCTTTGCGGATAGTATAGCAAAAATCGGCGGAGTTGCGCGGAGTTGTCAGGTCTTCGCCAGAAAGTCGGCGGTCGCGGGGCGACCGCCCTACCGATTCGGCGCGGCTGGAATCCGCGCCCTACCAGGCGGCGCGCTCGGTGATCGCGCCCTACCAGGCGGCGTGGCCGTGGCGGCACTACTGTTCGCTGGCGGCCTTGCGCGAGAAGCCCTCGCGGACGACCTGCGTGGACATCTTCGCCCTGCGGTATCCGTCGTACAGCCCGGCCAGGTTCTCCGCCAGCAGCTTCACGCGGATGTTGGACCCTCCACGGTGGTACGTGCGGGCGTCGGCAAAATGCCACAGCGCAAGACCGGACATCTCCGGATCGGCGAAGATGCGGTCGATGACGTCCTTGTCGTAATGGTACTGGAACTCCTCGGTGCCCTGTCCTGCCGCCGGGTCATGGTGGCCGTAGATGGCGACCGTTCCCATCTCCGAGGCTATGATTGGCTTCTCGGGATAGAGCGTGCGGTAACGCCTGACGATCTTCGTCACCGTTTCGTCTATGATGTGCTTCTGGTTTTCGAGGGTACCGGCGTCGGACCCGATCCACCCGGGATAGGCGTTGAACGACACGAGATCGGTGTTCGCGTTCGAGATGTCGTTGTCGTTGTGGTTGCAGGCGAACGTCACGAGGCGGCCCGAGTCCTGGGACCTGATCGCCTCGATGAGCGCGTCGTTCAGCTTCTTCCCGGCCTTCGTCTGCGACTGGTTCTCGTTCTGGAACGCGAAGATGATCACGGACGGGTGGTTGAAGCTCGCACGCACCATCTCGCGCGTCTGCTCCACCTGCAGGCGGAAATACTCGCCGTCGGACATCTGCCTGGGAGTGTTGCCCCAGCCGAGCGACTCCTCCCAGACGAGCACCCCCATCTCGTCGCAGTAGTCGAGGAAACGCTGGCTCTGCTGGTAGTGGCTGCCGCGGAAGAAATTGCCGTTCAGGGATTTCAGGAGCTGGATGTCCTGGACCATCAGCGCCTCCGGCGTAGCCGCCCCGAACTGCGGATGGGCTTCGTGCCTGTTCGCCCCCTTGAGGAACAGCACCTCTCCGTTCAACCACAGCCGCCTCTTCTCGGCCTTGATCTCGCGGATGCCGAACCGAGCGGACACGTCGCCGTCCAACGACACGGTATGGAGATTCGGCGACTTGGGCGACCAGAGCTTGAAGTCCGGGACCTTCACCGTCGCGCGACCGTCCTTGAACACGGCCTCGACCTCGTTCTTGCCGTCGAAGAGAAGTTTCCCCTCGAAGTCGTGCTTCCCGAAGTTCACCGTCTCGATCTCCACGGTGCCTGTCTTGTAGTCGCGGGTCCGTACGAAGAGCTTGCGGTTGTCCAGCGAGAGCGACACGCCGTGGAAGAACCCGCCGTAGAGATAGAAGTCGTAATTCGGAAGCGCGAGCTTCTGCGTGTCCCAGTCCAGCACGTTGTCAACTGCGGCGAATACCGTGTGTTCGCCCGCTCCAAGCGGACCGGTCGGAATCTCCAGCCTGGCCCATGGATAGGGCTGGATTCCGCCGACCTGCTTCCCGTCTACCGCGAACTTCGCGCGCAGACCCATCCCGTCCACGACGATCCAGGCTCCCTCAACGGGCCTCTCCAGCCTGAACGTCCGGCGGTAGAGGCCCGTGCCGCGCTTGCAGAGCCATTTCGGCTGCATGTCGTAGCATCCCGGTACGGACATCCTGTCGGTCGCGGCGAAATCCGCGCCGCTCGACGTCTCGAGCGTCTTGCCCTCCTCGAAGCGGAACTCCCACGACCCGTTCAGGTCGATGCCGCCCAGGCACGTGGCTGCACACAGTGCCGTCACGGCCGTAATCATACAGTCTTTTTTCATCATACGCTTCTCCTAATAAGTTTTCTTTGCAATTTACTCCTCCAAGTATCAGTCTCTGGAACCCGAACACGGTTTCTACCTAATCCTCAGAGAGAACGGGGCTGGTTTGGCATAGATCACGATTTCGCCGTCCTCCACCGCCGTGCGTTCGACCCATTTGGGCAACACGAACTCAAGACTGTCGGCGTTGGACAGATTCGCCCCGCTCGTCAGGACATATCGCCCTCGACCGACGCGTTCCACGCTCTTTCCGACCTCGATGCGCACCTTGCCGCCGGAGAGGTTGTTCACGTGCGGGAACCGCAGGTCGGCGACAACGGGATAGTGGTCGCTTGGATAATACTGCTTCCCCGGCCGCGCGTCGTTGCGCGTCGCAAACGACTCGACGTCGATCCCGCGCGAGGCGAAAATGTAGTCGATGCGCGAGCCGATCGTCGACGATGCGGCCGTGCGCTCCACCGCCGTGTAGTTGGCGAGCGCATCCGCATTGGAGACCTCGTCGCTCTTCCAGCTGAAGGCATTGTACGTGCGCCACGAACCCATCGGCGTGGTCTTTGAGACGAGAAGCGAATCTTGCATCACCGCCGCCGCGGCAAGCATGGAACTCTCTGTCTCAAAAGCATTCATGTCGCCGACGAGTGCAACCGGAGTTGTCACGGTAACTCCCGTAGAATGCATACCCGCTCAACTGTCCCTTCAGATAGCTGTACTGCTCGCTCTTGACCTCCTGGAAGCCGATGACGTCCGGCGCGATGTCCTTCACGAGGTTGACGAAATCCACCTTGCGGTTGTCCCAGTTGTTCGTGCCGTCGCCCTCGCTCACCTTACACCGGACGTTGTAGTTCGCGGCGCGGACGGCGAACGTCAAGGCCTGTGAAAACACCAGTGTCGGCGCGATTCTTTTTTCCGTGAAGTTGAACTTGAGCGTCGACCCGGCGAGATCCGTCAGTGCGCCAAACCTGATGCCGTTCGCCGTCAGCCCCCCGTGAACACGCAGTACGCCGTCGTGTTGCTGACGGCGACGATATCGCCCGAAACGGCAGCCTTGAATTCATGTTTCGACGATGAGAGGTTGTTGATTGCCTCGATGCCGACGAGGGGATCGCCCTCGATCGTCACCTTCGGACACCCCGCCGGGAACGTAATCGACGCCGATCGGATGCAGCGAGTTCTGGCTTCCGCATCCGATCCAGAACTCCTTCGAGACGGTCGCTTTCGCGCCGGACGCAACGACAAGTGAATTCGATCAGGAGATGCTGTTGCCGACAAGGAACCTCCCGCCGCCGGCCATCGTGAATTCCGATCCTTCGCCAAGATGCAGGTGCGACGAGTTGTTCAGGCCCATGTTGCCGGTCGTTGTGCAATGGACGTTGACATTCGAGAACGATGCAACAGTAAAGTCGGATGCGGCCGAGGTGAGCGTCAGCGTCGGAACCGTCTCCGAAGCATTCGTGACGGCGATCTCGCAGAGGTTACCGGCGGAGAATCCGGATCCGGTCAGATATGTGGCCGTCGGCGAACCCCCGGCGAGGTCGACCGACGCCGGTGTCGTCGTGAAAACGCCCCTGCAGCCGTCAACCCACGCGGCGCCCGTGCCATCTGCTACTTCCGCCCAGTTGTCACCGCCCCAGAGATCCGCCTTCGCCACCGACCCAGTATAGGTCCGTCGCCCACACGCCATACACCGCGCCAAACGTAATTGCCGTGGCGAGGAGATTCCTCAGTTTTTTCCTCCATGCGTGGCTCCTCTTAGCCGTATTCTTCATCACTTACGCCGGCCCGATGCTGCAGGGAGATATTCCCGTCGTCAAAAGCCTCTTAACGGACGAACACGCGGCGGATGGCCTCCAGGTAGCCCATGCCGTGCTTTTCGTCGGGCTCCAGATACGAGCCCTCGATCCATTCGTTCCAGGCGTTGATGGAGATTAGCTTCGGGTAACCGGGCGGCGTGTTGCGGTCACACCAGTCCTTCGCGCGGCGCAGGACCTTCTCGAACTTCTCCGGCGACGAACCGGTCACGCACGGCATTTTCTCCGGGAAGCGCGGGTTGTTGTCCCAGCCCACGGACGCATGGGCGAAGTACGCCTTGAGGCCCTTGAGGCGCGCCTTTTCGGAATCAAGCTTCGCAAGGCCCTTTTCCGCCCACCGCGCGTAGTCGCCCTTTGCGCGCACATGGTGCGCGTAGGTGTACATGGTCGCGGACTCGATCCCGAGCGCGGCGATATGCTCCGGCTTGCACTGTCCCCAGCTGCACGCCATGATGTGCACGCCTCCAAGCCCCGCCTTCGCACAGTCCGCGTCGAACTGGCGGAGCGCGGCGGCGGCATTCTCCATGCCGCCCATCCCCTTCACGAACGAGCCGACCTCGTAGATCATGAACACCGGCTTCCCGCAGATGCGGTAGTAGTTCGGACGCGACAGGAACTTCTCGATCACCCGCCGCGTCATCCGCCTGAACGCCTCGCCGTCCACGCCGCCGAGCCAGATCGTCTTGCTGTGCCTCGCCGAGGCCCTCTTGTCGACGCAGTCGGACCAGTTGTGGTTCGCCCACATGAGGAAGAACTTCATCTTGTCGTTGTTCTTCGCGCCGAGGAATCCGTCGGCAAGCGCCCCTTCGAGGAACGGACGCTCCCCGTACCAGTACCAGTCGAAGATGAACACGTTGACGCCGTGCGAGGACGCCGTCTCGATCTTCTTCTCCATCACCTTAGGATCGGCCTCGTTCTCGTAACCCCAAACCGGGACGCGAGGCTGGTAGTGCCCGGGCCACTTCGGTTTCGCGTCCTTCACGTTGAACCACTCGCCCTGCCCCTCGGGGAAGAGCCCCAGTTCCTTCCACCTCGGCTCCGGATGGTAGCCAGGATAGACGAGCGCGGCAATGTCGTATTCCGCGCCTCCCACCGCCATGCATATAGTGACAGCAAGCGTACAACAGCAAGTTTTTGCAAACTTCATTTTTTCAACCTTTCGTTAGCCAGTTCAACTATTCACTTTACACTTTACATTTTACACTCTCCGCGACGCCGGACTTGAACTGGCGCGTCTTGCCGTTGAAGGAAAGACCGACTGCCCAGACGGGCTTGCCGGCGGCGCGGTAGGGCGCGGCGTATTTCTTACGCTGCACCTGCGACATCGCGACCTTCGGCGGCTTGTTCACCTTCAGCTCGAAGATGTAAGTGCCACAGGGATGGTCCGCCACGATGTCCGTGCGCCCGCCCGCGTGCGACACCTCCTGTTCCACGCGGAAGCCCTGTCCCTGCAACAGGAACTTCAGGCAGCGCGCGTAGGAAAGCTCATGCGGCTTTCCCTCCGTGGAACCATACACCGCGCCCGCGTAAAGCGCCGCGAGGCCATCGAAGAACTTGTCCCACTGTGCAAGACAGAGCGTCACGCCGATGGACGCAGCCCAGCGCACGTCCTTGTCCGCCACGAGACCCGACATGAGCGCCGCAAGGTCCTGACGCACCTCCTCGTCTGGAACGCGCAAGGTGAAAAGGCCATTCTCGTACTTGTCAATCGTGAGGTAGCCCGTCTGGTAGAGCATCCCTTTCACGGGGAAGGAGCTAAGGTCAGATACATCCAGTTCGGCCTTCACCACGCTACCCGGCTCGTCAATGTCGATGGCCAACACGTCACCACGTTTCAGGAAGTTCATCAGGAATGACGCCTTCCCCGTCTCAGCCCAATAGAGCTCAAACTGCGGCTGACGATTCGCCATCGTAAGGTTGATCGAGACGGGGTTGTACACGTTCTCCCCCGTGAAGCGCCAGAATCGGTAACCGTTGTAGCGCCTCTTGATCTCGGCACGGTACGCCTTTGCCGAAAGCTTCATCACCTTGCGGTGCGCCTCCATGTGCTCGGTAAAGTAGCGGTCGAGTTCATCCTCAGTATAGCCGAGCATCGCGGCGTAGTCATCCTCAAAGGAAATATCAACGAGCGAAGAGAGCGTGGAGAAGATCGAAAGCTTCGTGAACTTCGAGACACCCGTAATCATCAGGAAACGAATCTTCCCGGAGCGGTCCTTCATCTGCCCGTAGATGGGCGCGAGGGACGAGCGCACGCGCTCCGCCACCTCCACGTTCTTCAGCGCCTTCGCCACGGGGTCGTCATACTCGTCGATCAAGATAACCGGCTGGGTACCCTTCTCGGCAAGCCTATCGATTGCAATTCCAAAGTTAGCGGAAGGAGTCAACTTGTCATTGTACTTGACACCTGCGCCAGCGAGGGATGCCTTCATGCACACGGGTAGGTTCTGCGCGAATGTATCGTAGTCCTCCGCCGCGCACATCCCCATGTTGAGGTGGATGACGGGATATTTCTTCTTCCAGTCCCAGTCGGTGTCCATGATGGCGAGGCCCTCGAACAGCGCGCGCTTCCCCTGGAACATCGCCTCAAGAGTGGAGATCATCAGCGACTTGCCGAACCTGCGCGGACGCGCGAGGAAAAACATCTTCTCGCCCTTTGCCGAGGCGAGACGGTGGAACCACGCCGTCTTATCGACATAGACGTAGCCCTCGCGACGGATTTCGCCGAAGTCGTTTGAATCTTTGTTCACCGTTTGCATGATGCACATTATACACTTTTTCCCATTTCACCGTCAATATTACGCAAGGGCAGTCACTTGCCCAGCACGAGCTGCGCATGCGTGGCGAACGCGCGGCGAGGATCGGCCGCGTAGGCTTCCATCGTGCGGCGGCCAAGTCCATCCGGCGTGTCGCCGAGACGGTAGAGCGCGCGGGCGATGCAGATTTCGCGCAGGGAGAGCGTGCGCTCCCAGTCGCCCGCCTTGTTGGAGTAGCCCGGGAACACCGGCACCTTGGCCTGCATCTTCTGCGCGTGGCCGCCGATGCCGGGACGCTTCAACACGCGCGCAAGCGCGGGGGCTGCAGACTTGTCGCCGATTTCCTCAAGTGCGCGAGCGATGGCACGGAAGTGCGAGTACTCGCTCTTCTCCGTAAGCAAATCGGCCTTCTCGACGAGCGCAGGCACGGCGGCGTGCACCTTCGCGTGGCCGAGCGCGATCGCGTAGCTGTCAACCCAGCTCACGCTGCGGTTGTACTGTCCCATGCCGCGGTAGTTCCAGCCCTTGTCCCAGTCCATAGCCTTGAACTTCGCGAGCACGAGCGCCGCGCCGTCGTCGCAACCAAGCATCGCGAGCAGATGGGCGTAGTTGAACTTCGCCTCACCCTCTGCGCTGCGGTAGGCGGCGGCAAGAAGCGGACGAGCCCGGTCGGGGTCGGTCATCAGCACGGCGAGGCCCTTGTAGTTGTCCGCGAGGTCGTGTACGGCCTTGGCGAACGCCTCGTCGGAGAGCGGGAAGGAGTCCTTCTGATTCGGCACGTCGGGTCCGATGATTTTCTTCTCCACAAGGTGCGCCTGGAGCGCCTTGATGTCCACGTTGCGCACGGAGACTCCCGCCTTTACGGCAGACGCCGCCGCATAGCCGGCCACGTAACCCTGGTTCTGCACGTCGGGTTCCATGCGCAGGATCGGCATTGCGTCGCGGTGCGCGCTGATGCCGAGGCCCGTCACGAGCACACCGTCGAGCGTCTTCGGCAGGAAACAGCGGTACGGCAGGTTCACGTACATCGGCTTGTGTCCGGGATCCTCGATGAAGAACGCGTCGTGCGCGGTCTGCCCGTGCGAGTCGAAGTTCGAATACGTGCGCACCACAGTGTCGGGATACGTGCGGCCGTTCATCACGTCGGGCGGCGTCATGTAGAACGCGCCCACCATGCGGCGACGCTCGCGGCTGTTGACCACCTGCGACTGGTCCCACGATCCGTCCGGCATGCTCATGCGCGAGCGAAGCGCGAAGTAGAAGACGTCGGCGGCGTCCGTATCGTCCACGAAGCCGAGGTCGGAGTTCGCGTAGCCCGTGCCAAGCGTATTTCTCGCCATGGTCGCGCCCTGCACGGAAAGTTCGGTGTCGGTGATGAACTCGGTGTCGGTGCCGACGAGCGCGGGGATTTCCGCGTTGCCCGTGGCGTCCACCACGTTCGAGCAGCGTACCGCGCCGCGCGTGCCGTCCGGCATCACCACCACAACGCCTATCACGCGCGAGCCGTACACGATCACGCCCTGGAGCATCGTGCCAAACCAGATCTCCGCGCCCGCCCGACGCTGCTCGCGGCGGTACCACTCGCTCTTCGCCTGCGGGAACACCGCGCCCGTCTCCTGCACGCCCGCGTCGATCTCCTGCGTGAAGCCAACGCGGTTGCCGTAGTAGTAGTGTCCGATCAAACCGTCCGTCGTGACGCCGCCCATCATGTAAACGTACTCGCACACGATCGTCTTCGCGCCCGCGCGCGCGGCCGAGATTCCGGCCGGGCCGCCGCCCGTGCCCGCGCCCGCCACGAATGTGTCGCATGTCGCGAGAAGCGGCATCGGCGAAACGTCCGCGACCGTGCCGGACGCCTTCACGAGGTATGACGGCAGCGCCTTCGCGTGTTCGCCTACGCGCTCGGCGGACGCATGTATCAGCAGCTTCTCGCCCGGCAACGCGCCGTACACGTAAATCCGCCCGCTCGGCGCGGGGATTCCCTTCGCGGTCTTCGCCGCCGCCGTGCCCGTCTGTGCGCCAACCGTGATTGCCTTGCCGGGGAATGCACACGGCGCAAGCACGAACACGGGTTTGCCGTCGGGCACCCGCAAGGCGGGTTCGTCCGCGAGAATTGCCGTGTTCGCGGCATCAGCCTGGAGCGGCGTGAACGTGGCATCGCGCAGCGCCTGTTCCGCCTCAGCGAAGGAACGCGCCGAATCATCCGGCATGTCGATGTCCATCTCGCACTTCCAGAAGTGCGCCGTGAAATCATTGGGGAATCTCTTCGAGCGGATGTTCTTCACCGTCACTGGCACGTCGCCGGGAAGCTGCGTGGTGCGCACGCGGGAACTCTTCGGACGTTCCCCGGAAAGAACGATGCGCGAGAACGTGCGCGTGCCGGCTTTGAACGTCGCCTCGGCGCCCGTGAGACGGGCGATGCGGCCGCGCGGCATCGCGTCGATGATCATCTTCGCGCGGATCGCCTGGCGTCCGCTGCGGTCCGCGATCACAATGCCGCACACGCGCTCGTCTTCGTCCTTCAGGAGACCACACGGCACCGCGCCCGTGAGGTAGGGAACGTCCGCCGCGAGAAGCGCCTCGTCAAGCGTCCGCTTCACGGCGATGGGCGTGGTGCGGTCAACAAGCGTATCGACGGCTGAATCGCCCTTCAACACGCGCAGTTCGCCGAGGAGCTGGCGCGGATACGCGGGATCCCGCACCGCGCGGACGCGCAGGTAACGCCACGTGCCGGAGATCGGCACGGAGAGGATGCCGCTGTTGGTGGTACCCCTGACGGCGGGCTTGTCGGAAAAGGAGACAAGGCTCCACTCCTTGCCATCGCGGCTTGCGGACACCTCCATCGCCGCCGTGCGGAATCCAACCTTCGAGAGGTCGGCCTTTCGATTCTTGCCGGCCTTGTGTTCGCGCAGGTACGTGGAGAGTTCCACGCCGGAGATGTCGCGCGCCTCGCCGAGATCGACGGACACGGTGACGTCGCCGGAGAACTGCACGCTTTCCAGCGTCGCGTTGCTGAACTTTCCGTCCGTAAGTACGGACTGCTTCGCGTCAAGATGCTGCTTGTCTGGCTTTGCGTCGTAGGTGTAGGTGAATGGCCAGCTCGCGCGCGCGGCGCGGCGTCCGTCGAAAATCGCGCGGTAGATCGGATGCGACTCGTCGTCGCCCGGCACACGCGCAAGACGCAACGTGCCCGCGAGGTCCTCGCCCAGGTACGGACGCGGCGCGGCGAGAAACACCGTCGCGCCCGCCTGCTTCGCGGCGACCGCGGCGGCGACGGCGGCGGACGAACCGCCGGCCACCACCACGTCTACGTCCTGCACCACGGGCAGTCTGCCCGCGAACACATTCAAGAGAATGCCCGCACCCGCGAGCGCCCCAACTACTTTATTTTCCATGGCGTATCCCTCAGTGGAGTGGGAGTGGTGGAGTAACTTCATGCCATGGCTCATACTCGTCCAGGTAAAAGGCGCGATGGCCCACCCGGTTTACCAGGTGGTAGCATCTGTCCGTTTGAAAGTTCCTTGGGCGTCGCATGGCGAACAGTATACCATAGTTTCCGTCACTCCACCACTCTTACTCCACCAATCGTGTCTGACCCTCGCGCCCCCTCTGTCATTCTTGAACTTTTGAATCTCCAGAAGTTTTAATATCCTCCGACGCATCACCTTGTTCGGCAACAAAACAAGAAGATCCAGCGTAAGATATTATTATCTCATCTAGTTCACTCAAGGAACACTCCTGAACCGACATTCTGTTAAAAATGCCGATGTCCTCATCTTCAAACCCCAACGCAAACCCACAGGGGCTATAGTCACATATATATTTTCTTTGCCGACCATCACTGGTAAGCAAGTAAATTCCGCCATGGTACATCCTAAAAAGCAGGTCAAACTGAGGATGAAAATGGATTCTTACCCATGAAGAATCCTGAAAAGTAAATTGATATGTGACAAGCCGCCCCTGTTTCAATTGCTTGAATATTGCCTCTTCACGATGAAATACAACATTCCAATAATGCAATGGAAACGGAATCGTTGTCGAACTAAGAATCAATATAAATGTTAATGTAACCGTCGTAGCAACAAACAACAACTTAACAAGCCGACTTTTAACACGCACTTGTTGCGGTGTCTTATTCATCAATTCCTTGCCCATAAGAGTGCCAGGAGCGTCAGAGGGTCCCGGTTTACCAGGTGGTAGCATCTGTCCGTTTGAAAGTTCCTTGGGCGTCGCATGGCAGACAGTTTACCAAAAATTCAGTCGCTCCACCACTCTTACTGCACCAATCGTGTCTGACCCTCGCGCCCCCTCCGTTTCCGCGAGCCGGTCAAGGGAGGACGACGTCGGCGCGGCGTGAGGCCGGCGTGACCACGAGATCCTTCAGTTCGCCGTCCACCACGCGCCCTTCGACGGTCGTCTTGAACGGCGCGTGCAGTTTGAACGAGCAGTTCCACTCCTTCGGCCATGCGGGAAGCAGGAATATCTTGCGCCCATCGTACTGCATGAGCATGGACTGCACGGCGTTCATGAAGATGCCACCCTCGTCCTGGTCCGGCAGTTCGTTGAAGTTCGGCCCCCAGTAAACAGGCCACCTGTGCTTCTTCGAGGGATGCTTCAGCGCACGGTCCGCAACGTGGACGCGCGCCTCTTCGGTCATGCCCAGGTACGCGGCGTTCACCTCGTCCTGCGCCCAGCCGAAGTAGAGCTTGCTCCAGCGCCCGTCGTAGGCGTTGCGCCCGAGCTCCGCGTTCGGCTTCTCGAACGAGCAGACGCGGAACGGGAACACGCAGTACAGCTCGGGCGTCTCGATGTTGCACTTCTTCGTGAACGTCTTGGCCGGCGCGTAGGCCGTGCGGCCGTCCGCGAGCGTCCGCACGGGCAGGTCCGGCAGGCGCGCGCGGATCTTCGAGAAGAGGGCGCGGTCCTCTCCCGCCACGAGGCTCTCCGGCAGGTCGAGCAGAAGCCGCGTGACGGCGTGGAGCCCGGCAAGCTCGGGCATGGCGTTCGTGCAGAGCCACCAGGTCTCGGCGGCCTGCGAGGGATACATCACGTAGCGCCCGTCCGCGCCGGTCTTGTAGTGCTCGTCGAAGAAGCGCACGTACTCGCGGATGACGGGTAGCGCCTTAGCCTTGAACCAGGCGTCGTCGCCCGTGTAGGCGTGGAGGCGGAGCATCAGAAAGGAGAGCTCGAGCTGCCCCACCCACTCGTACTTGTGCCAGCCGAGGTCCTGCAGCTTGTCGGGACGGTCCTTCCATGCGCGCGAAGTGCCGTAGACGTACGTGAACTGGTCGCCCCAGGGCATCATGCACTCGGTGAAGTAGGCGCCTCCGTGGCCGAGGTACTTCCTGGTGCGCTTAACGTTGAATTCCGTCAGGCCGCCGTACAGCTTGAAGAGCGGGCGGAGCATTTCGAGGTCGCCGGCGGCGAAGGCGGTGTAGTACGGGAGGCGCGTGTTCTGCCACCAGTAGCCGCTGCCCCAGTTGCGGTAGTCCCAGTCGCCATTGCGCTTGAGGGTGAGAAGCGAGCCGTTGAAGCGCACGGGGAGGCGTCCGCGCCCGGTGCAGAGGTTGACGTAGCGCTGCGCGGCGTAGGCGGTGGTGATGGCGCGGCACTCGTCGGCGACGTCGGCGCCGCCAAGCGACGCCCTGTGGACTTTTCCGTCTAGGACGATCTCCACGTCGCCGAACGGCGAGACTGCGACGGAAAGCGACACCTCTCGGCCCGCAGGCACTTTCTTCGGATGCACCGCACATTTGGCCCCCACGAGCACGCGCAGTTGCTCGCCCACGATGTCCACGAGAGATCCGTTTGCCCTTCCGGGCGTTACGTTGTCGTACAGCCGGTGCGCGCCCTTCACGTTCCTCGCGTTGAACTTGCACGAGAAGCGCATCCCGTTCTTCGCGTCCTCCTTCCTGGGCGGCGCGATGCGATCACCGGGCTTGGGCGTTCCCGAATACGCCTTCCTTTCGCCGAACGACAGCTCCACCGCGCCGAACGTGCCGTCGAAGCGGTCGCCGCCCTGCGAATTGACGCCGAATCCGATGGGCAGCCCTTCGTTCACCACGAAGTCCATGCGGGGACGGACTGCCGCGCCGGAGGCCGGCGCGAGTTCCACGTGGCTGCGGCTCCAGAACGCGCGCCAGGCGGCGACGTGCTCGGCGCGCTTCGCCTCCTCGCCGTCCACCGTCCAGCCCTCGCGGTCGAGCGTCTCGTTCGTGCGGCGGAGCCATTCAGCCTCGTCCCTGCACGGATGCAGGCAGGTGACGGCGGAGAGGAAGAGCGTCCTGCCGCCTTCGCGGCGTTCGCGCGTGAGGCCGCCGAAGACGCGGTTGGAGAGCAGGTCCGGCTTCCCGAGGTCGGCGGTCGCCTGATAGTAGTCGTAGAGCTTCATCATCTTCGCCACGGTCTCGTTGCGGTTCACGTGGCACCAGCCGCCCGGCACGAGACGGTCCGCGCTTACCGCGAACGTGAGCGGCTTGCCGTCCGCTCCCTTGGCGTCGTTGAACTGGTTGCCCAGCCCCTCCCATCCGCAGGTGAAGCTGCGCAGGCCCTCCGGGTAGAGCCGCCAGCTGGACACCTTCGCCTCGACCGCTGGCGCGCCGCGCACGTCGCACACGGCGATCGAGTCGGTGCCGTGCTGCACGCGGTAGCGCATGGAGACGGGAGTGCCGCCGCTCTTCCACGACGCCTCGAATTCGCCGCGCGCGAGGGAGAGCTCCTGGCGGAACGTCCCGGCGTCCACGGGCTTTCCTGTCGCATAGTCGATGGCGCCGGTCTTCACGTGGCGGCCGCCCTCGTTCCAGCTGTCGGAGTGCTGCAGCACCGTGTGAAGCGCGCCGTCCGGCGTGATCCACGCGAGCGCGCACAGTTCGCCGTTGCCCAACACCATCGCGCCCAGCTCGTCGTCGGCCGGCGTCTCGAACACGACGGGCCGCGGCATGTGCGCGGCGGACGCGGCAAACGCGGTCGTTGCGGCGGCCATCGCCGCAATCACCAGTATCTTGTTCATCCGTGCCGTTTCATTCTCCTTTTTTTCTGCTGCGACGCACATTATACCACATTCTGCGGCAAGCCGCCGCGCACGCTTCAGCGCACGATCAGCATGGGGGGCCAGAGGGTCCCCATTGGTGGAGTGGGAGTGGTGGAGTAACTTCATGCCATGGCTCATACTC
>CACZAK010000083.1 GCA_902779075.1 uncultured bacterium | reverse complement strand
GGCGAGGCGGCAGTCAAGCCGCTTGAGATCTGCCGCTATGGACAGGGCGTGTGGGGCAAGCTCGGCCCGGCCACCAAGATCATGCGCAGCCCGTTCGCGGAGAGCGTGGCGACGGAACTCGTGTTCGCGCTGCCGGAGCTGAAGCCCGGCGAACGCGTGTATCTCGCGTGCGACGATGTGGGCGGCGAGAAGAGCGCGGCGGTGACGGTGAACGGTGCCTATGCGGGCGGCTTCATCGGTAAGCCGTACCGGCTCGACATCACGAAGTCCGGCAAGGCAGGTGCAAACACGCTCGTGGTGAAGCCGTTCCGTCTGAAGAACCCGCGCATCGTAGTTGTGAAGGCCGATTAGCCGCGAGACTAGCGTGCCGACTGACGCGGCACGGAAATCGGTCTAAATGTGTCTTGAAAAACGAGATTTAGACCGATTTCCGCAAAACGATGGAAGCATTGTGGCTTGATACGGGCCGCGTTTTTTTGCTATAATCTCGGCATGAAAAAATTGGAACTTTGCCGAGTCGTCCCTGCCGTGGCGGGGGTGTGTGGATTAATTATTCTATCCGCAGGCGTTGCAGCGGCGGCTGAGACGCCCGTCGTGCGCGGGGCCGAAAAGGCCGTGGCCGTGTCGGAGGGCGTTGAGGGACGCGAGGAGGTCAAGCTCGTCGCGACCATCGGGCCGGACACCTACGACTACGACCAGGCCATCTGGTGCGAGCCGGTGTTCGTGATGAAGGACGGCACGCTCGTGGACGCGACCACGCTCGAACTTCGCGCGCCGAAGGCCGGATGGGGCAAGATCGAGGCTAACCGCGTAAACTGGGGCGGCTCGAAGGTCGCGAGGGTCGGCGGCGAATCGTTCAGGCGTTTCATCTGCGCGCATGCGCCGTCCAGCGTGATCCTGCCCGTCCCGAAAGGCGCGGTGCGCTTTGAGGCGAAGGGCGGGTTGACCGCTCCGAAGGGGAAAGGCAGTTGCACGTTCAAGGTGGAGGCGGGCGACTTCTCCCGCCGCGAACGCGCCGAGCAAATTGCATCCCGCGCGCGTGGTGCCCTGGAAGCCATCGATCGTCTCGCCGCATACCGCCGCGAGAAGAGTCCCGAACTCACCGCGAAGGTCAACGAGGCTCTCTCCGGGATCGAGGAGGTCCGCAAGACCCTTGCCGCCGTCGACGCCGGAAAGGACATGTCGAACGCGGAGATGGAAGCGGCCGAGCATGCGCTTGTGCGCATGGACGACGTAAAACGCCGGCTGATGATTGACCTCAACCCGGCGGTGGCGTTCGACCGCCTGCTCTTCATCCGCCGCCGCAACAACCGCCAACACCTGCCCTGCAACTGGCAGAGCAACTCGATGCTTCCGCGCGACGGACACGACAACGAGTTGTGCGTTCTTGATATTCGCGGCGCGCGCGGGGCGCGCGCCCTACCGGGTGCGACGGAGGTCTTGTACAAGCCCGCGGGTGGGCGTCCGATCATCGACGTGGAGCTCCACTGGAACGCGGACCGCCTGCTCTTCTCCGGCATCGGCGCATCCAACGCCTGGCACGTGATGGAGCTCGACCTCGCGACGCGCAAGGTGCGCCAGGTGACGCGCGACAACGCGGGTGACATCAACCACTACGATCCCTGCTACGTTCCCGACGGACGCATCATCTTCACCTGCACGGCGCTCAAGTACGCCGTTCCCTGCGTGTGGGGCGACTCGCCCGTCGCGAACCTCTTCCGCTGCAACGCGGACGGCTCCGGCATGGAGCTGCTCGGCAATGACCAGGAGCACGCGTGGTGCCCCGAGATCATGCCCGACGGGCGCGTGATGTACCTCCGCTGGGAGTACACGGACATCCCGCACGCCAACTCGCGCATTCTCTTCACGTGCAATCCCGACGGCACCAACCAGCGCGCGTTCTACGGCAGCAACTCCTTCTGGCCGAACAGCATGTTCTACGCGCGTCCGATTCCCGGCAAGCCCACGCAGTTCGTGGCCGTCCTCACCGGCCACCACGGACTCCGCCGCCAAGGACAGCTCGGCCTCTTTGACGTGACGAAGGGCACGGAGGAGGGCGAGGGCGCGATCCAGTTGATGCCCGGCTACGGCAAGCCCGTCGACCCGATCGTGCGCGACCAGCTCTACAACGGCACGTGGCCCATGAACCTCCACCCGTTCCCGCTTGACGACACCACGTTCCTCGTGGCGCGCAGGAACAAGGGAGAGAGGAACTTCTCCATCTACCTCATCGACCGCTTCGACAACGAGCTGTGTCTCCTCCGCGAGGCCGGACACGACCTCTGCGAGCCCGTGCCGCTCATGAAGACGCCCGTCCCGCACGCGCAGCCCGACCGCATCGTTCCCGGCGCCACCACGGCGCAGGTCTACATCGCCAACATCTACGAGGGACCCGGTCTCAAGAACATCCCGGTCGGCACGGTGAAGAACCTGCGGCTCTACACCTACACGTTCGGCTTCAAGAACGAGGGCGGACTCTACGGTTCGATCGGACTCGACGGCCCGTGGGACATGCGCCGCACGCTCGGCACGGTGCCCGTGAACGCGGACGGCAGCGCCTACTTCAAGGTGCCCGCCAACACGCCGATCGCCGTCCAGCCGCTCGACGCCGAAGGGCAGTCCCTGCAGGTGATGCGCAGCTGGTTCACCGCCCGCAGCGGCGAATATCTCTCCTGCGCCGGATGCCACGAGAAGCAGAGCTTCGTGGCGCGCGCCCCGCGCGTGGCCGCCAACCTGCCGCTCGAGGAGATTCGCCCGTGGCGCGGCCCTGAGCGCAACTTCGAGTTCGCGCGCGAGGTGCAGCCCGTCCTCGACGCCTTCTGCGTCCGGTGCCACAACGAACCCGATCCGCCGCAGGAGAAGCTGTTCGGCAACTTCAAGTGGAAGCCCGACCTGCGCGGCACGAGCATGGTCACCAACTGGCACTCCCGCGCGCACGGACGCGTGTGGGAGAAATTCGGCGGCAAGTTCTCCATTCCGTATTTCAACCTCGTCCGCTTCGTGCGCCATCCTGGCATCGAGAGCGACATCCACCTCTTCGAGCCGATGGAGTGGCACGCCGAGACCACCGAGCTGATGATGATGCTCGACAAGGGACACCACGGCGTGAAGCTCTCCGAGGAGGCGCGCGACCGCCTGATCACGTGGATCGACTTCAACACGCCCTACCACGGGCGCTGGCAGACGATCGTCGGCAAGGAGGCGCTCGACAGGGAGAAACTGCGCGAGGAGCGTCGCGCGCTCTACACCGGCGTCCGGCAGAACCACGAGGACATCGAGACGCCCGCGCCCGTCCTGAAGGACACCTTGAGCAGCAAGAAGAAGCCGAAGGGCGGCGAGCCGCTGAAGATCGCCGGCTGGCCGTTCGACCCGGCGACGAAACCGGCCGCGCCCGCGCCGGCGATCAAGCTCGCCGACGGCGTGGAGATCGCGCTTGTCGCAATTCCCGGCGGCTCGTTCGTGATGGGTCGCAACGAGGCGAAGGGGCCGCGCGACGAGCATCCCGCCGCGCGTGTGGACGTGAAGCCGTTCCAGATCGGCGCGCGAGAGATCACCAACCGCGAGTTCCGTCAGTTCGACCCGTCGCACGACAGCCGCCACGAAACGCGCCACGGCTACCAGTTCGGCGTGACGGGCTACGACGTGAACGGCGACGACCTTCCGGCGGTGCGCGTGAACTGGAACAAGGCCGTCGCGTTCTGCGAATGGCTCTCGAAGAAGACTGGGCGCACGGTGCGCCTGCCCACCGAGGCCGAGTGGGAATGGGCTGCGCGCGCCGGGTCGGACAAGCCGTTCTGGTGGGGCGGCGTGGACGACGACTTCGCGAAATACGCGAACCTCGCCGACATCTCGCTTTCGGACTATGCGGGCAACCCCTACGAGCAGGATCGCGTGAAGGCCCGTTACGGCAACACGGAGAACCTCTTTGACAACTGGGTGCCGCAGGCGCACAACGTGAACGACGGCGCGTTCCTGCAGGAGAAGAGCGGGAAGTGGAAGCCCAACCCGTGGGGACTCTATGACATGCACGGCAACGTGTGGGAGTGGACGCAGTCGAAGTACGCGCCCTATCCCTACGCGGCGAATGACGGACGCAACGCCCCCGGCGGTGACGATCGGCGCGTGGTGCGCGGAGGCTCGTGGTATTCGCGCCCGAAGCTCTCCACGGCGTCGTTCCGCCGCGCCTACCGTCCGTACGCGCCCGTCTACGACGTGGGTTTCCGCGTCGTGGTGGAGCCTTGATTGAACATAAGTCGGCTTTCTCGTCTTACTGGCGTAATTGTCTGGTCGGGGGATGGCCGAAGTGATCGTGGTAGGTGCGGCTGAAGTGCGGATGGGAGACGAAGCCGGTTCGGGCGGCGATTTCCTTGACGGAGAGCGTTCCGTCGTGGAGCAAGCGGTCTGCCTCTCGCATCTTCACGCCTCGGATGTATTTCCCCGCGCTCATGCCGAACTGGGCGTGGAATGCGGTCTGGAGCGCGGTTTGCGAGACGCCGGCGGCGCGCGCCGCTTCGGTTGTCGAGACGGGGCTTGACATGTGCGTCTCGATGTACGAAAGCGCCTTGGCGAACCAGGGCGGGTCCAGGGGGAACACCGCAGTGGAAGTCCGCTCCACAAGACGTCCCGGACGCACCTTGAAGATCGGTCGCGCCTTTGGCCGTTCCGGGTGCGCCAGCGCCGCGTCCATGAGCCGCGCTGCCGCGTGGCCGACGCCGAACGCATTGGGATCAATGCTGGATATGGCGACCGAGGCGTAAGAACAAAGAAGCTCGTCGTTGTCCACGCCAAGCACCGCAAGGTCGTTCGGCACGGCGCGGCCAATCTTCTGTGCAGAGCACAGCACGTGGTACGCTCTCAAGTCGTTGGCGCAGAACACCGCCGTGCGTGGAGGAAGTGACGCGACCCACTTGCGCAGTTTTGCATTGTTCCGTGGCGGTTTCGCTTCTTCGTTGAAGAAGATGGCGTTTGTAGGCGGTTCGCGGGCCGTGAACTCCGTGCAGGAGAAACCTGAGCGGCGAAGCGTAGCGGAGTAGGCCGAAAGGCGGTCGTCGGAATAGCGCGTGCCACGATAGCCGCAGTAGGCGAAGCTCTTGAAGCCTCGCTGAATGAAATAGTCGGCGGCCATCTTGCCTATCGCCGCGCAGTCGTTGTCCACTCCGATCAACGCGGGGTCGTCCATTTCGCAGATTGCATCAACGATGGGAAGTCCTGTCGCCTTGAGCTTTTCGACGTAATGCACTCCGACGATCCGTGCGATAATACCGTCAACTTCCGCGAATACGTGGCGGTTCCCGATGTCGCTTGGCGAAAGCAACCGCAGCTGCCAGTCATGGCGGCCGAGCGCGTAGTTGGCTACGCCTTTCAGGAACTGACGTCCGTATTCCCGGGCGTTCTCCGAAAAGAGTGCGATAGTTTTCATGGCGGACAGTATACCAAAACCTTACGCTGTTGTCTTGTGTTTTAGGCAAGCCTACTTGTGGATTATGCAAGCATTTGGCATTGTTGTCAGTGAGGGAAGGTGATATAATACGTATGTTTTGATTTTTGAGAAAGCCAGCACCATGGCGCTTGCCATCCATAAAACCGCCTACAACCGCGCTAAAACGGTGCGTATGGGCGCGTTTGCGCAATTAGCGGGGGGGGGGGCACGATTTTTGCCAATGTGGAATTGTTGCCACTAACCAATACCCAATACCAATTGGGAACTGGCAACATTGGCAATTGGCAACACTTTCACATTTCCAAAGCCCCCCCCTTACGGGCATTCCAGAGGCGACTTGCCGCGCACCGTGCGCGACGAGCCGCCTTGCGTGCTTCTGTCTCTGAACTTCAAACTCCAAACAAACAACTTCAACAAACCGCCCGCAAGGGCAACAACAAAGGAAAGCCGAAAATGAACACGAGAAAACTGACTGGGAAAGCCGCCCTCTTGGCGGCGGCAATATGCGTAGCGGCGGCTGTATTGCCGTCGTTTGCCGATGTGACGGTGCCAGACTTCGTCACAAGCGAGGCGGTGTTCTGGTTCGACGCATCGGCGCTCACGGCGGCGGCGGGGACGGAACTCGACTCGTGGGCCGATGTGCGCGGCGGGTCGTATCCGACCGTCACGACCTACAAGTCCATCAAGCCGCAGGTGATCGAGATCGCGGACGGCGCGCTCGCGGGCAAGAAGGCCGTCACCTTTTTCACGGTCGGCACCCAGTGCGACATGAAGTTTTCCGCGGACCAGAACATCAAGACGGCGTTTTTCGTGACGGACATCGACCAAAGCGACGACGCCTATTTGCTGGGCAGTCAAGGAAACATGAGCCACTTTTATTTTGCCCGCGGCACGGGCGGCTATGGAACTACCGGTTCATACCAGTTTGTGCATTCGTATCTTAATGGAACTGAATACTGGAACGATGGCGTCAAGGTCGCCGCGCCCACGACGACGGTGATCCCGACGGGCTACCAGCTCGTTACCTGGAGTCGTGCAGGCGGCGCCGTTGTCGATTGCCTGTGCAACGACCGGAACATTTCCGGGCGCATAGGCGGCAAGCGGCTCTGCGAGGTGATTGCATTCAACCGCGTGCTGGACGACGAGGAGCGCAGTCAGGTGGAGGGCTACCTCAAGGCGAAGTGGTACGGCGGGATGTCCCAGGAAACGGCGACGTTCGCGATGCGCGTCAACAAGTTCGGAAAGCCCCAGGTGCATTTCGACGCGTCGGAGGCGGCGAGCTTCCATTACGAGGTTGCCGGCGACGAAACGGGAACGAAGGTCTCGCAGTGGGACGACCTCTCCGGCAACGGCAACAACTTCACGCCGTCCGCCGCGAAGTCCGGCGGCACGAGCGCGATTCGATACGGTACGCGCGGGGAGGTGGCCGGCAAGCCCGTGTTCGATTCCGGCGCGGCCGGCAGCGGTATCGATCTCGCGCTCGCGACGCGCCTCGAAGACACGCGCACCGTATTCATGGTGGCGGAGCTTGATTTTAGCAGTAGTACCTTCCTGCTCGGCGACGTGAGCCAGTATAGATTCCATCGCGGCAGAGGTGGAGAGTGGATGTGGACTGAACCCAAAGTGAGCTATGGAGACTATGCAATTTATGGAACCATCTGGCAGAACGGAAAGAAAGTCGTCGCACCAGCAATCGAGTGCCCGGAGCCGCCGGGCGGTCTGACCGTCTTTGCGGTCACGGCCACGAAGAACCTCGAGTGGAACAAACTAGGGCAGGATCGTTCCAGCAACAACTGGAACGGCGGCAAGAGGGTTGCGGAACTTGTGACGTTTTCGGCGCAGTTCACCGAGGAACAGTGCGCGGCGGTGACGGAGCTGTTGAAGGCGAAGTGGAAGCCTTCGGATGCCTACGTCGACGAGGTCGTGTCTCGGGCCGCCGTCCACGTGGACGCCTCCTCGCCGGACAACTTCAACTACACGGACGGCGCGATCACTGGCTGGAAGAACGCCGGGACGGGCGCCGACCTCGTAAAGCCCACGCGGCTCTACAAAGCAGGCATTCCCTGCAACCCGGGTACATACGGCTTCACGAACGGCGTACCGGCGTTCCTGATGGGCGGATGCGGGTCCAACATCGACATGTACTTCACCAGGCTCACGAACATCTACTCCGTGTTCTGGACAATGGACATCGAACGCGACGCGCCTGTGTTCTTCCTCGGAGACGGACTAAACGAGATTAATACATCCGCGCCCACCTACGATTTCCACCGCGGATATCTGTCGGGCATGGTGGGATGCTATGGCACGTCGGACCATAGCGCGGATGGCTATCGAAAGGGCCCGATTTACTGCGACGACGCGCTTGTGCGAGATGCGTGTGCAGAACGTCCGCCACGCGGTACGCATGTGTATGACATCTCGTCGTATCGTAGCCTTACGGCCTGCTCGCTTGGTGCGGACCGCAGTTCGGTCGACGGCAACGTCGCCCGCAACGGCGGGCGCGCAATATCGGAGCTGTTGATATTCACAAACCCAGTCTCGGGCCTGACACGAGAGGCCATCCGCAAGCGGATCGAGGCGAAGTGGACGCGCAAATGCGGCTGGGCGGGCGCGGGCGACGCGGAGTGGGGCACGGGGAAATACCGCGTGTTCGATTCCGACGCGGTCGTTCCGGCAGACTGCGCGGCGGCGGCGGGCGTGGGCTTCACGGCGAACGCGATGCTTTCCGGCGGCACGCTCACGCTTGGCGACGGCGGTTTCTTTACGAGCGAGGGCGTGGCGGCCACGGTGTCCGCGCCCGTCGCAGGCAAACTCGGCGTGTACGGCCCGGGCGCGGTGACGCTCGCGTCTTCGCCGGCGACTGTCGATTCGGTTTCTGTCGGCTACGGCGCGACGCTCGTGCTGGCGGCGGGTGAGACGGCCATCGCGGGCGGTCTGTCGATTCAGGAAAACGGGAAACTAGTCCTCGACGTTTCCGCGCTTCCGGCGAAGCAGCACGCGGCCATCTCCTTCGCGAGTTGCGTCCTTCCCGCCGGCGGTACGCTGTACGACTACGTGTCGCTTGCGGGTAACACGCAGGGGCACGTCCTTACGATCGGCGCGGACGGCGCGTCGATTCACGTGAACGATCCCGGCGTCGCGATGTCGGCGGAATGGAACGGAGGCATGAACGACTCCGCGACCGTGGCGGCGAACTGGCGCTGCTGGAACTTCAACGGCGTGGAGCTGCCGGGCGCGTTGCCGTGCTTCCGCACGACGAACGTCGTCCTCAACGGCGACTGCGACCTGCGCACGTGGGGAACGCCCGTCTTCGCGGACGGGGTGCGCATCGACCTGAACGGACGCGCCCTGCGCGTCGCCTCGCTCGCGGACGACGATTTCGCCAACGCGGTCATCACGAACTCGAACGCCGGTGCGGTCGCGGAACTGCGCGTGGACGTGGCGGAAGGCACTAGGATGATCAATACAAGCGCTTCCATCCTTGGCGGTGTGAAGCTCGTCAAGGAAGGTCTCGGTACGTATGTGGCGGCTAAGAACAGGCAGGGCTACACTGGCGGCACGACGATTCTGGAGGGCGTGCTGGAGAAGGGCGAGTCGAAGAAGGACTTTCTGATGGAAAACCTCTGCGACGCGCGCAACTACCAGCTCGGCGCGGTCGGCAGCACGATCACCGTCTCGACGAACGGCGCGAACCGGGGCGTGTTCGACATCAAGGGAATGTTCGCGCAGAACACCGGATGCGCGGAATACGCGCTCGTCATGGACGGCGGGCTCGTGCAGAACACGGGGAACGACGTGCAACAAAGGTACGGACAGTTCTTCGACGTGCGGCTCACGGCGGATTCGGAATTCAGCGTGGCGTCCGATTGGGGAATGTTCAGCAGTGAATTGGCGCGCGCGACGGCGATCGACCTTGGCGGCCATACGCTCAAGATTGCGATCGCCAACAAAAACTTCCACGTCGTCAACAGCGAGCTGAAGAACGGCTGCATCGACGTCACGAGCGGCGGCTACTTTCAGACCGGCGTAAACGGATATCCGAATTCTTGCCTGGAGAACGTTGCGACGAACGTCGATTTCCGCATTGCAAGCGCGTTGAAAATCTACGCGCCGCTGAGCGTGCGCGACTACGAGCCGATGTTTGGCTACAACTACAACGACGGCACTGGCGTGTTCAGCGTACACGGCACGTTCAAACCCGCCGCGCACGACTACTTCTACGGCGTGACGCTGATGGACGGTTCGACGATCGATCTTTCGTCTCGTACGCGTGCTCTCCCGCTGACGTCCTCGTTCACGAGGGGAAGGAATGTAGTCGGCTTCGCGGCGAACGCCAAGGTGACTGTGGACCTCTCCGGGCGCGCGGACGTGGCCGCGCTTGCGAAGAGCGGAGACTACGTCGTGACGTGGACCGAGACCACGGCGCCGGGCGCGGACGTGACGTTTAGGCTCGACGCCGCGACGGCGGCGAAGTACACCCTGAAGGCGGACGCCACGGGACTCCGGCTCGGGCGCGGGGGCTTCATGTTGATAGTCCGGTAGAAAACCGTCCCGGCGGGAAAACGAAAATCCAGGAAAGGAAGATGCAATGAAGACAAGATTACGCAACGGGGCGGCCGCGATCTCGGCCGCATGCATCGCGGCCTGCGGCGCCGCATTGCTCGCAAGCGCGGGGACGGGGAGCCTGGCGTTCATCAACGAAGCGCCGCCGCCCTCTCCTAAGAACGGCGAGCCGGATGCCTCCGTGCGGCCCACCAGGGCGCACCTCGAATACCAGGCGCGCGAGATCATGGCGCTCGTCAGCTGGGGCCTCAACCCCTACACCGGCCAGGAGTGGGGTTTCGGCAACGTGCCGCCGTCCAAGGTCACCGCGAAGAGGCTCGACCCCGCGCAGTGGGCCGACGCCATGAAGGCCGCGGAGATCAGGAGCGTGGTGCTCGTGGCGAAGCACATCGACGGCTTCTGCCTCTGGCCCGCCACGAACAACCTCGAGTACTCGATGGCCGCCGTGCCCGCGCCCAACACGGGGCGCGACCTCGTGCGCGAGCTTGCCGACGCGTGCCGCGCGAAGGGCATGAAGTTCGGCGTGTATCTTGCGCCGTGGGACAGGCGCCAGGGCTCCTACGCGACGCCCGCCTACGTGGACTACTTCTTCGCGCAGTGGAACGACCTGATGGACAACTACGGCGAACTGTGCGAGATGTGGCTGGACGGCGCGAACGGCGGCACCGGGTGGTATGGCGGCGCGAACGGCGGCAGGGGCGAGAGAAGGTCGATACCGGCCGGCTACTACCGCTATCACGATCTGCTGAAGATCATGCACGAGAAGCATCCGACGTCAATCGTGTTCGGCGGCGGCATCGGAGGGTGGTCGTCGATCTGGTGCGGGAACGAAAGCGGGGTGAGCCCGGAGACGTGGTGGTGCGCGCACAGGGGGGACGACGGCGAGATGAAGTGGGTTCCGTCCGAGGCGGACTTCCCGCTCAGGCGCGGATGGTACTGGCACGCGAACGAGAAGCCCAAGTCGCTCGCCCGCCTCGTGAAGATATACTTCGAGACGGTGGGGCGCGGGGCCGTGATGAACATCGGCGTCGCGCCGGACGTGGAGGGGCGCGTGTGCGACGACGACGCGAGGCGCCTTGCGGAGTTCGGCGAATGGGTGCGCGACTTCAACTCGCGCGACTTCGCGGACGGAGCCAAGACGGCGGAAAGGCGCGAAGGGAACAGGCTCGTCGCGGAGATCGAGCTGAAGACGCCCGCGGAGTTCAACTGCGTGGACATCAGGGAGAGGATCGCGGAGGGGCAGAGAGTGGCGTCCTTCGCCGTCGAGGCGCCCGACGGCGAGGGCGGATGGAACGTGGTGGCGCGCGGCACGACGGTGGGCCACCGCCGCCTTGCGCGCGTCCCCGGCGTGAAGTACGGCCGGATCCGCGTGACGCTTGACGGCATCGCGCCGCCGCAGATCTTTCCGGTGGCGCTGCGCCGCGCGAAGGCCGTGGAGGGAGAGGTCGCGCGCGCGCCCGACACGGCGCGCGCCCCCGACACGTACGACAAGTCGGCCTGGCGCATCGTCGGCGAGACGTGCGCGGCCCCGCGCAACGCCCGCAGCGCCATCGACGGCAGCTATCGCACGCTGTGGCATTCCCATGCGTCCGGAGCGGCGCCTCTGCCGCCGCCGCAGAGCTTCACCGTGGACTGCGGCGCGGAGCTGGCGATGGGCGGCTTCGACTATGTGCCGCGCATGGACGGGTGCAGGCACGGAATGGTGGACGGCTACGAGTTCCACGTCTCCGGCGACGGCAGGACATGGATCATGGCGGCGTCCGGCGAGTTCGGCAACATCGCGGCCAACCCGCAGAAGCAGCGCGTGACGTTCGCCGGCCCCGTCAAGGCCCGCTATTTCCGCTTCACGGCCACCCACGCCTTGGAGGCGAACGACCGCGTGGCCCTTGCCGAGATCGACATCGTCATGCCTGCAAAGCGCCAGTGATTCCAATTTCCAGCGATCTTTGCTGGTGGACATAAAGGAAGATGCAATGAAGACAAGATTACGCAACGGGGCGGCCGCGATCTCGGCCGCATGCATCGCGGCCTGCGGTGCCGCATTGCTCGCAAGCGCGGGGACGGGGAGCCTGGCGTTCATCTACGAAGCGCCGCCGCCCTCTCCTAAGAACGGCGAGCCGGATGCCTCCGTGCGGATTCATGCTTCTGGTGAGGTAATACCATGCGCAGAAGCATTGTAACTTTGGCGGCGGTGGCCGCAGCGGCCGTCTGCGGGGCGGCGGAAAGATGGCCGCGCTCATGTACGTGAGCGAAGACAAGTCCGGCGCGGCGCTGTTCGCGCTCGGACTCAACAAAGACATCGTGGCGGCGAAGACGCTGCGTCTGCGCGGGGTGGATTCCGATGCAAAGTACGTCGTGGCGGAGATCAACAAGGGCGCGACGCTTCACGCGGAACTGTCCGCTACTCCGCGCACCGGACGCGAACTCATGGAGAAGGGGATGCCTGTCAAACTTTCCGGCAAGTTCGACTCGGCCGTGTTCGAGGTCCGGCGTGTTGCTGACGTCACACCGTCCGCGCGCGCGGTGCAGAAAACGAGTACCGTCTGGCTTGACGAAATGGACCTTTCTGGCATGAGCTGCGGATGGGGCAAGCCCCAGAAGAACCGCTCGATCGTCGGTAATGCGCTTCGACCCGGCGGCACGGCCTTCAAACGCGGTGTGGGTTCCCACGCCGTCTCGCGCTATGAGATTGATTGTGGCGGAAAGGTACTCGCATTCGACGCGATGGTGGGCGTGGATGCGGCGGCCGGAAAGAATTTGGGAAGCGTGAAGTTCATCGTGGATGCGGACGGGAAACGCGTGGCCGAATCGCCTGTCATGCACGCCGGAACGCCGCCGTACTGTCTTCATGCGGATCTCGCCGGCGCTAAAATCGTTGAACTTTCCGCCTGCGACGCTTGCGACGGCATCAGCTACGATCACGCCGACTGGTGCGACGCGCGTTTCACGGTTATCGACGGCGCGTCCATCCTGCCGCTCAAATAGTAGATCGACCGCGTGGTGCCGATGGCGGACAAGTGAGTCAATAAGGCAATGGAGGACTTTTTCAGTCAGAAAGTTAGCACCTAAGTCGGTATTAGTGTACTTAGGTGCTAAAAAATCTGATGCCAAAAATTAGCACCTAAATCAAGATTTCTGACTTAGGTGCTAAAAGTTGTTGGCGTTGGAGATAAAAAATGCTACAATAGCCTCGCTTTATCTCTGCTGCATTAATCAATACAAGGAGAAGAAATGTCTAAGACGAAACTGATGATGGTGTGTCTCGTGGCGGCGATGGGCGGATTGCTCTTCGGCTACGACTGGGTGGTGATTGGAGGCGCGAAGCCGTTCTACGAACCGTATTTCGGGCTGAACGATCCATCTAAGGCATGGGAGTCCGGGTTCGCGATGGGGTCTGCCGTACTGGGATGCATCGGCGGCGCCATCGGACTCGGATGGCTGCCGGACCGGTTCGGACGCAAGCCGTCGCTCATCTTCGCTGCGATCTGTTTCACTGTGAGCGCATTGTGGACAGCGTTCGCCACGGGTTACTGGTCGTTCATCGCCGCTCGCATCCTGGGCGGCGTGGGAATCGGGCTTGCGTCAAACGTCTCGCCGGTCTACATCGCCGAAGTCTCGCCGCCGGAGATGCGCGGGCGGCTCGTTTCGGTGAATCAGCTCACGATAGTGCTGGGTATCATCTTCGCGCAGTTGGCGAACTACCTTGTTTTCCTCACGGTGACGAGCGATATCTCATGGCGCGTCATGTTCGGCGCGGAGACAGTGCCGGCGGCGCTCTTCCTCATACTGGCGTTCTTCATCCCGGAGAGTCCGAGGTGGCATGCGGCGGCCGCGGGGCGACCGCCCTACCGGGGCGATGCGGCGGTCGCGGGGCGACCGCCCTACCGGGGCGATGCGGCGGTCGCGGGGCGACCGCCCTACCGGGGTGACGCGGCGGTCGCGGGGCGACCGCCCTACCGGTGGCGGAGCGTATGGCCCATTCTGGCGCTTGGCGTTTTCCTTGCGGCGTTCCAGCAGTGGTGTGGCATCAACGTGGTGTTCAACTACGCAGAGGAGATATTCAAGGCGGCGGGTTACGACGTTTCGGGCGTGATGTTCAATCAGGTGATAACAGGTATCGTCAACTGCGCGTTTACGGTCGCGGCGATGTGTCTTGTCGACAAATGGGGGCGGCGTCCGCTGATGCTGCTCGGCGCGGGCGGGCTCGCGGCCCTCTACACGATCCTCGGCTGCTGCTACCATTTCGAGGTGAAGGGCGTTGCCGTCCTGATCGTGGTTATGGCTGCGATCGCGTGCTACGCGATGACGCTCGCGCCGATCACGTGGGTGGTGTTGAGCGAGATATTCCCGGACCGCGTGCGCGGCACTGCGATGTCGGTCGCGGTGGCGTCGTTGTGGATCTCGTGCTTCGGGCTTACGCTCACGTTCAAGCCAATCAACGAGGCCCTCAAGGCTGCGGGAACGTTCTGGTTGTACGCCGCGATATGCGTTGTCGGCTTCGTCGTCACGGCATTTTTCCTAAAAGAAACAAAAGGCAGAGAACTCAATTGAAAGGAGTGTTGCGCATGAATGCGACAAGAACAACTAAGGTTTGCGCGGTGGCGGCACTGTTCGCCGCTTTTGCGGCGGCGGCGGATTCCGTCAAGGACCTTTCCGGAACGTGGCGCGTCACTGGTGAGGGGTTGTCCGGCGTCGTACGGCTTCCCGGCACGCTCGCGGACGCTAAGCTCGGACGGCGCATGACCGCCGCCGACTGGGAGAAGGACACTGTCCGCCAGTCGAAGGGCGCGTTGACCCGCGAATACCAGTATCGCGGAAAGGCCGTGTACGAGCGTGAGATCGAGCTCACGGAAGAAGAGGCGCGATACCCTCTTGAACTGGTGATGGAGCGCGTGATGCTCCATTCCGAACTCGCCATCGACGGCGAGGCGGTCGGGTCGTGCGATTCGCTCGCCGTCGAACACGTCTACCCGATTCCGCAGCGTCTGACGAAGCCGGGACGCCACACGATCCGCCTCACGCTCGACAACTCCAACCGCTATAACTTCTCGGAGTGGGCGCACAGCTACGGTCCCGTGATGCAGAGCGTGTGGCACGGCGTCGTGGGCGAATTTGTACTGCGGCGGCAGAGCGCGCTCAGGCAGTCGCGCGTATTTGCCTCATGGCCCGCAAACCATCGACTGGTCGTTGAAGTGCCTGAGTCGTTCAAGGCGAAGGATCTCGATGGGAACATACGCTTGCTTCATGCAAACGCCGTGCCGCCGGATTGCAATAGCGTGCGTGTAAGAAGCATCAAACCACCATCTCCCTACCGCAGGGGTTTCAACCTTATCGAACTCTTTCTTGAATACGAGCCCGAGGCGTGGTCGGAACACCATCCTTATCTCTATTCGCTCGTGTTGCACGACGCCGAGACTGATTTCACGCATACGATACGCTTTGGATTCCGCAGCGTGTCCGCGCACGACCACGCGATCTGGATCAACGGCTTCAAGTGGTTCATGCGCGGCAATCTCGACTGCTGCCACTTCCCGCTCACGGGCGCGCCCGACACGACCAAGGCATGGTGGCTGAATACGTTCCGCAAGCTGCGCGACCAGGACGGCATCAACACGATCCGCTTCCACTCCTGGACGCCGCCCAAGGCCGCGTTCGACGCGGCGGACGAACTGGGCATGTTCTGCGTCGTTGAGGCGGGCATCTGGGTGGACCGCTGGCACACGACGGCCGACAAGATGGGCTTCGGCAAGCCCATCGACGGATTCGTCCAGCACGAGCTGCGCAACATCCTTGAAAGGCGCGGCAACTCGCCGTCCTTCATCTCGCTCGGCATCGGCAACGAACTCGGCGGCAGCGACTTCAAGGTCATGGGCAAGTGGATGAACGACTGCCGGGCGTTCGATCCGAGCCGCCTGTACCTGGCCTCCACGGCCAGGGAGATATCCCCAGGCGACGACTACACCACGACGCACCGGCACCCTGAAGTGGGCATGGTGCGCGGGCGGTTCCGGCCCTCCACGGATTGGGACTATGAGGATGTTTACGGCAAGACCCGTCTTCCTGTGGTGGCGCACGAGATCGGACAGTGGCCGATCTACGTGGACTGGAAGCACGAGCTTGCAAAATACACGGGCGTGATGCGTCCGTACAATCTCGAACACTATCGCGACGTGGCGGTGAAGTCCGGTACCGAACGCTTCTGGCCGCGCTTCTGCAAGGCGTCCGCCCACCTCAACCGCCTGATGTACAAGGAAGAGGTGGAAAGCTTCATGCGCACGCCTTCTTGCGCAGGACTGCAGTTGCTGAGCGTGCAGGACTTCACCGGGCAGGGTGAGGCGTTGATCGGCTGGCGCGACAGCTTTTACGACATCAAGCCGGCTGTGGAGGGAATGCGGCCGCGTCCTTTTTTCGAAACAATCTTCACGTCGTATGCAGGCCTTGCCCGCTTCGAGAAGTATGTCTGGAGCGTGGGCGAGACATACAAGGCCACGATCCTGGTTCGCAATGGTACGGAAGAGCCGTCCCTCGAAGGCGAAGAGTGGAATTACTACGTGGAGGATCGTCCGACTTTAGATGCATTCGGTGAGAGCTATCTTCATGGGAAACTGCGCCTTCCGAAAACGATCTACCCTGGCGATGTCGGTGTGGTTGGCGAAGTGTCCATACCGCTTACCGCCGACATGGCCGGCAAGAAATTCATGCTGCGCTTCGATGGAAACTACTGGCCATTCTGGGTGTTCGCCACGACAGCAAGCGTACAACAGCAAGATGGTAGGGCGGTCGCCCCGCGACCGCCGGATACAATCCTCGAAACCTCCTCCTTTGACGAGGCGGTGGCCGCGCTCGCGAAGGGTGGCTTCGTCCTCTACACGGGCCCGAGCGCGAAGAGCGCGAAGTCGCACTTCAAGCCGGTCTACTGGTCCACGGG
>CACZAK010000082.1 GCA_902779075.1 uncultured bacterium | reverse complement strand
CAGTTTTTGACCCCACTGAAAATATTTTTGAGCCAATGTTTTCAGGGGTGCGACGCAATTTCGGGATAACTCATCCCGAAAAAGTCGGGATAAGCGTGTACTTGAAGGGCGGACTTGACGGCCGCGATGACGTGTACGGCAAGTGCCTCAAGAAGCTCTGGAGCGACTGGCTCGTCAAGAAGTACGGCACCACGGAGAAGGCGCGCGCGGCGTGGAAGCTCGCCGAGAAGCCGCTGCCGTACCTCGACAAGTTCCGCATCGAGAACGGCGACTATCCGTTCGTACACAGCAAGCGGTCGCGCGCTCCTATTGAGATGAAGCGCGACTTCTACCAATTCCTCACCGACGTGGAGCACGACTTCTGGACCGGGATGCTCGGCTACCTCAAAAACGAACTTGGCCTCAAGGCACCCGTCGCCGCCACGCAACTCAACTTCTCCACGCCGCACCTCATGGCGGAGATGGACTATGTCGATATCCACTCCTACTGGTGCCACCCGAAAGTAAACAATGGCAAGAATTGGCGCATAGGCAACAAGGCGATGGTGAACGACAATGTGGACCGCATCAGCAGATTGGCGGGCCAGCGCGTCCTCGGCAAGCCCTACACGGTCAGCGAATACAACCATCCCTACCCCAACTTCTACGGCGCGGAAGGCCAGCCCATGCTCCGTGCGTATGGGGCGCTGCACGGCTGGGACGGCGTGTTCGAGTATTCCTACAACAACCGTCAGAACGCCGAACCGGACCGCAACGAGTACTTCTTCTCCATGGCGGCGCGCACGGACGTGCTCGCGCACTTCCCCGCCTGCGCCGCGATGTACCTGCGCGGCGACGTGAAGGAGAGCGCGAAGTCGTACGTCGCAAACCTCCCCTACAACGAATACTTAGACCGCTTCGTGCGGAAGGGGATCATCGCGCAGGGAATCGAGCCCGCAACGGACGGCAAGGTTCCGAACGAACTTGCGCTTGAGCGTAAGACGGCGGTGGACCTCACGGCGAAGTCGAAGCAGATTGCCTGTCCCATTCCGGGTAAGGACCAAAAGGTCTTCAAGAGCGACACGGGCGAAATCGTCCTCAACGGCGAAGTGGAGGGCGCGGCGTTCTGGACCGTCAACACGCCGAACACCAAGGTGTTCTCCGGGTTCACGAAGGGACGGACGTTCGACCTTGGCGGCGTGAAGCTCCAGGTCGGCGAGACGAAGCTCGGCTGGGCGACGGTGTCGCTCACCTCACACGACGCAACGGGCTTCGGCGCGGACGGCCGTCCCGCGCGCATCCTCCTTGCGGCGACAGGACTTTGCCACAACGGCGGCGCGAAGTTCACGCATGAGGGCGATAATATTCACTGTCGCGGCGCGGACTGGGGGAATGGCAAGACCGTGAACGAGGGCATCCCCGCCACGATTACATTGCCGTCAAAGGCCGCCAAAACGAAGTGTTGGGCGCTCGACGAGCGTGGTGAGCGCAAAGCCCCTGTTCCCGTGACGGCGGATGCCAACGGCCAAGCAGTGGTGAAGATCGGCCCAGAGTACAAGACCGTGTGGTACGAAATCACGCTGTAGCCTTTGAATGTCTTGCTTTCGCTACTGGGAGTTTTGGAGTTTAGGAGGCTTGGAGGATTTTTATCCTAAATTCGGAAGTTGGTGCTAGATTCGACAGTTGAATGTCTCACGCAGAGACGCAGAGAGGCGGAGAGCGCAGAGAAAGTTCAGAAAACCGGCGGAAAAGAAAACCATGACAAGAAGAATCTCGGAAAGTTTAGTGAAAAAATGCATACTCAACAATGAGATAACCTCTGCGAACTCTGCCTCTCCGCGACTCTGCGTGAGATATAACATGGAGTGGAAAATCGAAATGAGGAATTTAGGTTGATGGCAACTATTTTGGGTTTTCAAGAATAGTTGCCATTTTTCGGGGGCGTTGAAAATGGCAACTATTTGCCATTTCTCAAAATAGTTGCCATTCATGCTCTTGCGCTTTGTGAAAAATTATGATATTCTATTGCCGTTTTCCACAGGAAAGAAGAGACAATGTTTGTCGGAAGAGAATATTACCTTGAACGTCTTGAAGCGCTCTGGCGGAAGTCGGTCGCGTCGTTGGTGGTCATTTCAGGCAGACGGCGAATTGGAAAATCAACGTTGGTGGAAGTATTTGCAGAGTCCTCCAAATGCAGTTTCATCGAAATCGAGGGACTTGCGCCTGACAAGTACATGACGAACGAGAAGCAGATCGAGAACTTCTGTGCTTCTCTTGCACGGGCGACGGGTTCGCCAGAAGTCAAAGCAGATAGCTGGCCTAAGGCGTTTGACGCGCTCAACGCGGCTCTTGGGGGACGCGGCAGAAAGATTGTCTTCCTTGACGAAATATCCTGGATGGGCGGATACGACACGTCGTTTGCAGCCTACTTGAAGAATGCCTGGGATATGCAGTTCTCGCGGCATCCGCGTGTGATATTCGTGTTGGCGGGCAGTGTTTCGGCGTGGATTCAGGAGAACATTCTGCAGTCTAAGGCGTTTGTCGGCAGAATCTCCCTTGATGTGACGTTGCCGGAGTTGCCGCTCTCGGACTGCCGTGCGTTCTGGGGACGCAAGGCCGAGCGCACGGCGTTGCGTGAGGTCATCGACGTGCTGTCGGTGACAGGGGGTGTCCCGAAATACCTTCAGGAGATTGATCCTTCGCTTCCTGCGGACGAGAACGTCAAGCGGATGTGCTTCACGCCGGAAGGGTATCTGTTCAAGGATTTCAACACGATTTTCGGCGATGTCTTTGGTGCGGCGGCGGCGAAGCGACGCATTCTTCTGGCGCTTGCCAACGGCTCTGCGAGCGTCTCTGAATTGGCGGAGAAGTTTGAACGGGAGCCGAACGGGCATTTGAGCGAGGATTTGCGCGACCTGACGGCGGCTGGTTTCGTCGCGTCGTCGGCGGGGAAAAACCCCGAGACGGGTTCGGACGTGCGGGAAGTCCGCTATCGGCTTCGCGACAACTACACGCGCTTCTATCTGAAGTTCATCGCGCCGAAGGCCGAGGCGATCGGAGAAGGGCTGTTCCGCTTCACGACCCTTGACCGCCTTCCGGGGTGGGAGTCGATCATGGGACTCCAGTTCGAGAACCTTGTGCTGAACAATCTGAAAAAGCTCTGTTCGCTCATCGGATTGGACGGACGGCTTGTCACGTCTGCGGCGCCGTATGTCCGGCGTCCCGGAAAGACAACGCCCGGCGTGCAGATTGACCTGCTCGTGCAGACGCCCAAGTCGGTTTATCTCGTGGAGATCAAGCGGCGTGCGCGCATTTCGTCGGCGATTGAGGACGAAGTCCAGGAGAAGGTGAGGCGGTTGCGCGTCCCGCGCGGCACCTCGGTGCGGACGGTTCTCGTGTATGACGGAACCATCGCGCCGGAGGTGGAGGAGAACGGCTATTTCGACTATCTCGTTCCGGTGGAGTCGTTCTTCAACTGAGAACAGAGGCCGCACTGTGTGGTACGAAATCACGCTGTAGACTTCGAATGTCTTGCTTTCGCTGCTGGGAGATTAGGAGGCTAGGAGTTTCAGAGAAAATTAAAGCTAAATTCCTCATTTCGGTTTACCTCTCCATGTTATATCTCACGCAGAGGCGCTCTCCGCCTCTCTGCGACGCTGCGTGAGACTTTCAACCGAGGATTTTAGGTAAAAAATCCTCCTAGCCTCCCAAACTCCAAAACTCCCAACAGCGAAAGCAACTTTTTTCGTGCGCGAATCAGGTTCGTGCGGAACGCAGCACGCAATAGCCCCGGCGCTTGATGACCTCCGCCGTGCGGAAGTACTTCTCCTGAAGTGCGAGAAGGCCAGTGGCGGTCTTGACCACCATCAGACAGCGTCCGCCCGGACGCAGCGCGCGGTATGCGGTCTCCATGAACACGTCCGCGATGCGGTAGTCGCTGTAGTAGGGGGGATTGCCCACCACGAGGCTCCAGCGCCCCACCTCGTCCTCGCCACGCGGAAGGCCGTCGTCGGAGAGGACGAACCGCGCGTCGATTCCCGCGCGCGCGGCGTTGATCTTCGCCGCCGCGATCGCGCGCGCGTGCGAATCGATGAGCGTGAGGTCCGTGATGCCGGCCTTCTTCGCGACGAGCAGGCCCACGAGTCCGCAGCCGCAGCCCATGTCGAGAAGGCGGTCCGTAGGCTTGGCCTCGCGCGCCGCGACCTCCGCGAGTGCGAGCCCGCCCGCGTCCGCGCGCCGGTGGCAGAAGCAGCCCGGCAGGCTGGTGAAGACCATCTTCTCGCCGTCGGGAACGCTGGCTTCCCAGTCCGACGCGAAGTTGCGCCGCTTCGCCAACTCGCCGTGCTTCACCATGCGGAACACGGCGACGTGCTTCGCGCGCGTGACGACGTGTACGTTCGACCACACGAGGCGCAGCGTGCGCAGGGCGTCGTCCGCATCACCCTCGAACGCGGCGAAGAGAGTGCCGCCTTCGGCGAGCTGGGCGTGGAGGTCCTCCAGCTGGTCGAGGACGAGCTCCGCGCTCATCGACTGCGGGGTGGTCATGAAGAGGGCTAGCGCGAAGGGCCCTTCGGGAAGGGCGGGCGTGCAGTGTACGATTGCGTTCGGGTTGATCCACGCCTCTGCGAGGCGGTCGCGGATCGCGCGCGCGTGGTGGAAGTCGAACGCGTGCGCGGCCACGCGCTTCGGCCATTTCTTCTCCGCCTCGAGCGGCAGCCAGCCGCTGCGGTTGCCGGCGACGAGCGCGCGCGCGCCGTCGGGAAGGGAGAGCGTTGGCAGGAGGTCGAGCAGGGCCGCCTCGGCGTAGGTGAGCTTGCGGGTTTCAGTTGGCTTGGGTTTTGGCATTGAGCGTATCCGTTCCTTTCACGGAGGCGCCGAGTGCGGCCGCCTCCTTCGCGAAGTCCTTGTCGTCCGTGACCACGGTCACGGCGTGGTTAAGCCCGAGGATCTTCCTCATGCGCAGGTAGTCGCACACCATCCGGTCCGCGCGGTGCGCGCCGGTGCCGCCGGTGTAGCCTACGCGGAGGCGTCCGTCCGACTCGGCGGCGGCGCGCATCTCGGCGCCGTCGAAGATCGCCCACACGTGCAGGCGCGGGTCGGCGGCCACGCGCTCGCGCAGGTTCGCAACGAGGCGGTCGCGTCCGGCGTGGCGGGCGTCGGCGTCCAGACGGTGCGTGCCGATCACGGCGTTCCAGCCGTCGACGACGAGCAGTTCGGCGTCCGGCGCCATCCGCTCCGCGTCGCGCGCGGCGGCGAGCGCGAGGGCGAAGTGGCTCTCGAGGCTCTCCCGCGCGCCGTGCTCGCGCGCGAGTTCCTCTTTGAGACGGGCCACCTCGGCCTTGAGCTCGCGCACGTGCGCGACCCGCGTGTCGCGGAAGATGTCGTTTGAGGTCATGTGCGCACAGTATACCATAATCCTCTGCCTCCTGCCCGCACGCGGGAGCGCATCTTCTTATTTGCTTTCGCTATTGGGAGTTTTGGAGTTTAGGAGACTTGGAGGATTTTTATCCTAAATTCGGAAGTTGGTGCTAGATTCGTCAGTTGAATGTCTCACGCAGAGACGCAGAGAGGCGGAGAGCGCAGAGAAAGTTCTGAAATCCGGCGGAAAAGAAAACATGACGAGAAGAATCTCGGAAAGTTATTCCACACAATTAGTGAAAAAATGCATACTCAACAATGAGATAACCTCTGCGAACTCTGCCTCTCCGCGCCTCTGCGTGAGATATAACATGGAGTGTTATATCGAGATGAGGAATTTAGGTTTATAATCACCTCCGAAACTCCTAGACTCCTAATCTCCCAGCAGCGAAAGCAATAAAAGTTATCCTCATGCAGGTTGGCAATTTGGTAGGGCCCTCGGCGAGCGGGCCGCCATTGCGCCATGCGCGGATTTGTGGTAAACTTGCGCCGTTGCCCCCCGAAGGGGAATGGAGGAACATCAACATGAAACGAATCACAAACCTGATTCTGCTGGCGGCGATGGCCGCCGCAACGCCGCTTTGGGCGGCCGACGTGAACGATGTGAAGGCCCGGCAGCGCTGGCCGTGGAACGGGCTCGTGGACATCACCTGCACGGTGTCCGGGATCAACGGGACGGACTACGGACTCGATTTCGCCGTGGCGGCGGTGATGCCCGATTCGAGCGTCCACAACGCCACGAACTTCTGGGTCGCGAAAGACGTGAAGAAGTCCCCTGTCCAGGGGGTGTGCTCCAACGGCAACTACCGCCTGATCTGGGACGCCAGGGCGGACCTCGGTCCGGAACTCTACAGCAACGTCGTGGTGCGCGTGACGGTCGTCAGCGGACACGCCAGGGCCCAGCTCTGGGAGGGCGGGCCGTACTGGGCCATGACGAACGTCGGCGCGGAGAAGCCCGAGGGCTACGGCCTCTACTTCTGGTGGGGCGACACGGTGGGCTACAAGCACGAAAATGGCAAGTGGGTTGCCTCAGATGGTTCCTCGCCGGACTTCAACTTCTCGAACGCAAACTCGGCCATCTACACCTTCGGCAAGGACATTGCCACCCTGCAAAGTGGGAACGAGAACGGGAAATGGATCACGGAGGACAGCGTCCTCACGCCGGCGCATGACGCGGCGCAGGCGCACTGGGGCGGCGCTTGGCGGATGCCGACGAAACAAGATCTGGACGACCTCGTCAACAAGTGCAACTGGACCTGGACGACGCAGAACGGCGTGAACGGATATGTCGTCCGAGGCCAGGGCGCCTACGAATCTGCCAGTATCTTCCTCCCCTGCGCCGGCCGCGGCTACGGGACTTCGCTCGGCTATTTCGATTCGTACGGCTACTACTGGTCGTCCGTTCCGTACTCGGACAACAGCTACGCGTGGAGCCTCGGCATCTATTCGGGCGCCCGCTACACGGACGGCAACTCCCGCTACCGCGGGCAGTCTGTTCGTCCAGTCCAAGGGTTCACCGAATAGCGAGCGAAGCGAGCGCATCCAATTCTTCAATTCTTTAATTCTTCAGGAGGTGGCAGGATGAGAGTGGCAAAGGCAATGGTCGCGACGGCCCTGATGGTGGTCGCCGGGGTCGCGCATGCGGGGGATTCCGCGAAGATGGTGCTCGACTTGCGCACCGGCCCCCGCGCAAGCGGGGGCGACGAGACGCTCGCCTTCTCGTCCCTGTGGGACGGCGGCGCGGACGCGACGGTGACGGTCGCGCAGGACGGCGTGGCGATCGCCGAGAACCTGGCGGGCGATGGCGAGCGGGCGTGGAGCGTCCCGTACAACGGCACGTACGAGCTCACGCACGTCACCTGCACGAACGGCGTCGCGGGGAAGGTGGAGACCGCCACGTTCGTCGTGACGGGCCAGGCGGAACCGCCGGAGATCACGGACGTCGTCGCCACGCCGAGCGAGCCGTGGGACGGAAGGGTCAGCATCTCCTTCAACGTCGTGAACTCCCCGGCGGCCGCGTGCCCCGACTGGAACCGGCCGTACCTCTCCATCGTGGCGACGGACAACGTGACCGGCTCGAACTACGTGTCGTCCGCGGCGGCGCTCTCGGCGAGAGCGCCCTACCAGCTCGGCGACGCGCTCGCGGGCTCGAGCGGCACACATGAGGTGACGTGGGACTTCAAGGCCCAGGGGATCGACTTCGCCTCCACCAACGTCACCTTCACGGTGGCGTACCTCAGGATGCCCGACTGGTGCGTGATCGACCTCTCCGGCGGCAAAGACGCCGCGCACTACCCCGTCACCTACGTCTCCAACGTCCCCAAAGTCTCCAACGTCCCCGGCGTCACCTTCAACACCGACGCCTACAAGACCACGAACCTCGTGATGCGCCTCATCGGGCCGGGAACCTTCAAGAAGGGCGGCACAACGGAGACGGAAATCACGAACGCGTTCTACTGCGCCGTGTTCGAGACGACGCAGCGGCAGTGGGAGCTTGTGAATGGCGACCGCCCGAGCTACTTCACCAACGAAACGTACTACGCCACGCGCCCGGTGGAGCAGGTCTCCTGGAACATGATCCGAGGGAATGCGGATACCTACAACTGGCCGAATGTCCAGGGTGTTGATCCCGAGTCCTTCTTAGGAGTCTTGCGCCAAAAAACAGACCTCGACGCCCTTGACCTCCCGACCGAGGCGCAGTGGGAATACGCCTGCCGCGCCGGCACGACCAGCACGTACAACAACGGCGGCGACACCGAGGGCGACCTCAAGGTCCTCGGGCGCTACTGGAACAACGGCGGCTCCGATTACAGCGATTTCTGCGCCACAAACGCTGGCACGGCGGCGGCCGGCTCCTACAAGCCGAACGCCTAGGGACTTTACGACATGCACGGCAACGTGTTTGAGTGGTGCCTCGAACGGTATTCTTCCTCGGGGTCGGGCCGGGTGCTGCGCGGCGGCTGCTGGTTCAACGATGCGGTCTACTGCACCTCGTCCTACCGGAGCAGCTACTACCCGTCGTACGGCGACCGCAGCATCGGCTTCCGCCTCGTCAGAACCCTGTCAAACGACTTTGAAAGCGAGCGCAGCGCCGAGGCGGCAGCCGGCGCGGAGCGAGCCGGCACGGTGTGCGCGGGCGTGAGCCCGCAGGTCGAGATCCTGCCGGCCTACACCGTCACCGTCGTGGACGGCAGCACCACGAACTCGTCGGCGAAGGTCGGCTCGACGGTCACGATCACGGCGGGCGAACTCGACTTTGGCTATGCGTTCGTCCAGTGGACGAGCAACGACGGCGTGGACTTTGCCAACGCGTCCGCGGCCGAGACCACCTTCACCATGCCTGCGAAGGACGTGACGGTGACGGCGGTTCGTTCGGAGATCCTCATCAAGGACCTCAACGACGCGGGCTACCCGTGGACCGGCAAGCCGGTCGAGCCCGAGATCAAGGTGGAGCTTAAAGACGTGGACATCGCGGTCCGGCGCGGCACGGACTACGAGGTCTCCTACACGAGCAACACGAACGCGGGGACGGCGACCCTGACCGTGACGATGCTCCCCCGCGGCTGGGAAGCCAGAGCGCCATGTTCAAGATACTCCCGCAGCCCGTCGTCTCCAACGTCACAGCGACGGCGAGCGATCCGTGGAACGGGACGGTGGACTTCACGTTCGTCACGGGCGGGAACTGGTCGGGCCTGCCCGACTGGAACAAGCCGTTCCTCTCCATCGTGGCGACGGACAACATGACCGGCTCGAACTACGTGTCCGCCGCGTCGGCGCTCACCTTCGACACGGGCGTGGCGGAGCCCAACCACCGTGTAACGTGGGACCTCCGCGCGCAGGGGATCGAGTTCGCGTCAACCAACGTCACCTTCACGGTGGCGTACCTCACCCTGCCCGACTACTGCATCATCGACCTCTCCGGCGGCAAGGATGCCGAAAACTACCCCGTCACCTATGTCTCCAATGTCCCCAACGTCCCCGGCGGCTTCACCAACGACCTCTACAAGACCACGAACCTCGCGATGCGTCTCATCGCGCCGGGAACCTTCACGATGGGCAACGCGGCATACCCCGACAACCCGCCGCACTCCGTCACGCTCACCAACGCCTTCTACTGCGCCGTCTTCGAGACGACGCAGAAGCAGTGGGAGCTGGTGACGGGCGGCAGACCGAGCTGGTTCACCAACGAAACGTACTACGCCACGCGTCCGGTGGAGAAGGTCTCCTGGAACATGATCCGAGGGGATGCGGATACCTACGACTGGCCGGACGTCCAGGGTGTTGATCCCGAGTCCTTCTTAGGAGTCTTGCGCCAAAAAACAGACCTCGACACCCTTGACCTCCCGACCGAGGCGCAGTGGGAGTACGCCTGCCGCGCCGGCACGACCAGCACGTACAACAACGGCGGCGACACCGAGGGCGACCTCCAGGCCCTCGGTCGCTACTGGGACAACGGCGGCTTCGGTTCCAGCGATTCCTGCGCCACAAACGCTGGCACGGCGGCGGTCGGTTCCCACCTGCCAAACGCCTGGGGACTTTACGACATGCACGGCAACGTGTGGGAGTGGTGTCTCGAACGGTATTCTTCCTCGGGGTCGTACCGGGTGGGGCGCGGCGGCGGCTGGGTCGACTCTGCGGGCTGCTGCACCTCGTCCTACCGGAGCGACTTCGACCCGTCGTACGACGGCTACGACTTCAACGGCTTCCGCCTCGTCAGAACCCTGTCAAACAATTTCGAAAGCGAGCGCAGCGCCGAGGCGGCAGCCGGCGCGGAGCGAGCCGGCACGGTGTGCGCGGCCGCGAGCGATCCGATCTCGATTGCGACCTACGCCGTAACCGTCGAGCACGGCCGCACCACGAACTCGTCGGCGAAGGTCGGCTCGACGGTCACGATCACGGCGAACGAACCCTCGGCCGGCGAGGCGTTCGTGCAGTGGACGAGCAACGACGGCGTTAATTTCGACAAGGCAGACGCGGCCGAGACCACCTTCGTCATGCCCGCAAAGTCCGTGACGGTTACGGCGGTTTACGCGCCGATCCTCATCAAGGGCCTCAGCGGCCAGGGGTATCCGTACACCGGCGAGCCAATAGAACCCGAAGTCACGGTGGAGTTTGACGGCGTGGATATCGAACTCGAGCGTGGCAGGGACTATGCGGTCTCCTACACGGGCAACACGAACGCGGGGACGGCGAATCTGACCGTGACGATGCTTCCCCCGCGGTTGGGAAGCCAGAGCGCCACCTTCGGGATCACGAAGCGGCAGGGGCGTCGTGGCGGAAGGTCTGGTGTCCGGCCACACGCACAACGTGGTCTTCTCGGCCAAGGGCACGGATGTCGGCGGCCCGTACGAGGGCGTCATCACGGATGCGGGCGACGTCGTCATCCTGTTCGGCGAGGAGGACGTGACGGCAAACTACGACGTGGGCGTGGCCAACGGTGCGCTGACCATCGAGCAGGATCCGAGTCTGGCGTTCACGGTGTCGCTTGACGGCGAGTCATTCGTCTATGACGGCTCCCCGCACGCGCTGACCGGCGTTGCCGCCGGTACCGCCCTGACCGGCGAGACCACCATCGAATACTCGAAGGACGGCTCGAACTGGACGGCCGACCTTTCGAGCCTGGTCGCGGAAGGCGTCTCGGACACCTGCACGATCCTCGTGCGCGCCACGAACCCGAACTACGCGAACGCGGCGACCGCCAGCGCCACGCTCACGATCACGCCGGCCCGCGTCGGCGGCGGCACCGAGGAGCCGGGCAACGGCGAGGTGCCTGAGGGCGGCGAGTCGAAATTCGACGCGGCGGCGACGTACGACGGCGAGGTGCATGCCGTCGATACGAACGCGCTTGAGGCGGCGTTCTCTGCGGTGATGGTCGGCGGCGGGGACTCCGCCTTCACCTACGCGCTCGACGACGGCGGCGCGCCAGCCGCAACGTGGACGGCCGAGCCGCCGTCGTTCACGAACGCGGGCGAGTACGCCGTGTGGTACAAGGTGGCGAACCCGAACTACGATGATTTCGTCCATGCGGCGAAGGTGAAGATCACCGCACGGCCGGTCACGCTCACGAGCGGCAGCGCGAGCAAGGTGTACGACGGCACGCCCGTCACGTGCACCGACGTTCTCGTCGGCGCCGATGGCTTCGCGCCGGGCGAAGGCGCCACCTTTGACGTGACCGGCTCGCAGACGCACGTCGGCTCGAGCGGAAACACCTTCACCTACGCGCTCAACGACGGCACGGACGCGGCGAACTACGTGATCACGACCTCGAACGGCACCTTGACGGTGACGAAGGCGACGAACGCATGGACGACGGATCCGTCGATCGCGGGCTGGACGTACGGCGAGGCGGCAGGCGTGCCGGACATGGGCGGCGCGACGTTTGGCACGGCGACGGTGACGTACTCGGCGGAGCCGGGCGACGCGGGCGACTACACGGCCACGTTCACCGTAGCGGGTACGGATGACTACGACGGCCTCACGTTCGTGGTGCCGTTCACCATCGCGCGTGCGACGTTCGTGGCGGACGACATCGCGCTGACGGGGTACGAGGGCGTGTACGACGGCGAAGGGCATGGGGTCGGGATTGAGACGAATGTGATCGCGGGCCTGGAGCTGCGGTATGCGGTTGGGGAGGGCGGCTCGCCCGGAGGGCTCGCCCTACCATTTGGCGATACGCCGCCAACCTTCACCGATGTGACCAACGTGACGGTGTGGGTGGAGGCGAGCGCGCCGAACTACGTGCCCGTCACCAACTCGGTGACGGTGAAGATCACGCAGCGCGCAGTCACGCTCACGAGCGACAGCGCGAGCAAGGTGTACGACGGCACGCCCGTCACGTGCGCCGACGTTCTCGTCGGCGCCGATGGCTTCGCGCCTAGCGAAGGCGCCACCTTTGACGTGACCGGCTCGCAGACGCACGTCGGCTCGAGCGGAAACACCTTCACCTACGCGCTCAACGACGGCACGCTCGCGGGGAACTACGAGATTACAATGGAGGAGGGCACGCTCACGGTAGTTTCGAAGGAACTGACGGATGAAGATACGGAAGTGAACCTGGATTTGCCGGAGGGGGGCTACGTCGGCGACGGCACGGCTAAGGAGCCGCCGGTGACGATTAAGAGCGGCGGGCGTCAGCTCGTCGCGGGAGTCGACTACGACGTCGCCTACTCGGACAACGTGGAGCCAGGTACGGCGACGGTGACTGTGACGTTCAAGGGCAACTACTTTGGCATCGTGAAGTGCACCTTCAGAATTGCCGAACAGCCCGAACCAGAACCGGAACCCGAACCGCAGCCGCAGCCCGAGCCCGAACCCGAACCGCAGCCGCAGCCCGAGCCCGAACCGCAGCCGCAGCCACAGCCCGAACCGCAGCCACAGCCGGAACCCGAGCCAGAGCCGGAACCCGAACCGGAGCCGGAACCTGCGGGGAGGCGCGTGCTGTGGCCTACGGATGCGCCGTTCCAGCTTGACCGCATGACTACGTACAACGGCTACCTGTTGGACGCCAACGTGAACGACGCGGTGGTCGGCGTGATCGCCGTTAAGGCGGGCAAGCCAAGCAAGAAGACCGGCATCTCGCGTCTCACGGTGACGATCCGCCTCACTGGGCAGAAGGCGATCACCGTGAAGGGCACGACAGTGGACGGCACGTTCCGCGCAATGGCGGACGGCCGGGCGCTCGACATCGCGCTCGGGCTCCACTCGCTCTCCGGCGCGTTCGGCTCGTATCTAGTCGACGGTTCGCGCAACATGTTCTCGGCGCGGGACGCCGACTCCAAGTCGCGGGCCGCGCAGGCACTGAGCCGCTGGAAGGGAAATTACGTTGCGGCGTGGCAGACGGCCGGCGCGCCGGACGCGCCCTACAACACGCTTTCCATCACGGTGAAGAAGAAGGGGCGCGTGACCGTGAAGGGGACGCTTGCGAACGGTACGCGCGTTTCGGCGAACACGCATCTGCTCGTGGGCGGGCTGCACAGGCGCATGGGCACGGGCTCTCTGCTGCTCGTCGGCGAGAAGGAATGCGCAGTGGCGGTGAGCTGGGCGAAGAAGGGAGCGTCCGTCGCCTGCCTGCTGTGGTTCGGCGAGGACGGCACGGTGTCCTGCGAGAGCCTGAATGACGGCTCCGTGGCGGTGGCCGCGCCGGTTGGAGCGGGGCCTGCGGCGGGGGCGACGCTGCGAATCGACCAGGCTGCCGTGGCGGCGGCGTTTCCGGGCATCAGCGTGGAGCAGTCGTTCCCCGGCGGCGCCCCGGCGAAGCTGTCGCTGCGGTACGGCAAAGACGGGGCCTTCAGCGGCTCGTTCAAGGTTTACGTGGACAGCGGGAGGAGCTTCAGGCAGAAGACCGTCAAGGTGTCCGGCGTGGTTCTGGACGGCGTCGGCTACGGCGTTGCATACGTGAAAAAGATCGGCGACTGGAAGATCACGGTCGAGTAACCCGCCGTAGTTTCGAGAAACCGCCGCAATCGGGCGCTATCATTGACAGCGAAGCGCGGAATATTGTAAAATATACGCGTTTTGGGGCACTATGCCCTTGAACGGATTCAGGAAGAAAACTACCAAGCAAAAATGAAGTTGGCAGATGTCGTTTGAGGTCATGTGCGCACAGTATACCATTCTGGCGGTTTCGCTGATTCTTTCAGCTGCGGCGTTCGCCGCGGGAACGCGCCATGCCGGTAATCCGGTGCACCCGACGTATGACGGACGCGTCATGGCCGGTTACCAAGGGTGGTTCCACAACCGTTCGGGCGGCGTGATGTACCCGAACGAGGAGTCCGTCCGCATCGACATGTGGCCGGACGTCTCCGAGTACGAAAAGACGTATCCCACGGGGCTGAAGCTCGCAAACGGCGAGACAGCGCGGTTCTTCTGCTCGGACGACGAATCGACGGTCGAGACGCACTTCCGCTGGATGGAGGAGTACGGGCTCGACGGCGTGTTCCTGCAGCGCTTCTTCGGCAACGCGACGCGGCGTTCGAAGGAGGGGCGCGAGGCGTCCGCGACGGTGATCCGCCACGCGCTCAAGGCGGCGCAGAAGCACTCGCGCGCCGTCGCGATCATGTACGACCTGTCGGGACTGCGTCCCGGGCGCGACGACTGCCTGAAGCTCGTCGCGGACTGGAAGTTCCTCGTGGACGAGGTCAAGGCGACCAGCTACGGCGCGAGCAACATGTACCTCCACCATCGCGGAAAGCCGCTCGTCGTCATCTGGGGGGTGGGTTTCCCCGACCGTCCGTATTCGATCCGCGACATCAAGCTCGCGGAGTTCATGGACTTCCTGAAGAACGATCCGGAGTATGGCGGATGCAGCGTGATGCTCGGCGTGCCGACGCACTGGCGCGCGCTCGAGCTCGACTGCGTGAAGGACGCCTACCTCCACGAGCTCGTGCGGAAAGCCGACCTGGTCATGCCGTGGATGGTCGGGCGCTTCACGCCGCTTCTCAACAACGACATGAACCGCTACCGCGGCATCGTGTCGGCAGACCTCGCCTGGTGCAAGGCGGCGGGCGTCGACTACGTCCCGCTCGTCTATCCCGGCTTCAGCTGGTACAACCTGAGCCGCAAGGAAAAGGGTCTCAAGCCCATGCCCGTGGAGTGCATTCCCCGCCAGGGCGGCAAGTTCTACTGGGACCAGATCCAGTCCGCCGTGGCGGCGGGGGCGAAACGCCTCTACGTGGCCATGTTCGACGAGGTGAACGAGGGGACGGCCATCTTCAAGGTGTCGGACAATCCGCCGGTCGGCAAGACCGTGAAGTTCGCCCGCATGGACGGATGTCCATCGGACCACTACCTCTTCCTCACCGGCGAGGGGGCGAAGCTCCTGCGCGGCGAACGCGCGCCGACCAAGCCAGGGGAAATCCCAGTAGTTGAGTGTGTCATTTTGACACAGTTGGCACACTTAAATGCTGCGCACCGTCGAAGGTTTTGGTGCGCACCATTTGATGCTTTGGTGCGCACCATTTCATGCTCCGCTGCGCACCAAAGCAAAATCCGCTGTAAACCGGCCTTTTCCCCTGAATTGAGTGTGTCAAAATGACACACTCATGACACACTCAATTGAAATTCCAATCGCGCGCGTTGCTTTCGCAGTTGGGAGTTTTGGAGTCGTGAAGTTACCTTGAACCTAGACAAGAGCGGGGGTTGGTGGCTGCTGGGAGGGTACATGACCCCTGTCTTTTGCGTGAACTCATCATACAGAGCTGCTTTTATGATATTCGACGATAATCTGCTTGTTTTGTCAGTTTCAGCTTTTCATGGATTCACATTCGTTTCACATTGGATTCACCATGAGTTCACTATGGATTCACAATTGCACGTTTTACCTGTTCTACATGGTTGCAAAACCTCTGCGATTGCGGGCGCGACGGGGCGCGTCCCTCTTCAATTGCGCGTATCCTTATATATATAGGGCGCAGTTGTCTCACCTGAAGCTCGCGAACGGCGCAAGCCCATGCCTGTGTCGAAGACAAGTTTGCTCCCACGAGGGAGTCAGGGGATGTAAGATATTCATATCGTTGGAATTTTCACGTTGGAACTTTCACGGCGAGAGGGATTGTGCTATAATTATTCCGCACAAGAGAAAATGCGCAACGGCAAAACAGTGATACTGAAGCACAGAGACAGGGAACTGCTGCGGTTCGAGTGGATCGAGCCGCAGGGGGTTCGCGTTGTCTCCGTGAACGACGCGGAGCGGAAGTTCCTGCCGCTGGAGATGAAGGGCGTCGCCAGTGACGAGACGCTCTGGACGTGGCTTACGCGGCGCGTCGTGCCGAAGCACCGGCATTACATCCAGATGATGCTCGGCAATCTCGGCCTCTTCCACAAGGATACGAAGGCCATCATCGAAATCTGCAAGGGGCTTTCCTTGAACGACGTGTATTGGGTGGTTCCGGATGTCTTTCAGGGCAAGTGGAAGGACTTCAACCTGTATGACAACGAATTCTCCAAGACGTTGGCGGTGATGGCGTTCACCGGTGGCTTCCGCGGCGAGTTCAATGCCGGGAAGGAGTCGTCATCCTCCCCTGAGTTCACGACAAACGGGATGTTGGCCAAATGTTGGCGCAGGCGCGAAGGATGCGTCATGCTGTACAAGGGCGGGACGGAAGGGGCCGCCAACACGGGCTTTGAACCATATTCGGAATTTTACGCCGCACAGCTGGCAGAGGCCCTTGGCCTTGAACACGTTCCATACGGACTCGAAAAATTCAAGAGCCGCCTCTGCTCCACATGTCCGCTTTTCACCAGCGACAAAATTGGCTTTGTACCTGCGGGGCGCATTGTGTCAAAGAATGAAGCGCTTGCCGACAGTCGCTTCGCCGACATATTCTTCTTTGACGCATTGATATTCAACACAGACAGGCATCTCGGTAATTTTGGCTATCTCATTGACAATGACACGAACGAAATCGTCGGTGCCGCGCCGATATTCGATAACGGCTATGGCTTGTTCTCTCTTGCGATGTACAGGCCTGGTCACCGCTATGACGAATTCGACGATTTGAGAAAATTCATAGACCACATTATGCCGGCGCTGTACGAGAAATGGCTTGGTTTCGCAGGCGGCATTACGCAGGAAATGAGGACACGCCTTGAGAGACTGAAGGGTTTCCGTTTCAAGAGGCACAAGTATTACAACCTGCCCGTGGACAGGCTACACAAGATAGAGGATTTTCTGCAAAAGCGAGTGCGTGAAATTAGTGAATACGGTGCAGGTGCGGACGATTTACTGCATTTATCGCAGAAGCGTGACAGTGTAAATCATGTTTCTTCCGAGTCGTTGGGAGTGCAAATCAAGAGTAGCCTTTCTGCTGATCCGTATGTCACGTATAAGGAACTTGCGGACATCCTGCAGGTTTCACCGAGCAGTATTGCCCGTAAGATGAAGGAGCTTCAGGCGGCAGGGGAGATTCGGCGAGTCGGCGCCGACAAGAACGGCTGGTGGGATGTCTTGAAATAGGAAAAAGGAGTAAGATGAAAATGACAAGAAAGTTGATGATGGCCGTCCTTGCCTTGGCGTGGGCAATAAATGTGACGGCGGCTGGTGATACGCCGCAGAATGTAGCGCGCGAAGGAATGTCTTTGCGGGCGAAAATCGCGAAGACCTGCAAGGTCGCCGGGCCGATCGCGAAGGCCGACATTCCGGTGCTTCTTCTTTACGGCGGACAAGACCAGACCGTGCCGCCGGAGTTGAACACAGAGTTGTTCATTCCGCGCTTCAAGGCGGCTGGCTGGCGGATCGATGTCGAAAGGCGCGGCGGCTACGGACACCATCCCTGCGGCCTCGATCCGAACAAGACTGGGAAGATCGTCAAGTTCATGATGTCGGAGAAGTAGGCCTTAGGAAGAGTGAGAATTCCGGTCTGACCTGTTTTCGCAAAAGGCATTTGACCAGCTAGTTGTTCTTGAATCGAGGAGAAAAATGAAAATAAAAGCAATTATCTGTGCAGTGATGGCCGTGGCAACTGCGGCGGCCGCAACATACAAGGTCGATCTTGACAGGCCGGACGGCATCTACCGCTGCGGCGAGACGGCCACGTTCACGGTCAGACTACTGGATAAGAAAAACCTGGCGGGATCGGAACGGCCTTTTGCCGTCCTGGATAACTTCGGCACAACCGTCTTTACGAACATGCCGCTCGACGTGTTGTCGGTCGGTGCCGTGTTCAAGATATCGGGCACGTTGCGTGAGCCGGGCTTCCTGCGGCTCTCCCTGCCACCAACCCGAAGGTGGGGCAAGGATCCGTTCGTGTTCAGCGCGGGATTCGAGCCGGAGAAGATCCAGAAGGGGAGTCCGTCCCCCGAAGATTTCGATGCGTTTTGGGCCGATGCGCGGGCGCGTCTTGCACGCGATGTTCCGCTTGATGCGCAGGTGACCCGCGTACCAGAGCGCAGCACGGCGGTATTCGACTTCTACCGCATTTCGTTCGCCACTTTCGGACGCCGCGTCCACGGCTACATGAGCGTGCCCAAAGACAAGTCAAAGGCACCGTTTCCGGTTGACTTCGAGGTGAATGCGGCGGGTTTCGGCGGTTGGACGAACGACATGTCGGGGAGAGGGGATGCGATTTGCGTGCGCTTCAGCGTCTATCCGTTCCCGCCGGACTGGAGATGGAAGCAGAACGGGCTTGAGGCGAAGTACAAGGAGATGGACGCCGCCCTTGCCGCGCGGTTTGGCGTGCAGCACTACTGTCAGGCGGGGATTACGGAATCGCGCGAGGACTATTTCTTCTACCCCGTCATCCTCGGCATCGACCGTGCCGTGGACTGGGTGGCGTCGCGGCCAGACGTGGACAAGACGCATTTCCGCTATCAAGGTACCTCGCAGGGCGGCGGTTTCGGGTTCTATCTGTGTGGACTCAACCACACTTTCACGCGCGCAGCGTTCTACGTGCCGGCGATCACGGACACGATGGGTTATTTGAAAGGGCGTCAGAGCGGCTGGCCGCAGGTCGTCGAGAATAACTCCTCTACGCCAGCCCGCCGTGCCGCCGCCGAACGGTGGGCACCGTATTTCGACGGGGCAAACTTCGCCTCCCGCATCACGTGCCCCGTCCGCGTAGCCGTCGGCTTCTCGGATACGACATGTCCTCCCTGCGCCGTCTATGCGGCCTACAACGAAATCAAGGTCAAAGACAAGGCGATTGGCAACGGCATCGGCATGACGCATTCATGCAGACAGCAGTTCTACTCCCAGTTCGGCAAATGGGTCAGGGCAATCGTCAATTTCATGATGTCTGAGAAGAAATAATGAAAAATGAGAACGCGCTACAAGAGCCACTGGGCGGAATTCCTTCAGGCCGTTCAGCAGAAGCGCCCAGCGAACACGCCGTTCGAGCTTGCCGGAAAGTTCACGGTCATGGTGCTGATGGGAACGATCTCCACGCGATTCCCCGGACGTCGTCTGGAGTTCGACTCTGCTTCGATGCGTTTCACCAACGTGCCGGAGGTGAATTCGCTGCTGCGTCCTGACTGGAGCGAGGCCGCACTTGCGGAGTGGGGACGGTATCTGTAGTTGATTTGCGGGAAATTCAAGATGCTCGTGACGAGAGATTTGCTGAAGGCCATCTTCTGCGCCGTGGTTGCGGCAAGCGTGGCAGTCCCGGTTTGCGCGGCGGCGCGCGTGGATGTGTATCCGCAGTGCTTCGAGCCTGGCGGATGGTCGCTCGACCCGCAGTTTATGGACGTGATGGGCTCGCCCTACCTGCTCGCGCATGGACTTGGCGTGCGCGTGATGGACGCGACCGCGCGCGTGGACGTGCCGGAGTCCGGCGAATGGCGCGTATGGGTGCGCACGCGCAAATGGGTTGACGGCGCGGGCGCCTTCAGGGTTTCGATTGGCGGCAGAACGCTGCCGACGGTGTTCGGCAGGGGGGCGCCGGAATGGGATTGGGAGAGCGGCGGCGCGGTGCGCCTTGAGAAGGGCGAGGTCGAGGTGCGTCTGACGGACCTCGACGGTTTCGACGGACGTTGCGCGGGCGTGGTGCTGACACAGGAATCCGCGCCGCCGAAGGGAGCGCTCTCACCGGAGACGCAGCCCGTGGCGGAGACTGTGAGGGCCGATTTCGTTGTGGTGGGCGGAGGTCTGCCGGGAACATGCGCGGCCGTGGCGGCGGCGCGAAGGGGAATCAAGGTGGCGCTTGTGCAGGACCGTCCGGTGCTCGGCGGCAACGCATCTTCCGAAATCCGCGTGTGGAGCGGCGGCGAGGCGCGCTACGACCTCGTGCGCGAGCTGCGCGGACGCTTCACGAACAGCGACGCCAACCTCGCCCTGTGCGACGCGCGGCGCATGCGCGTCGTGGCGGACGAGACGAACATCGCGCTGCGCGTGAACACGCGCGCCTTCGGCGTGGAGAAGAACGCGGACGGCACAATTGCGGCGGTGAAGGCGCTCGACCTGAAACGCAACCGCGTGGTGCGTTTCGAGGCGCCGCTTTTCTGCGACGCGACGGGCGACGGATGGGTCGGCTACTGGGCGGGCGCGGACTGGCGAATGGGCCGCGAGGCGAAGAGCGAGTACGGCGAGTCGCTTGCTCCCGAGAAGGCGGATGGCGACACCCTTGGCGCGTCGCTCATGTGGACGAGCGTGGTCGCGAATGCGCCAATAGAGTTCTCCGCTCCCTGGGCCGAACCGCACGCGCAGGGCGTTGAGGCGGTGAACGGATGGTGGAACTGGGAGTATGGCATCCACCGCGACATGATCGCCGAGGGAGAGGCGATACGCGACAGGCTGCTGCTCGCGACATACGGCGCGTTCTCGCTCGCGAAGAGGCGTCCGGAGAACACGAACAACGCGCTGAACCTCTGTCCGTTCCTGCTTGGCAAGCGCGAGTCGCGCCGCCTGCTTGGAGACTGGGTGTACTCCGAGAAGGACGTCACGAGCCGCCGTCCGTTTGCCGACGCCATCGCCTCCGGTTCGTGGGGCATCGACCTCCACTTCGACAACTACAAGCCCGGCGTCGACTTCCTCACCACATGCCACGGCACGACAGACCACGGTGAAACGTACGGACGCTACTGGATTCCGTACCGCAGCATCTATTCGCGCAACGTGACGAACCTCTTCATGGTCGGACGCTGCTTCAGCTGCACGCACGTGGGCCTTGGCGGACCGCGTGTGATGAATACTCTTGCGCAGCTCGGCGTGGCCGCGGGAGAGGCGGCGGCGATGTGCCGCGAGCTCGGCGAAACGCCGCGCGGCATATACGCCCACGGCCATATACGGAAGCTTCAGGGACGCCTGGGCGGTGAGTTCCCGGGGGTGCCCGACCCGAAGCTCGCGGACTGGCGCATCGTTGACGACGAGTCGGCAGGCGTGAAGTTCGGAAAGGGCTGGCAGAAGCGCCATGTCCACTACGGCGACCAGGTGGGCGAGTACGCCCACTTCCCTGGCAAGAAAGCCGAGCCGGCCGTCTATCCGCTGCCGGTGGACAAGAAGGGCCGCTATGCGCTGATGGGGCGCGTGCCGTTCAGCTGGGGGGCGAAGCCTGGCTCCAAGACGGTGTGCGAGCTGACGAGCGGAGGGCGTGTGGAGACGTTCACGATCGACCAGGCCATTGCCGACGGCACATGGAGGAAACTCGGTGAGTTCGATCTCGCGCCCGGCGCCACGCTCAAGCTGCTGCCCGCAAAGTCCAAGGGCTACGTTGTTGCCGACGGTTTCGCCGTGGCTCCGGCGGGGGAATGAGAACTGGCAAGAAGATTTACGACAAGTAGCCGTGTCGGTTTTGGTGTGTGCGGAGTCAGGCACGAAAGTCAATCGTCAAAGATTATGGGAGGACCCCAAATGTCCAGAAAATATTTCATGCTCCTTGCGGCGGCGGGTGTGTCCGCTTTCGCGACCTGTGCCATGGCGGCGGGGACGCTTGACCTCGCGGTGCGCGGGCGCGCGCCGGAATATGCGATTCTGCGCGCGGCGGACGCCTCGCCCTCGGTGGTGTACGCCGCCGAGGAGCTGCGCGAACACGTCAGGCGCATGACGGACGTGGAACTGCCGATTGTGACGGACGACCAGCCGCAGCCGCCTGCCAAGGCGATTGTGCTTGGCCGTACGAAGTACACGATTCCCGTTAATGTGCAGCAAGAGCTGGGTGACGACGGCTTCTACCTCAAGACGCGCGGCCCCCATCTGCTCGTCGTGGGATCGGATGTACGCGGCGTCCTTTACGGCGTCTACGAGCTGTTGGAGCGCTTTGGTGGCTGCCGCTGGTACGCCTCGTGGCACACGGTCGTGCCAAAGCGCGATGCGTTCTCGGTGCCGGATGACCTCAGCGATATCCAGAGGCCCGCGTTCCCCTGCCGCGACGCCCTGTGGTTCGATTGCCGCAACGGCGACTTCGCCGCGCGCAACCGCGGAAACGGCATCGGGCACGGACAGCAGGAACGGCACGGCGGCAACACGTGGCGGTTCGGCGGGGGCCTCGGCAACTGCCACACGTTCAACACGCTTCTGCCGCCGGAGAAGTACTTCGACGCGCATCCCGAGTACTTCAGCCTCGTGAAGGGGAGGCGCCTCAAGGAGCGGACGCAGCTCTGCCTCACGAACCCCGACGTTCTGCGCATCGTGACCTCCAACGTGCTCGCGCGCATCCGCAAGGACCCGGACGCGAAATTCTACGGCGTGAGCCAGAACGACTGGTACAACTTCTGCACGTGTACGAATTGCGCGGCGGTGGACGCCGAGGAAGGGAGCCACGCGGGGACGATGATCCGCTTCGTGAACGCCATCGCGGAGGCTGTGGAGCGGGAGTTCCCCGGCAAGTGCATCGAGACGCTTGCCTACCAGTACACGCGCAAGCCGCCGAAGAAGACGAAGCTGTGCCACAACGTGATCCCCTGCCTCTGCTCGATCGAATGCGACTTCTCGCGCCCACTCGACAAGAGTCCGTACACGCAGAACGTGTCCTTCGTCAAGGACCTTGAGGGATGGAACAAGCTCACGGACTGGCTCTACGTGTGGGACTATACCACGGACTTCCTCTGCTATCCGCATCCGTTCCCGAACGTGTACACGCTTCAGGAGAACGTGAAGTTCTTCCGCGACCACGGCGTGAAGATGCTGTTCGAGCAGGGCGGCTGCCAGGGACGTCACGTGGGCTTCGCCGAGCTGAAGGCCTGGCTGCTCCTGAAGTGGATGTGGAATCCGGAACTGCCGGCGGAGCCGCTGATCGCCGACTTCTTCAACGGCTACTACGGCAAGGGCGCGCCGTTCGTTCGCGCGGTGTTCGACGAGGCGCACCGTCGCGAGGCGGCGTATTTCAAGGCGAATCCGTCGCGCAGGCTGAGCATCTACCAGCACGTCGCGTCGAAAGAATGCCGCGAGTCGCTCGACGACGAGTTCGTGGCGTGGGCGCAGGCGCAGATGAAGAAGGCAGTGGAGGCCGTGGCGGGCGATCCGCCCGTCTATTCCTACAACGTGCGGATGACGGCACTTTCCTTCGACTACATGCGGCTGGAGCGCCTCTGGAGCGAGCTTCCGCCCAATACCTCGCCGTCGCCTGAAATGCAGCGGCTCGCACAGTCGCTTCTCGCGCGTCTGGACGAGGCGAAGGACATACGCATCTCGAACAGCACCGTGAACCGCCGCCACGTGCCCATTGTGCGCGGCTGGCGGAAGCTGGCGAAGGGCGAGTACGCCGCGCGTCCAAAATGAACTCCCACGGCGATGGTACATGTGCGAGGATGTGGAAGTGGTTGGTAAAAGAACATGAAAAAACTGGTGACATTTGCAGTGGCTACGGCAATATGTGCGGTGGCGAAAGGCGCGGTGCCCGTTGAGCCGTTTCCGGCGAGTCGCAAGAGCGCAAGCGCCGCTTCGTCTGCGGCGGTGCCTGCCGTGCAGCAACGCTATACGCCCGTGCCGGGCGGATTTGAGATCAGGAACGGCGCGTCCGAATTCATGCGCCCGCTCTACGGATGGCACGGCGATGACGACATTCGCCAGCCGAAGCGCTCCATGCCGAGCACGAGCGATCGTCCGAAGGTCGCCCTCAAGGTGTTCAACGGCATGCGTCTGGACAAGAAGGCGCGCGGTGTCCTTTCGTTCGGCGATGGCACGGAGGACGTGACGTTCCGGTATGTGTGGGGACGCGCCGAATACGACCTCAAGGGGAAGGGGTCGGTCAAGATGGTGCGGAGCGCGTCATCCGACGGGCTCCTCGTGGAGGTCACGGGCGATTTGCCGCCGACGTTCGACGGCGAATGGGCGCTCGCGGCGAAGACCGAGAAGGACGGACGCACCTACTACGATTTCGTGCGTAAGGCCCTGCCACGTCCGGCCGGTCCCGACACCGCCGCCGCTTTCGTCGCCGCCACGGACCGCGTGGAGCGCATTGCGCGTACGATTGAAATCAAGACGCCTGATCCCGTCCTCGATTCGCTGCTTCCCTGTCAGCTCGTCGCGGCGGACGCCATCTTCGAGGGACGTGCCATTACGTCCGGGGCGACGAACTGGCGCGTGCCGTATGCCGGATGGCGCGTGGGCTACGTCTGCCTTGCGACGGCGTGGAACGAACGCTTCAAGGAGAACGCCCGCATGTTCTTCGCCGCGCAGAAGCCCGACGGACGCATTCCCTGCATGCCCCACAAGGACCAGACCTACAACATGTGCGAGGTGTTCGTGGATTCCGTGCTGCGCTACTGGCGCTGGACCGGCGATGACGACTTCATGCGCGAATGCGCCTACGAGGGCGTCAAGCGACACCTCGCCTGGATGGACGCGAAGATGAAGGTGCCGGGGACAGACCTCTACGAAAACTGGCTGAACGCCTGGAACACCGACAACAAATGGTGCGGCGGCGGCGCGGCCACGATCGCGTCCTCCTATGTCGCGTTCGCCTGCCGTACGATGTCCGAGATCGCGGTGAAACTCGGCAAGTCGGACGACGCGGCGTATTTTGCCGCCCGCGCCAAGACCGTCGAAGCTGCAATCGCCGCCCAGCTCTGGGACGAAGGGGAAGGCGTGTGGGGCGAATACCGCGAGCGCTACGCGCAGAAGCGTCTTGTGGGATGTCCCGACCTCTCCACCGTCTATACGGCCATCGACAGCCTGCCGTCCGACCTCGCGCGCAACCGCCGCGCGGTTTACTGGGTGGAGGACAACATCCCCTCGTACTTCACCGACGACGGCGAGGTCTTCCTCTATTCGTCGAACAGGCTGCCGCTGTTCTACTCGTCGTGCGGACGCTATCAGAACGAGAACTTCCACTGGGCGCTCGCCTGCTACCTTACGGGCGAGCCGGAACTCGGCTGGCGGAACCTGCACTCGGCCGCAGAGGTCTCGGCGCGCGGCGTCAAGTGCGGCCCGGGCACGACGGTTTGCGACCTCGACTTCGACCTTGCCGCGCCTTATGGATACGACTTTGCAGATACCGTCGCCGTGTTCCTGCGCGCCGTTGTGGAAGGCGTCTTCGGCGTACGTGACGGCAAGGCGGTCGAGCCGTCGTTCCCGGAGTCGTGGGACGCGGCGCGGATCACGTCGCCGACCGTTTCGTACGTGTGGACGCGCAAGGACGGCGTGAAGGTGATGGGCGGCGTGCACGCCACGATTCTTTCCACGCCGCAGCCCACGTTCGTTGGGGCGACGCTTCCCAAACCGCATACGCGCTGGGGCAAGGTGAAGGGCGAAGGGTCGGACTGCACCGTTCCTGTCGGTACGACGGCGGACTACGTGGATATCTCCGCCGCGTTCAACCAGGACTGGCGCCTTCTGCACGCGCGCAAGTATTCGCCAGTCGTCCGCAACAGCACTGTCGTGGGGAACGGACGTTCATGGTGGGAACGGCACGAGGCCGTCAACAACCGACACTGGCCCAAGGACTATTACATCCCGAAGAAGCTCGATTGGCCGGCGGACGGTGTTCTCAAGACGAAGTACGGCCCGACGTTCCGTCTCGGCCCGAAGGACAGCCGCAACTCCGTGTTCGCTTCGCTCTTCAACACATTTCCTGACGAAGTGACGTTGCCGCTCTCGGGCCGCGCCCAGAAACTCGCGTTCCTCAGTGCGCTTTCCACGAACCCGAACATCGCGTGGGTGGACGCGGCGAAGGTGGTTGTGGAGTATGCAGACGGAACGTCCCAAACCCTGTCGCTTCTGCCGCCGGACAACTGCGACGACTGGCTGAACTACAGCACGGGACAATGGGCGTACTACGTTCCGTCTCGCGACAACAAGCCGTATGCGGTGAAGGGGAACCCCGTCATGTTCGGCGAAACGGCGCACGCGAACGTCCACGCGATCACGCTCGACCCGTCGAAGGAATTGAAAAGCCTACGCCTCGTCTGCTGCGGAAAGGAGACGATCATCGGCATCCTCGCCGTCACGCTGTACCGCGAGGCGGCGTCCGCGTTTGGCGGGATTCCGGTGAATCCTAAGCTGCCGATGTCGTTTGGCGTTGACTCTGCGGCCTTTGCGCGCGCGGCGGATGGGAGGTTGACTGCGAATGGCGCGACGGAAAGCCGGTCAAGGTGAATCTGCGTCCCGGTCCGAACGCCGGCCCTCTGCCGCTCATCCGCTGTAAATGTTGAAAGGCGTAACATGAAACTAAATTCGGCCACTTCTCAATTGTGGTTTGGTGATACGATATGCCTTGGGGCTCATTCCGAAGTGAGCGGTGAACGTGCGGCAGAAGTACTGCGGCGAGGAGAAGCCGCACTGGTAGGCGATTTCCGAAATGCGCAGATGGTTGTCGCCGAGCAATCGCTTCGCCTCGCGCATCTTGGTCGCCGTAACGTATGACTGCACCGATTTTCCGAGTTTGCGCTTGAATATTTGTTCAACGTATGTCCCGGAACGTTCTGCGAGGTCGAATATCTCCTGAGCGCCGATTGGGCGGCGCATGTTCGCCTCAATGTGCATCAGCACTTTTCCGAGCCAGGGAGGATTGACGGGCATGAACTCCGTTGACATCCGCTCCACGAGTTTCCCCGGCGGCACGGAATGGACTCTGTGCGGCTTTTCGGCGATCCGTTGCGCCATGATTGCCGAAAGGATGCGCGCCGCGTCGTATCCGACCTTGAACGAATTGGGGAGGATGCTCGAAAGCGGGATTTCCGCGAACGAACAGAGCATCGTGTCGTTGTCCACGCCGAGGACGGCGATGTCCTTCGGGACGCGGAGGCCGCAGTCGATGGCAATCCGCTCCAGCTGGACGGCCCGCAGGTCGTTGCAGCAGAACACGCCGATCGGCTTGGGAAGGCCTAACAGCCATTTCTTCATCGCGTTCCCGTCCGGCAGGCGGTCAATCCGTTCGGAGTAGAAATCGCCCTTGCCGACGTATGGTTTCCTGCTTGGCACGAACACATGCGTTTCCGGGTCGGCGAACGCAGCCTGACGCTTGTCGGAGAACGCGATTCCCGGCATACCGCAGTAGGCGAAGTTGACAAATCCGCGCGACGTGAAAAACTCGCGCGCCATTCGTCCAATGGCACGGTGGTCCGTTTCGACGCTTGCAAACCCCATTCGCGGCTTCAGGCACACGATGTCCACGGCGGGGATGCCGGTCTTAGCCAGCCGTTTTGCCATGGCGTCGTCGAGGATGCGTGCGATGATGCCGTCGAACCCGCGCAGCTTCGCGGCGGGCGCCGTCTGCGTGCTGAACGGCCGGAGTATCCAGTCTCGCCGCTCCTGTGCGAACGCGGCGATGCCATTTACGACCTCACGCGCCCACGGGCGGAAGTTCTCTACGATGATCGCAATCTGTTTCATGCCGTGAGTATATCATTTTACTTTCAGATTGTGCAAGTACAACTTTATAGATTTACAAGGTTTTGGCATTGCGAACGGGAAACGGACCATGTTATACTTTTGGGTGTTTCGGGCTCATGGTAGGCTCGGACAACTTCAACACCAGCCAGTGGAAAGAAAAAACGCCATGGTGCGCCAAGTAAGGCTCGATAGCAACTTGCGAAATGAAAGGAGTTCGCGCTGACAAGAAATCGACAGTCAGTTAGGAACGCAAGCGACGGAAGG
>CACZAK010000081.1 GCA_902779075.1 uncultured bacterium | reverse complement strand
CTTCTGCCTGCTCAGCGTCCAGTCGAGGCCCTGCATCTCGTCGCCCGCCGTCGCCGAGGGCCATTCGCCCTTGCGCATGCGCTCGATCTTCTCGGCCACATACGCCGCCGTTCCGAAGTTCTTCGGCGCGAGGAAGTACCCATCCTCATCAGGATATGTGTACAGATCCCCCAACCCGGCAAGCATCACCGTCTTGCCCGAGCCTTCAACGCCTACTATCGCGACGTTCTTCATTCTCTAGCGTTTCCCCTTTGGGGTCTGATTTTGCGTTGGTCCCACTTTTTTCATGGCCGGCGAACGGTTATCCGGTACCGCTGCATTCTTCTTCTGTGCAGTTTTTTGTGTACTTGGCACAGCCGCAGGCTTCTTCTGTACAGGTTTTTGTGTACTTGGCACAGCCGCGGGCTTCTTCTGCACAGGTTTTACCTCTTTTGGATTTGCGGCTTTCTTTTCCTTGGTCGGTGCGGGGACATCTTTTAAGACCGGAACGGTGTTTGTCACCGCAGCCGAAACGTTCGTTACCGACTGGGAGGTGTTCGTTGACACGTCGACTACATTCGTCACGGGCGGAATGCCATTTGTGGATGTCGTGACCTCCGGCAGATTGTTCGTATCCGCTGGAGCGCCCGCCGTTACAATACCGTTGGTGTTGGGCGAGCCGATCTCAGCGCCATCATTAGGTTCCTGCGGCACTTCTGGCTTTTTGCCAAACATAAACCAGAGGCTCCCCCCGATTAGCAGAACGGCCATTGCCGCCGCTGAGCCAATCTGCCAAATCAACCGACCTGATATTTTCGGCGCGCTCGGTGATCGCGCCCTACCATCGGGAGAATCAGGCTCATCACATTGCGGCGCGCTCGGTGATTGCGCCCTATCATCGGGAGCGGGTGCAGGCTCGGCAGAACCGGGATTGGCGGAGGACGTGGCGGGGGCGTCTGGGGCAGGAGGCTCCTTGACAGGAGGCCGAGGAGTTTCAATTGGCTCCTGGACAACCGCATAAGATGGATTATCGGCGGTTCCCGTAATCCGCACATCCAACGTCATCTTGTCCAGGTTCTTCAGCCACTCCGGCACGGCGGAGGAATCGGCCTCTGTAAGCTCCAGCCCAGTCGGGAACGGTTTCATCGGCCCCGCAAACTCCGGGCAGGCAAATAGCGCCGCAGGGTCGATCTTCGTGGCATTTTTGCGCGAAACCGCGCCGAGGACGCAATAAAGCGCGTCACGCCCCCGGAAGTCGATTTTCTTCGCCACATGGTACCGGTAGAACACAACTCGATCTTCCAAAAGGAAAATCCCGCCAAACGGGAATTCCGTCGAGTCCGGCGACGGAAACTTCCCGATCCTCTTCTTGAACTCAACCAGCTCCTCGGCCGTAAATGCGGTACCTGGCTGCCAGGAGTACCCTTCTTGAGCCGTATATACTGCCAGATTTAGCTTCATGCATTGCCTCCTAACTCAATTGATGCTTTCCTTGAGCGCATGCCAAGCCGCCCCGCCTTTCGCAGGAAGGCTGTTACGCAATTCCACGAGACGGTCTGTCGCCGGGAAGAAGTCCTCGGCATTCGTTGCGCCTCTCTCCATCCTTACTCCAATGAAGAACCTCTCCAATGCTCCTACATCGACCGAACCGAGATCACATGTAAGATCGCGCAGCTCCGCCTGGCGTCCACGCAGCCATTCGGCAAGTTTCTGGTCGTTTCTCTCGCATTTCTGTGCACTTTGCGTCAACATCTGCCGATATACGATGAACGACTTGGCCAATGCCGACAAATCTTCCGCAAACGACGTAATCGGGTGCTCAGGCGGCGGATACTGCCTGCCTTTTGAATCAGGCGTCTTCAGCGGATCAGACGTAGCTTGCGAGCCCGGCATGACGACCTTCGGCGGATCAATTAGCTTTCTGCACGTTGCCGGCCGGTTTTCCGGCAACATCTCAAGCCCGCGCATTACGGATCGCGCAAAGGATGAATCAGAGGCAAGCGGCGTCACCTTGAAATTGCGATCCCAGCCATTCGGATAAGGCATCTCGCCAGACAGGCATTCGTATGCGGTGACGGCCAACGAGTAGATGTCCATGCTGGCGGACGGCCTTCTGGTTATTATCTGCTGTTCGGGGGACATGTACTGGATCGTGCCACGGACGCTCCTGAAAGTGGTCTGCGTATTTCCCCCGTGGTCGCGGCTGGCGATTCCGAAATCAAGCAGACACGTCCTGATTGTACTGTCGCCTATCTTCTTCGGCGTAGCGCGGACGATGATGTTCTGCGGCTTCACGTCGCGGTGGTATATCCCCATCGCATGAGCGTAGTCCAACGCATCCGCTATCGGCAGCAACAGTTCGCGCGTTTCTTGCTCGCCGATCTTGCCGTCTTTCCGGTTCGCGAGATACTTGTCGAGGGAAACGCCTTCGACGTATTCCATCGCCAGGATTGGGACATTCCCCAGCCGCTTGCACCAGTAGCATGCGGCTATGCGATCGTCTCGCAGAGATGAAAGCGTGTTCGCCTCCGTGATGAACTCCTGCATGGAGGCCTCATCCCCGCAGTTCTCGCAGTGAAGGACCTTCAGCACGACCCTACGGTGCGCTTCCACGACTGTCTGAGTATCTGTGGCGAGGAACACCATTCCCTGTCCGCCAGATCCAAGTTCCTTCTCTATCTTATAGTTCCCGAACACCACCACGCCTGGCTTGAGGTCTGCGACGGCCGGTTCTGGCGGTTCCTGGGACGGTTCCGGCTCGGCGACGTCCTCCCGGTCGGTGACAACCAGCCAGTCCGGCGGGCAGTCGGAAGAAAACTTTCTGTCCAACAGCCTCCCCAAAGCTTCGGACGTGACGTTCTCGCCTGGTTTCCTGACGTTCGCCATAAGCCAATCCGGGAGGGAAGGCGCGTTTTTGTCAAAACTAGCTGTCATCTTCACGCGCCCGCCGTCTCGCCAGGAGAACTCCAGCGCGAACGGCGTCGGGGACAGATAGTATATGTCGGCCTGCTCCTTCTTGAGCCTCACGCACGCCGCCGCCGCCGTCTCCTTGCAGGGAAAGAGCCGTCGTACGCGCGTCCTGCCGCCGATCGTGTTTGCGACATCTCCGCACTCGAAGACGTTGACCGGATGGTTCTGCCCATCCCGCCCCGTCCCTTCAAAGTCCCGCTCGTATGCGGCCATGCGTTTCACAACCGTGTCGGAGTCGACCGGCGTGCCCTTTCTGCCAAACAGACGATCAATAAATCCCATCTTGCATCCTTTCTCGACAGACACCGTCTAAAGCCCGTTCCAACGCATCATCGCGAAAGAAACAGGAACCACATAACTACAATAAGAGCCAACATTCCGAGTAATGTGGCAAGAAAAAGCCACTTGCGCGATTTGGGCGGACCCTTCTTGATATATCTGCGCGTCTCAAACGTCTCTCTTCCCTCGGCAGATGGCAATTCGCCGATGTTGTACTTGCCCTCCGCCTGCATCTTGCCAAAAACATGTTCGATGAAGTCTCCCGGAACCATCGGGAGATCGTCCATGACTCGGCGGACCGTGAGGAAGCCCCCACCTACAACCTCCCCGTTAGGCAGGAAAAGCCCTTCCACGCAGTCACGTACGCGTCTTTCCACCTTGTCGAAGGTCTCGGGGACAAGCGCCTGGCAAACGGGGACGTACGCCCCCCAGTCTCCGTTCTTTTCAGTACGAACTACGCCGTTCGGCTCAGTGCCTGAGGCCACCAGCATGCGGAACGCGACATTTCCGCACGGCATGTCGTCCGCGTTGGGGACAAGCCCCTGTTCCCATGCGGACGCCGCGCCGACAACCATGGCGGCTGCTAACGGCCTTTCGCTGCTTGCCGCCCATCCGCTTTCCTGATACCACTTGCGGACGGCGAATTTCGCTGCGCGATACCCGTTGCCGGTGGATTCGCCCGCATAGCAGGCGAATATCCTGAAGAACTCAGGTTCACCGACAAACGGCTTCACAGACACCAGATCGTAACACCGCACGTTTTGAGGGCAGCACTCGTCTTCCCGCGTCACGCAACGGTACCCGCCAACGCGCCATCCGCACGATGGCAGACGTTCCCGCCTCGCTGCCAATTGCTGGAGGTTGTGCTCAATCGCTCCAAAGAAGTCCTCTTGGGTCATTTCTTTGCCTGTTAGTTGGTAGTTTTGGGAAAACGTTGCAAATTACATTCCCGGCGACGGCGGACGGCGAAGCTGCGCGTATGAGAGCATGAAGAGGTCATATCCAAATGCCGCCGCGAACACGATGAGGAACACCGAAAGGCCGCAGAACGTCCCGCTCGTACCGAGGGCCGCGCTGATGATGAACCCATCAATGGCAAGCAGGATGACCAGAGCCGTGGCGGCTGCGACGTTAGAATCCTTGCTCATCGCCATCTTGAGAAACGGGAACGCCAGTATGGGCAGTAGGAAGATGGAAAGCGACAGCAGCAGGATGCGAGTCGTCAGCGACAGAGAGGCTGTCTCTTCGCCCGCAGCACCACTCGCGACAGCCTTGGCGATTTCCGCCGCCGAGCCGCCACCTGACGCATCGTCGGAGAATGGAATATCCACCACGTCGCCCTTCGAGATCCGCACGAACTTCAGCTGGCCCTTGAGGACCGCCTTGCCCTTTACCGTCTCAAACTCGTCAAGGACGCCGATAAGAACCGCGTCGAGTCCGTGGCTCTTGCCGTATTCAATGGCCTTCTCCACGTCGAACTGGCCCTCATTGCGGAGATTTAGCAGATTGCGAATCTTCTCAGATGGCGGCGTGCCGTCAAGGTCGAGAAGCCCGCCCTCCGCCAGACGGCTGCGCAGGGACAGCGTCACGTAGTCGGACGGATCGTTCGCGATGTGCAGGACGGCGGCACGACGGATATCTCCGCGTTCTGTGCGTATACGCTCCGCTACCTGCGCGATGGCGGATCGGGCCGCGAGCTGACGCGCCGAATCGCATGACGGCTTCTCCGGCCCCAACCACCACCAAAGCATCAGCGGCGTGGCCACCAATATGGCCGGCGCAATCACACGGCGCATCAGCTCGAAGCCGGCGCCGAACGAGAAACCGTTAAACAATCCTCCGAATCTCATGTTTTTTTCCTTTCAGTTGGTAGTTGGTGGTTGGTAGGGGGTTAGATCGCAAGGTCTTCGGTGCGGATCTCCAAGAGAGACGCGCGGTCGATCTGACCCGCCGAGGCGAGCCGCACGGCCTGGCGCTCTAGCGTGCGCTCAAAGGAGTTGCGGACGAATCGTGCATTTCCGAATTTTTCGTCCGCTCCCGCACGGGCCGCAGCCATGCGGCGCGCAATCTCGCCACGCGTCTCAGGCGAGCATACGTACTCGTTCTTCCGCATAAGCCCATCGAAGATCGCCGTCAGCTCCTCCGCCGAATAGTCGGGGAAATCTATGAAGCGGTTGAAACGCGAGTTGAGCCCAGGGTTTGACGCGAGGAAATCCTTCATCTCTCCCGTGTAGCCGGCAACGATCACCGCGAGCCGGTCGCGATCGTCCTCCATCCGCTTCAGGAGTTGGTTTATGGCCTCCTGCCCGAAATCGTTTCCGCCGCCAGAGGAAAGCGTGTATGCCTCGTCGATGAAGAGCACGCCGTCAAGCGCCTCGTCCACCTTCGCATCCACTTTCGGCGCGGTGTGGCCCACGTACTGCCCCACTAGCCCCGCCCTGTCGGTCTCCACGAGGTGCCCCTTCTTGAGGACCCCCAGTTCACGGTAGATGCCCGCCACCAGACGCGCAACAGTGGTCTTGCCGGTACCGGGATTTCCCGTGAACACGCAGTGCAGGGAAAGCCCGTTGGACTTGAGCCCCTCCCGCGACCGCGCGGCCTGGATTTTTAGGAAGTTCGCGAGCTTCGAGATCTCCGCCTTGACGGGCACGAGCCCCACGAGGTCGTCCAGATCCTTCATCAGTTCGGACAGGCTCTTCTGCGGCTTTTCCTGCGCGGACGCCTGCCCTGCGGCCTTTGACTTCTGGGGTGTTCCGCCCGGCGAGGCCGGCACGAGTCCGGCACTCTCGAATCGCTCGGCTGATGCGAGGTATTCAGCCGACCTTTTCTTCCATGCGTCACGGATTGACCCGACCGTACGTACCGCGATTGCCTCCACGGCCCTGGCCGCCTCTCGGCAGAACGCGGCGGCCTGGACGTTGTTGCCCGCCGCCTGCGCCTTCCTGATCTGCGCGTCCAGCGAATTGACGCGGTCGATGTAGAAATCGCCCATGTGCGCTCCTTATACGGCCGAAGACCCAGGCGTGGGGGAATCGGAACCAGACACGGCCGCGCCCGTCTCTGCGGCAACCTCGCCGCGAGCCTGCTCCATCATCTCGTCGATTGACGTGTCGCCGGCCTCGTCGGAGGCCTCCCCGGCCTTGAGGCTGTCCTTTTCCCATTTCTTGGCCATGGCCTTGTTCATCTCGCCGATGGTGCTTTCGATGTCCTCCATGGAATCAAGCCCGTTCTCGAAGACGTCCGGGTTCAGGCCGCACTGCACGGCAAGTTCCTTGAAGCAGGAGGCGGCCATCTGCATGGACGTGGCCACGCGTATCTGCGTGAGGGCGTTCGTCCACATCAGCTTCTGGCGCGTGTAGTTCTCCGCGTTCCGAGCCTGCATGCGCGAGAACTGGAAGAACTGGCGTGCCTCGGCGTCGCGTCCCACCGAGAGCTTCTGCTTGCCCTGCTGGTAGAACTTCTCCTGCTCCTTCGCAGCCTGGCGCTGCCCGTCGTTGAGCGCGTCGATGGACTTCTCGATGCCGCGCTCAAGGTTACGCTTCTGGCGGCGCTTTTCGGCCTCTATCTCCTCCGTGGTCTTGAAGATGTTGCCGATGTTGCTGAAGATGCTTCCTAGTGACATGGTTTTCCTTCTTTCTTTAGTTAGTTAGAACGTTTTGGGGGCTGATTCTGACACGGCATCATCCAACGGACACCGTGCCTTCCCCGGCAGGAGTGGCAGGAGCCTTCGCCTCCGCGGAGGGCTGCGTGCCAAGCTTGGCTGCCCGACGGGCGGCGCGCGCGGCATCGTCAGTCGCAGGTGCGGCGGACGTCGTACCGAGCTTGGCTGCCCGACGGGCGGCGCGCGCGGCGTCTTCCTTCGCCGTTGCCTTGCCGCTGCGCGCCTTCTTTCTGCCGACGTTGTCGAGCTTGTCGACGGCCTCCACCGCCTCGCCATGCTCTGTGACCATATCCTCAACTTGCTCCATGAGCATTTCGATTTCGACAGAATCGGCGCCGTGGCAGGCGTCTTCATGCAACTGCTCCAACTTTGCGCGGATGGCCCGCTGCGCGGCGATGTTCTCCGTCTTCTGCTGTGAAAGTGCCTGCTTGCGGTCTAACTCCTTCTCAAGTTCGTCAATCTGGTCCATGAGCAGGTCCTGGTTGTGCGGAACCGTCTCAACCTGAAGCTGGCGCTTGAGGTCGGCGATCTTCTCTCCAATCGCCGAGTTTGTGCGCGTGATTCCGTTGCGCTCATCCTCCATTTCTGCAATTTTGCGCGTGGTGTCGGCGATGCGCTTAAGGAGCTTTCGTTGCACCTTGGGCGGAACGCCGAACAGCCCGAGGATTTTGTCGATGATGTCACCGGATCTCATTTTTCTTGGTCCTTTCGTTTCTTGATGGAATTATTGAAAACCTCCAAAAGTCTCTTCTCCGCGCGGTCGCGGTCGTAGGCCCAGTCCACGGCCCAGACGTGAACGACGTTCCAGCCAAGCGACGTCAGCACGTCATCGCGTAACCGGTCGCGGTCGCGCGCGGTGCGAGCGCCGGCGTAGCCTCGCCCGTCACACGTCACGCCCATCACGTACCTGGCGTCGTCGGACGGGTCGCGCACCGCCACGTCCACCCGGTTCCCGCCGCATCCCACGTCCCGCGAAACCTTGGCCCCGGCCTTCTCCAGCGTGGCCGCAACCTCCTCGGCGAAGCGGTCTTTCGTGGCGTCCGACTGCGGCAGGGCGATGCGGTATCCCTTCTCCGCGTAGTCGAGGAAGGCCCGGAGGTCCGCCGGTCCCTGTCGCGAGATGCGGTCGGTGTCGATCTGCCGCCCGTGGATGCTGGATACGACCACGATCTTCTCCCTCGCGCGCGTGATGGCCACGTTGAGGCGGCGCTCGCCGCCCTGGTTGCTGAGCGGGCCGAATACCATGTTGAACTTCCCGTTCGCGTCGGGCGCGTACCCCACCGAGAACACGATCGCGTCGCGCTCGTCGCCCTGCACGTTCTCGAGGTTCTTCACGAAGAACGGCTCGTCCACCTGCTCCGCGAAGCGCTCCTCGAGCCCCGGAGCCGCCTCGCGGCGCTCGTCCACCAGGTCTTCCACCAGGTCACGCTGCGCCTCGCTGAACGTGACAACGCCGATGGACTTCCCCGCGCACTCCGGGTCCGCCATCCACCGCATCACGATGTCGGCCACCTTTTCCGCCTCGCGCCTGTTCGTGCGGCTGCCGCTCGCCTCGTAAACGCCGTCCGGCACATGCACGAAGCTGACGCCCAGCCAGTCCGTGAGAGCCGCCGCCGGGAACACGTTCAGGCCGCCCTCGTAGTAGCGGTGGTTGGAGAAGGCGATGAGCGATTCGTGCCGGCTGCGGTAGTGCCAGCCGAGGAAGCACGACATCAGACCCGCGTGCAGGCACTCGTCGAGGATGCTCTCGAGGTCCTCCACCTCAGCCTCCTCGTCCGGCCCCTTCTGGAAGAAGCTCGTGGGCGGCATCTGCTTGGGGTCGCCCACCACGATCAGCTGCTTGCCGCGCGCGATGACGCCGATGGCGTCCCACGTCGGGATCTGCGACGCCTCGTCGAACACCACGAGGTCGAACGCGGCGTCCACGGGCAGGTACTGCGCCACCGAGAGCGGACTCATCAGGAAGCACGGCTTGATGGACGGCATGAGGGTGGGCGTCTCGGCCAGAATCTGCCGCACGGGCTTCTGGCGCATCTTTTTCCCGCACTCGTGCATCAGCAGTCCGAGTTCGCTCGTGTCGCCGCGCCGAACGTGCCCGTCATTGCGCGGAATGGACGCGGAGAGCTTCGCCACAAGGCTAGTCCTTGCCAGCTCGGAGCAATGCTCGTCGAGTTCGCGGAAGCGCGCAATCTGCGCCTCGCGCGCAACGCCCCTGAACGAACCGAACGCTGGCTCGCTCTCCATTGTCTCGTCCAGCAGCTTCGACTGAAAAGCCTTGTCGAACCGCGAGGACCAGACCGCCGCGTCCGGAGCGTCGTCCCCGTCCAGCGCCTCTGCCACCGCAGCCGCCACGGACGGAATCTCCCGCCGCGCCTCGAAGTACATGAATGCCTGCCGCAGGTTGCCCTTTACGTGCGCCGCGATTCCCTCGGCCAACTCCGCCAATGCCCCAGCCTTCGACGGCACAAGCGCAGACGGTTCGGCCGCGATTAATTCCGACACCGCGCCGCAAGCCTTTTCCAGCCGCAGTTCCGCCCGCGCGCGGGCCTCTAGCCGCTCGTCCGGATTCGCGGTCTTCGGATCGAATCCCTCGCCCAGCAGTTGCCGCGCGCGCGGCTCCAGTTTCGCCAGCTCCTCGTCCGCCTCCTGGAGACTTGCCGCCAGCTTCATCGCCTCGCGGAGGCGTACGCGGTCCAACGACCCGTCCTTCGTAACCGAGGCGTACTCGCGCACGAGCGCACGTTCCTTGAAGACGCGCACGAGGACGAACGCGCGGTCGATCTCGCCCAGACGCCTGCGCAGCTCGCGCACGGGTATCTTGCGGAGAGCAGCAGGATTGTATGTAACTGCGATATTCTCCTCAAACTTGCGCGTTTCCTTCAGAAAACTGAAATAGCGCTTAAGGAAACGGGCGGCGTCTTCGGACGCCCCCCCGACTTTCTCAAGCTCAGCCATCGCCTCGCGCAGCTCCCCGGCGATGCGCGCGGCTTCCTCCGCAAGGCGTGCCTCCGCGCCAGGGCTCCAGGCAAAAGGCTTCACGCACGCAAGCGCCTTCACCGCCTCGGACGGGATTCCCTCGCGCATCTCCGCCGCAACCGCGATCGCTCGCTTCGCCTTGCCGTAGTCCTCAGCCGTAACCTCGCGGGCGTTGCCCCTCACAAGCGAGCCGTCGCCGTCGATCTCGCCGCGGACAAGGCGCGAGAAGAGATCGTAGGGCGTGAAGCCGCTCACTGTCTGGCGGTGCAGGGACTTCACGTAGCCGTCCAGCTGGCGGCGGACGTCCTCGATTTCCTTGACCGTGGCGACCGAGTCGCCGGCAGGAGCTGCGGCGCCGACCTTGAGAGCCTCCGAGAACTGCGCGTAGACGTCCGCCTTGCCCGCCTTGTTGGAGTGCAGCTGCAGGCAGAACGGCGCTAGTCCCAGCCGCGAAAGGCGCCCATACACCACGTCAAGCGCCGCTTTCTTCTCCGAGACGAACAGCACGCGCCGGCCGAGCGAGAGGTTGTGCGCGATGATGTTGGTGATCGTCTGCGACTTGCCGGTGCCGGGCGGGCCATGCAGGACGAACGACTTGCCGAGCGCGGAATAGAGGATGGCCGCTAGCTGGGTGGAGTCCGCGCTCAGCGGACAGCACAGCCGCGCGTAGTCGAGATGCCGGTCCACCTCGGCCGCCGGGAACGCCTCTATGCCGTCATCATACGCGCCCCTGCGCGCGATCAGGTGGGCGACGAGGGGGTTGGAGCGGATCGCCTCGCTGCGGGACGTGAGGTCCTTCCACATCACGAACTTGCCGAAGGAGAACTGGCCCACCATGCAGTCTTCGGAAACGGCGAGCCCCGGCAGGTCCCGCACCGCCGCGCGGAGGATGCCGAACACCTTGTCCACGTCCACGCCCGAATCGTCCGTCGGCAACGGGTCGAGTCCCGGCACGGAGAGCCGGTATTCCACGCGAAGCATCTCAAGGAGCGTCGTGTTGATGATCGTCTCCTCGTCGAGCCTTCGGATGCGGTAGCCGTCCGACACGCTTCGCCGCTCGATTTTCACCGGCACTAGCAAAATAGGTGCGCGGCAGCGCGGTGCCGACTTCGCCGCGTCCGCCTCACGCCATTCCAGCGTTCCAAGCGCAAGAAACAGCGTGTTTACGCCGCTTTCCTCCAGGTCTACGCGTGCGGCGCGGTACAGCTCCTTGAGACGCCTCTCGGTGTCCTTCTTCGGCAGGACGCTCCATAGCTCGCATTCGCGCAGCGACTTCTCCAGAGTCTCGCGGTACTGCTCTAGCGCCACGGCCGGCGCAAGCTTCCGAAACGCGCGCCCTGCCTCCGCGTCGAGGAAGTTCTCGTACGACTTCACGCGGAACCCGCTGTCCGCCGCGATCGCATCTTCAAGCGCCGCGGGCGTAGGGCACAGGAGCGGCACGACCTTCGCGTTGTCGCGCACGTTGAGCAGCCGGTTGGCCTTTGAGAGGTCCAACAACCGCTGCGCCCAGCCGTCAATGCGCACCTGCGCCGAGTCCTTGTCCGCCCCGCCAAGCGCGTCGAGGTTCACGTCCTCCTTCAGCTCGCGCGTCGCCTCGTCGCGCGCATTGACCTCGCGCCCGTCCACCTCGCCGAACCCGCCGCCGGATGCCACGGGCAGCGGATGCACGCCCATGCCGCGCGCGAGCGCCACGTCCACCGCGCCCTCGAACGAGGGCTTCTCCATCAGTTTCAGCTTGGCGGACGCCTCCGCCTCCGCAAACGACGAGTTCCCGCCCACCATCGTTGTCTCCATCACGACCAGCGTGTCGTCCGCCAGCGCCTTGCGCAGGACTTCCACGTCCGTCACGACCGGATTGGAGAAGCTCTTGTCCACGAGATGGCAGCCGACGAACGCATGGTCCTTGAGCAACACGACCACTGGCCGCAGCCCGCACTTCTCGAACACCGACGCGAAGAGAAGCGTCGTATCCAGGCAGCACCCCGTCTTGTACTTGATAATGTCGTCCGGCAGGCGGACCTTCTGCCCAGGCTGCCCGAACGTGGCGGGCGGCACGGCGTATGAGATGCCGAGGTTCTGCACGGCGCGGTACACGGCCTTGCAAAGCTCGTACACGTCCTTCTTCTCGTGCAGGTAGCCGACAATCCCCGCGTCCCCGGTTGCCGCCTCCAGCTCTTTCGCCACGTCCGCCTGAATGCGAGCAACGGCGTCGCACTGCGGCACGACAAAGCTCGCATAGTAGATCGGCCGCCCGCAGCCGAGCATCTGGTCCGGAGCGTAGACCGTGTGGCGGACCGACGCGAACGCACGCTCCGTCCCGTCGGGCGCGGCAAGCGACGCCCGCACCTCTCCCTGCCGCACGTCTGCCAGCGTGGAGAGGAAGCCGTAGTCCAGCTTCGGCTCGCCCTCCGGAACCTGCACGGAAACCGTCTCGCCCGGCTGCACGGCGTCAAGCGTAAGCGTAATCGGATGGAAAAGGCCTATGTCGGACGTAAAAGTGAGCGTCATGCCGACGAGGGATTCCCCTCCCGCATTCCTCACGCGCGCACCACGCACAATCGAACGCCCCGCCTGCTGCAGCACAAGGCCGCATTCAGCGGTCACGTCAATCTCTATTTCTACGTCTTCTGCCATCTTCCAACCATACTTTCTGGGCGATAGTCTGTAATTATATCAAATTCTCTGCCGCCGTGCGGCACGAAAATATCGCGAAAATGCTTAAAGTGCCCGCTACACGTTAACGGACCAGGGACCGTGGGCATGCCAGACAGCACGGACGCGGTCGGCGGTCTCCTCGGTCGTCGTACCAACTGGGATGTAGATCGCCGTCGCCTGATGACGGAACCAGGTGTCCTGCCGCTTTGCCAATTGGCAGGTGCGCGTGTAGATCTTCGCGCGGTCGTCGCCTTCGCGGTAGCCGATAGCGAGCGCCGCCGTGCGGGACCAGATGGGATATAGTCGGTGCAACTCCGCCTTCTCGCGCTCAAGGCCGGCGAGGAACATGTCGTCGAGCCGGGCCGCTATGCGCGCACGCACCACGGCTCGGTCGATCTGGAGCACTGGGTATTCGGGCGGGGGCTTCGTCCAGGCCCGGTCGAGTCCGCGCAGGAGCGCAGAGAAGTAGAGTCCCGTGCCGCCAACTATGATGATTGGAGTTTCGGCGGGAATCGTCTCGGCCCATGCGGCTGCGGCGCGCAACCAGGCGCCTGCGGAGAAATCCTCGGCTGGCGTGACGATGTCTATGCCGCCCATGCGGAACTCGGCGCGCTCGGCGGGTGTGGGCTTGGCCGTCCCGATGTCCATGCCCTTGTAGACGAGCATGGAGTCCGCATTCAGGATCACCGCGCCCATCTCGCGGGCAAGGACGGCCGCCACGGCCGACTTCCCGCTCGCGGTCGCGCCGGCGAGCAGATAGGCGTCACGTTGCGCCACTTTCCCTCTCCGCGTCCTTTTCCGCGTCCTTCTGGAAGAAGCTGAAGCCGAGCAGCAGGACGGCGGCGACCGTGATGTAGGAATCCGCCACGTTGAAGACGGGGAAGTGGTGGACGCCCCAGTGGAAGTCGAACATGTCCACCACGTACCCGCGCGCAAGGCGGTCGACGAGGTTGCCGAGTATGCCCGCGTAGAGCAGTATCTCGCAGAATACCCCCCAGCCCCCGCGCGGGAACACGCTCTTCCGTTTCCAGATCAGGAGGCCCATCGCAATGACGGCGAATACCGCCAGCGGCCACACGTGCCCCTGGAACATGCCCCATGCGCAGCCACGGTTCTCGACGTATGCGAGGTTAAACAGGTTTGGAAGCACCTCGACGGGCGGATTGTCCTTCAAGGACGAAACCGAGGCCGCCTTCACGACCTGATCGATTAGAAGCAGGTTCGCGACGGCGGCCGAAAACAGGACGATTCGCCGAAGCATCAGCGAATTCCCGTCGGATTCACTTCCATCGCCGACTGGCACTCCATGCAAGTGCGCACGAAAGGCAGGTTCATGAGGCGCGGCTTGCGGATGAGCTGTCCGCACATCTCGCAGATGCCGTAGGTGCCCTCCTGGATGCGGGCAAGCGCCTCGTCGATCTGCTGGATGACCTTGTTGTGCGAATCGACCTGGCTCAGGTTCTGGAGACGCATGAACGCGTCGGAACCGTCGTCGTCCTCGCTCCCGCGGTCGTCGGTGTGCTCCAGGGCGATGGTTTTGAGCGTCGCGGACTGTCCCATCGCCTCCTGCCGAAGCAGGATGAGGCGCTTGCGGAAATCGGCGAGGTCCGAGGCCGGGAACTGCTGGGACGCCTCGCCGCGCGTGCGCGAGGTGGGACGGCGCGACAGCTTGACGGAGGTGGCGTCCGACGCCTCCTTGCGCGATGCGTCGAGCTCCCTTTGGCGCTTTTTCATCATCTCTGCGAAGGTAAAGGCGGCCGACTGGCTCTGGTTCTCGAATACGACCGCGGGCTCAGCCTTCTTCAACGGCGGACGCGGCGCCTTCTTGACCACGGTGATCGGCTTGCGCACGACCTCCTTTTTAGACGGCTCTGCCGCTTTGGACGCCGAGGCCTTCTTCTCCGCCGGCTTCTTTTCTGCGGGCTTCTTCACTGAGGCCTTCTTCTCTGAGGCCTTCTTCTCTGGGGCCTTCTTGGCAACTGGCTTCTTTGCCGTCTGCGTCTTGGCTGCGGGCTTCTTCGCGGCGGAAGCTTTCGCCGCAGGCTTCTTCGCAGGCGCCTTGGCAGCCGGCTTCTTCGGGGTCGCCTTCGCGACGGGCTTCTTTGACTTCGTACTCATGCGGTATACCCTCTTTCAGATAGTGGTTTTTACAGGCTCAGGCCTGCGGGAACCTGCACCCACGCGCGGAGTTCGTCCGAGAGAGGTGCGATGGATTTGATTGTTGCCGTGGACACGTTCCCCTCGGCGTCCGGCAGGTCGAACGTGTCGCCGGGCTTCTTGCCGAGCATGTTCTGCGCGAGACGCGTCTTGTTCGCGATGATGCCGCGCTCCAGGTCGTTGTCCCATTCGCCAAGAACCGTGTACGTCTTGTCCGCACCATCGGCGGTCGTGATCGTGACCGTCGTTCCGGGGCGGACCTTGTCCGACTCGACGTTCGCGAAATCGGTTGGCTTGACGGCCTCGATTTCCTCCTGCATGAGCGTCTGCTTCTGCATGAGGGCGCGCTGCTCGTCCTTCGCGTACTGGTATTCGGCGTTTTCGCTGAGGTCGCCGTAGCCACGGGCGAACTCGATGCGCTTGGCGTTGGCGGGCATCTCGACGTTGATGAGCCGCTGGTAGGCGTCCTTGCGCTCGGCGTAGCTGCGGAGCGACGTGATGCGCTCGACCACCTCCGGCGCGGCAACCTTGGCCTGGCGCTCGGCGAGAGTCGGCACGATGTGCGTCATGCGCACGACGATCGTGTGGTGCGTCGCAGGATCCCAGGTCGTGGAAGCCTGGAAGCGCTCGAAGAAGAGCACCTGGTCGGCGGGCTGCAGCAGGTCGAAGATGCTGCGGAGCCACTTCTGGTCTGCGAAGAGACGGCGCACCGTGTTCTGCATCTTGAGCGTCTCGCCGCTCTGGCGTCCCTCGCCGATGGCGATGGCGTGCGTGAGGATCACGACGAGCGGCGGCAGCTTCGACCAGCGGCTGAAGCCGGCCTCCATCTCCGCCTCCACCTCTTGGCCGGGCTCGCCCGTCTTCACCTTCTTCATCTCGTGGTAGCGTCCGAGCACGAGCACCACGAGCGTAGCGGGCGCGTGCGGGGTCTTGAGCAGGTCGGCCACGGCGGACTCGCACGCCTCGTCGTTGCGGTAGTGGTCGAGAGTGGCGGACAGCAGCGGGAAGCACATCCGCGGCAGCGCCTCGAAGAGCTTCATCTTGGTCTCGCCCTCGTTCTCGGCGACAAGGAACGCGACGAGACGCGACATCTCGCTTGCGGGCAGATCGCGCGCAGCCGCGAGGTAGCGCTCATCGGTCCAGAGATACGAACGGGCCTTGGCGGAGACCGCGTCGTCGAGCTTCAACTCGGCATGGCACGCCGCGAGGCGCGCGTAAAGAGCGTCGTCCACCTTGCGCGCGCCCTTGAGGGCGAATGCGAGGCGGGCGGCGATCTTCGCCCGGCCCTCGTCATCAAGACCCTTGAACTTACCCGCCCCGACGAACTCGCGCACGGCCGTGAGGATTGACTTCGGGTCCGTCATCTGCTCGAACGCCGTGAACCACCCGTCGCCGTACGTTTCGGCCGCGGCCTTCAGGACAAGCGGCTCGGCGCGGCGCGTGGGGATTTCCACGAGATTGTCCTTGCGCAGGTCGGCGCGCGCGCGCTCCCAGAAGGACTTCCAGTTGGCCGTCTTCACGAAGCCGTGCTGCGCGCTGAGCTCCTCAAGCCGGGTGATCGGCATGTTGCCGAAACTGCCGAGCATCTCCTTCACGAACGTGCCGGGCTCTTCCGCAAGCATCTTCTGCACGCGCGCGGGATCGGCCTTCGCAGTCACGAGGATGTGGTTCTCGGGCGCGGGCAGAAGCGTCTCGCACGCCGCGTCGAACGTAAGCTGGTGGCCGCGGCGCGTGCGGAAGTCGACCGTCACGCGGCGGTAGAAGGCGTCGAGGCGCTTGATCTCGCCCAGACCCCAGGCCGTGTTGAGCACGAGCGCGCCGGGCTGGAACGACAGCAGACGGCCGAGGCGGCCGACGGAGTCCGCGAACGGACGCACGCCGAAGCCGACGGACTCGATGAAGGACGTGATGAGCCGGTCCTTCGTGGACTTCTTGAGGCCCTCGCGCACGACGTCGCCCCGGCCCTTAGCCCCCAGCTCTGATTTAAACTCCTTGACCAGACGGTAAGCCGAATCGAAATCCCCCGCTTCTGCAAACGCATGTAGCGCCGCAAGGATCCATTCGTCCTTCTTCGCCCCCGTCGCATCGGCGATCAGCTCGAAAATCTCGTCCACCGGATATGGCGGCTGCTGCATGATCTCAGAGAACCGCGCCTCTTTTTCCTCATTGCTCTTCTTGTCCATGAACCTTTACTCTTCTTCTGGGTGAAAAACGTGGGGGATATTTTACCATTTCCCTCTCCGCCGCGCAATCCCGCCGGGTAGTTTTTTTTCGCACAGCCGTTTTTGCCCAGCCGAAAGGTGGGAATTGGGAATTAGGAATTGGGAATTCGCCCGGGTGGGCAAGGGTGGGGCGGCCATAAGGGTGGGGCGAGCCCTCCGGGCGAGCCGCATGGTGGGGCGAGCCGTCCCGCCGAGCCCGGGAGGGTCGCGCTCCGTCGCGACCCAAGGTGGGGCGGGCCCGGGAGGGTCGCGCTCCGTCGCGACCCAAGGTGGGGCGGGCCACAAGGTGGGGCGAGCCGTCCTCGGCGAGCCGAAGCCCCCCGTCAATGGTTCAGCAATGACCTGCCTTTGGTGTGTGCGCCAGCAGTTCTGCCGTGCGCGCCCTGTCGCGCACCAACGGTGAGCAAATGCTCCGCACAAGGCAAAGCGCTCCGCAAAGACGCTCG
>CACZAK010000080.1 GCA_902779075.1 uncultured bacterium | reverse complement strand
CCAACCGTCTTTTCTGTAGTTTCCATGCCCCATATTATAGCACGGATCGGAGTTCGGAATGTCGTTTAGTGTTCAAGTTATTTTTGAGTGACGACTTAGTCCCCCGTCGATGGCAATGCGCGGAGGATGGGTCGGGTCTGCCATGACGCATACCCACGAAGGCTTCTTCTCGCGGACAATCGGTTGCTTCGGGAGATTCAGGCTCCTCAAGAGCTCGTTGTCCATCATCTTTTGGATTGCCTTAGGTTCCATTCGACCGTTTATTGTATTGCGTTCATATTCCGTCTTTGAAAGTTCCCACAAGGCCGTATCTGTCATCTTTCGCCCGTGCCCATCCCGTAGATACGACATCTGGGAATGGATTTCGCTCGCCGGTCGGCAAATGATGTAAAATCGGTCGAAGAATGCATACGGGAAAGCAAAGAACCCTTTTCGCCTTGGCGGACGATGTGGCGACTGATCGATGTTCGGACATGCTCTGTGGAGTTTCTGCTCAAACGCCTTCATGTCACCAAAACGGACAAACTTCATTCCTCGCTTAATTCGTTTCATTCTTGCCGCTTTCTCTTCAGGATCATCATTCGATATCAATCACGTGATTTTCTTGATGTCATCCTCGTCAAAAAATGTCTCATACATGCCCTCGATGGTGATTTCCGCGTTGGGGCAATTCGGGCCACCGAAAAGGCTTGCCTTGGCGTTGCCACGTAATGCCCGTTGCTTACCGTAGGCTTAAGGCGAAGAAACCCCTTTGACGTGGCGGGGCATTCGCATACTCCGAAGCGTCCGGGATTTTCTCGTAATGCCTTTGCTTAAGAGCCTTCAAGTCGCCAAATCTGATAAATTTCATTTTGGGGCACATGCCTCCTTTCCAAGTTCTTCATAGAATTGCCTTATCTGCGAATAGTCGCCAAACTGCAAAACCGTACGTTCCCAAGTCCAGTCCATCCAGTCCTGCTCCTTGCGTTCCAACGCCATCGCCTTCGCGCGCCAGTCACGGCCTTTGGCAAATCGCTGCGGGTCTTCGACATCGTCCTCGCAAAGCGTCGCCATCTTATATACGCACGAAAGGTTTCCCAGCTTCACGCCATTCATGAAATGCTCACGGGCGCCTTCGAAGTCCGGCACGTGTCCATCTTCGCCGGATCCATACAGGCAGCGCATCCCCTCCAACCACTCGTCATCGCCGGGGACTTGTGGATGAAAATGCTCCATCCAATTTGAATCGCCCATGTCATCAACTCCTTTCTCAATTTTTTATAGAGATATCAATGGAACTCTCAGGTTTTCGCGTGGATTATTTGCTCAAGCGGCTCGGCGAGACACCTCGCCCAGTTGCTGTTACCCATCGGAAGCGCCGACAGTTTCACACCGTTCTGGGAGCTCTTTTTTATCATGCCGGTATTCTACCACATCGCCGCGTAGAGCGCAATTGCAAAACGTGTTGCCAAGTATTCGGTCGTATTCGGTCACTCATCTGCGTATCCATTTTTGGCCGTGTAGCCCGCTGCCTACACTTCACGTAGGAATGAGCACGAGGATAACTTTGATTGCTTTCGCTATTGGGAGATTGGGAGCCTCGGAGATAAGGAGAGTTACAACTTCTCCCATCCTCCAAAACTCCGAAACTCCCAATAGAGCGAAAGTAACTAAGAGAATTCACAATGAAGTTATAGGTCTGGATTATTCGCAATCCCCCCATTCCCAATTCCCCATTCCCCATTCCCCACTCCCCAATTCCCAATTCCCCATTCCCAATTCCCCCTTTGTAATGCACTTTGCGACCTTTGCGTTCTTTGTGGCTAAAAACTGAAATCCAACTTCGATTTAGGTTTATTTCCCATGCTTTGCCCTTGAACTGCTTTCCTGTTTGTTATGACCTTTAGAGCGCCGATTTGTGACACCTAGGTGTCACAACCTATGACACCTAGGTGTCATACCCAGTGACACCTAGGTGTCACAACCCCTGACACCTAGGTGTCACGGATCACAGACAGTGATTGGAAGCTCTTCCTTGACGGATTTAGCGATGCCGTAATACTACTGTTCGGGTCGGCCTTGTATTTCCGCGCCTCTGCGTGAGATTACGGCGCGGAATCACGTGCAATCGATTCTAAGGACGCGCGCGCGTATCCTTTAATAGAAGCAGTTGCGTTGCCAACATGGTCACGCCTGCATTTCACTGACCGCTTACGCGGAATTTTATGGTATACTGTTCGCCATTCGCTCCAAGGAGATTTAACATGAAAAGTAAAAACAGCAAAGTCACTAGCAAGCCCGCCAACCTCAAGCGGCGCACGTTCCTCAAGGCCGGAGCCGCCGTGGCGGCAGCGGCAATCGTGCCAGCGGAAACGCTGGCGGACGAAAAAAAGACGAAGATCGTCGTCGTGCACGGCACGAACCTCGCAAAGATGGTCGAGGCCGGCATGGCGAAGATGGGCGGATGGGACAAGTTCTTCAAGCCCGGAGCCAAAGTGGCGCTCAAGCCGAACCTCGCCTGGAACTCCACCCCCGAACAGGGCGGCAACACGCACCCCGACATCCTGCGCGCCGTCATCAAGGGCGCGGAGACCTGCAAGGTGAAGCAGATCCTCATCCCCGAGAACACGTGCCAGCCCGAGAAGATGACTTTCAAGGTCAGCGGCGCGAACGACGCGATTGAGGGGACTTCGGCGAAACTCTACCGTCCCAAGCCCGCCGAATACAAGGAAGTGGACGTGCCCAAGGGGAAAATCTGCCAGAAGGCCAAGGTCACGCGCGACCTCATCGAGGCGGACTGCCTCGTGAACATGCCCGTTGCCAAGCACCACAGCGGCGCCACGCTCACCCTCTCGATGAAGAACTGGATGGGCGCGGTGGACAACAAGACGCGCCGGTCGTGGCACCGCAACGGGCTCCACCAGTGCATCGCCGACTTCAGCACCTTCCTCAAACCCACACTCATCGTGATCGACGCGACGCGCATCATGCTCGACCACGGCCCGCAGGGTCCCGGCAAGCTGGCGCATCCCCACGAGATCATCTTCGCCACAGATCCCGTCGCTGCCGATACATACGCCGCCTCGCTCTTCAAGAAGACCCCCGAGGACGTGCCGCACATCAAGCTTGCGGCCGAACTAGGCGTTGGTTGCGCCGATCTCTCGAAGATTGACGTCGAGCGCGTCGAGGTTTAAGGATGAAAGCCGCCATGAAGTGGTTGAGGCGCAACATCTGGCGACTGCTGATTGCAGCGGCCGCCGCAGTCCTCGCGTTGGGGTACGTCCCCGAATCACACCCCGAACTCGCCTCGATCCTTCCGCGTCTCAGTCCGATCCTGAGCCTCTTCGGCGCGTTGGCGACGCGGGCGTGGCTGGGCTGGCTCATGCTGCTCGGCATCCCGCTCCTAGTGCTCGCCGCATTCAAAGGGAGGTTCTTCTGCTGGCACCTCTGCCCGATGGGCTTCCTCTCGGAGACGGCCGGGAAACTGAATCCGTGGGGCAAGGGGCTCGTCCGGCGCGTGCCCATGGTCAACAAGGCGCTCGCGCTCGTGATTGCCGTGTCGGCGGCCTGCGGCTATCCGCTCCTAATCTGGTGTGACCCGCTGTGCATCTTCAACGGCTTCTTCGCCGCCTGGCGCGAGCCGCTTGCAATCGCCTCGGCCGGTACGGGCATCGGGTTCGTGCTGGTTCTCCTCGCAAGCATCGCCGTGCCGAACATCTGGTGCCACCGGCTGTGTCCGCTCGGCGGCCTGCAGGAGACGATTGCGCAGCTCTGCCGCCGCAAGGCTAAGACTGCGGACGGCACGCCGGAGCAGTCCGCCCTCTCCGTCGTCGGAGCCACGCGCCGTACCGTGCTGGCGGCCATCCCCGCAGCCGCCGCGAGCATCGCCGTGCGGCATGCGGTCGGCGCGAAGGGACGCGACGCCATCCGTCCGCCCGGAGCCGATCTGGAGCGCTTCAACGCACTCTGCGCACGGTGCGGCAACTGCATGAAGGCATGTCCTTACCAGTTGATTCAGCCCGACCTGGGTGACAGCGGCATCGAGGGCCTGTTCACGCCCGCGCTCCAGCTGCGTAGCCGCAACGCCGACCAGGAGCAGTACTGCTTCCAGGACTGCGTCGCCTGCACGCAGGTGTGCCCCACGGGCGCGCTGCGTCCGCTCACTGTGGAGCATAAACACGCGACCCCGATCGGCATCGCCGTGATTGACCGCAAGAAGTGCCTCGCGTGGGAGAACCACGAGTATTGCGTCGTTTGCGACGAATACTGTCCCTACAAGGCCGTCAAGGTGGAGGAACACGACGGTGTGAGCTGTCCCGTCATCGACGAGAAGAAATGCCGCGGCTGCGGCGCTTGCGAAAGCAACTGCCCGGCCGACCCCATCGCCATAGTCGTCAAGCCGCTAAAGGCGAAAGGCAAGCCACAGACAAGATGAATCCCGACACCCTTCCACGCATTCTAGAATTCGCGATGCTCTTCTGCTTCGGCTTTTCCTGGCCGTTCGCGATCGCCAAGACCCTCCGCGCAAAGCGCGTCGACGGCAAAAGCCCGATGTTTGAGATCATCGTGATCGTAGGGTACCTCTTTGGCATCGCGAGTCACCTCATCAGTGACCGAAGCTGGGTGACTTGGGTGTACCTGGCCGATACGGCGCTTGTCGCGACCGACCTCGCGCTCTACTTTCATTATGCCCGGAAGAACCGCACCTGAGGAACCCGCCATGGCAAAGACATTTTCCGACTTATCGCAGCTCAAAAAGTTCCGTCCCGCCGAACCCGAACCGCCACCAGAGCCGCCGCCCGCGCCTGAAGACCGAAAACTTGCGGAATCCGCAAACTCCACCGACTACTTCTCCTCCCTTCTCGGCACAGGCGCGTCGCCACGGAAGAAACCTCCACGCACCACAGTCGTAACACCAGCAACGATCTCCCGCGTGCGTGCCGAGCAGGCCGAGGACGCCTTCGCCTCTGAGCGCGACGCCCTCAACGCCGAACTTGAAGAGAAACAGGCTGTGATCGATGCCCTCGCCATAGACGCTGCCGAGGCAAAGGACGAACTCGCAAGGGCACAGGAAGAACTAGCGCGGGCGCAGGAAGAACTTGCGCAGGTACGGGGAGAGCTTGCCCAGACGAAAGCTACGCTCGACGCCGAACGCGCCGCGCCGAAAGTGGACGAGGCGATGCTGGAAGATGCAGCCGCAAAGGCCCGCGAGATCGCGCGCCTCCAGGAACTGCTAGTCGAGGCACAGCGCACCTCGCTCTCCTCCACCGTGCTGCTGGACAAGCCCGAAAGCTTCTCCGAAAAGTTTCCCGGCGAGGTACGCGAGCACCTGCTGGAGGCGCTCGCGGACGCGCAACGCGCGGCAGACGCGGGTGGACGCGACCGCCGCGCGCGCATCCTCGAGGCGATTCTCTGCGAGAACGCCGTCACGGGCGAACTCGCGCGCCGTCGCGACGAGGTGAAGCAGATCATGAAGGACGCCGGAACCTTCATCGACGACGCAACGATCGCAGCGTTGGAGAAACTCGGCTTCCGCTACGTCTCAGGGGCAAACCACCACAAGCTCGACTTCGCGGGCATCCGCTTCCCCGTGGCAAAAACACCCAGCGACCACCGCAGCTGCCTTAACAGCGCGGCGGAAATCTGCAACCGGGTGTTTTAATCCGCGCGGCGGCGGATTAGCCGTTCTTCTTCTCGAACTCCTTCATGAAGTCGACGAGGCAGTCCACGCCGGCCATCGGGAAGGCATTGTAGATCGACGCACGGATACCGCCCACGGAGCGGTGTCCCTTCAGCGACTTCATGCCGGCGGCGGTGGCCTCCTTAATGAACTGGGCCTCCAGCTCCTCGGTGGGCAGGCGCCACGTGACGTTCATGTTGGAACGGTATTCCTTCAGTGCCGTGCCGCGGTAGAAGCCCGAGCCGTCGATCACGTCGTAGATCTTCTTCGCCTTCTCGGCGTTGAGCTTGAAGAGGTTCTCCTTGCCCATCTTCTTAACCCACTTCATTACCTCGCCGAAGATGTAGATGCCCCAGGTGGGCGGCGTGTTGTAGAGCGAGTTCTCGTCCACGTAGGTGCGGTACTGCAACATCGTGGGGATCGTAGTGGAGCCCTTCTCCGCGAATTCCTTGCGGATTGCCACCACTGCCATGCCGGAAGGCCCGAGGTTCTTCTGCGCGCCCGCGTAGAACATCGTGAACTTCGAGTAGTCGCGCTCGCAGGAGAGGATGTCGCTCGACATGTCGCCGATGAGCGGCGAGCCGGAGTCCGGGATCACCTTCAGCTCGGCACCCGAAATCGTCTCGTTCGTGCAGATGTGGCTGTACGCCGCGCCTGCGGTCCACTTGAACTCGTCGTTCGCAGGCATGCGCGTGGGAATGTCCTTCTGGCAGTTCGCCACCACGTTCACGTTGCCGATCATCTGAGCCTGCTTGAGCGCCTTGTTCGACCATGTACCCTGGTTGGCGTAGTCGGCGGACTGTCCCGCGCCGAGGAAGTTCATCGGGATCATCGCGAACTGCATCGACGCGCCGCCCTGAATGAAGCACACCGACCAGTCGTCGCCCAGGCCGCAGAGCTCCTTGAACGTGGCGATGGCCTCCTGGTGGATGGCGTCGTAGTCCTTGCCGCGGTGGGACATCTCCATCACGGACATTCCGCAGCCCTTGTAATCCACGAGGTCGGCCTGCGCGTTCTGCAGGACCTCAAGGGGCAACACGGCCGGACCGGCCGAGAAATTATAGACACGAGACATTGCTTGTTCCTTGATTGGTTAAGAAAAAACGGGTGATATTGTACTCCTCGGACGCGGTTTTGGCAACTCAATTTGTCGTCCGATGTTGAAAAGGATGCCCACTGCGATCATCGACGTCATGAGGTTCGTGCCTCCGTAGCTGATGAACGGCAGGGCAAGTCCCTTCGTGGGCAGGCAGCCCGTGACGACGCCGATGTTGAACAGCACCTGGAAGAACACGAGGAACGTCATGCCGAAGGCGAGCAACCGGCCGAGGCGGTCCGGCGCGCGCTGCGCAATTCGGATACCGCAGATGAAGAACACCGTGAACACCGTCAGGAGCAGAAGCGAGAAGACCAGCCCCAGCTCCTCAGCGCCAATGGCGAAAATGAAGTCAGTGTGGGCTTCGGGCAGATAGAACTTCTTCTGCATCGACTTAGTGTAGCCCACGCCGAACAACCCGCCGTGGCTGATGGCGACAAGCGCCTGGCTGAGCTGGTACGCCGCAGGGTCATCCCCCGTCGGCGGCGGCAGTCCCAGCCACGTGAGAATCGGCTCCGGAAGCCATGCGGCCAAACGGCGCATGCGGTTCGGGTTGAACGCCAGCAGCGTACCGACGGCCACCAGGGCACCGCCGCCCATCAGGACGATATGGAGTATGCGCATGCCGCCAATCAGGCAGAGCGTACCACCGGCAAGGCCGATGACCATCGTCGCGCCGAAGTCCGGCTCGACTACGGCAAGCCCCATCAGCACGCCTACGATCATCACCGCCGGCACGGAACCTTTCCAGAACTTCTCGATGCGCCAGCCGGCCCAGTCGAGGAAGACGGCGGTGGAGATTACGACGAATATCTTTCCCAGCTCGCTTGGCTGGAGGCGCACGGATCCGACCAGACGCAGCCAGCGGTGCGAGCCCTTCGTCTCAGGCGCCAGCAGCACTGCGGCCATCAGTCCAACGATGACTACATAGACACAGACCGTCAGGTAGGGATAGCGCCGCCAGTTGTGGTAGTCGAAGAACGCCGCCACTAGCAAGAAGGCCATCGCCACGCCCAGCCATACGGCTTGATGCGTGAAGAAGTAGTATGCGCTGTGGTACAGCGCGCGGCCCGTCTCCTCGCCGGCGGACGCCAGCAGCGTAAAACCGAGGCCCAGAAGTACGAGAACCGAAACACCCAGAACTGTCAGCGTCCAGCGCACGACCGCCTTACTGGACGTTCGACTTGGCGTTAGCCGGAAGCTTCAGGATCTGGCCGGGCTTGACCTCGTCCGTCGGCTTGAGGTCATTGATGTCCATGAGCGCGCTCGGGCTGATGCCGTAGGCAATAGCGATGGAGACGAGATCGTCGCCCTCCTTCACCTTGTAAGTGGGCAGGGCCGGTGTCTCCACCGGAGCCGGAGGCACGGGGGCAACTTCCGCTACGGGCTTCGCCACCTCAACAGGTTTAGCCTCAGCGGCAGGCTTAGCTTCAGCGGCAGGCTTAGCCTCGGCAGCAGGCTTCTTCTCGACTGTCGCCTCTGTGACGAGCTTCTTCTCTACTTTCTTCTCTACGGGCTTCTTCTCCACTGACTTCGCCTCAACAGGCTTAGTTTCCGCAGCAGGCTTCGGCTCTGCGGGCTTCGCGTCAGCAGCAGGCTGCCCCCCCGCTTCAGGTGCTACGCCCGTCGCGGGCTTCTCCGCCTTTGCAGCTGGATCCTTGTTCACCGGGGCGGTCTGTTTCTCGGTCGGAACCTTCAGTTTCTGTCCCGCTCGCAGCTGATTAGCCTGAAGTCCGTTGAGCGCCTTGAGAGCGCGGATGGAGATGCCATACTCGCTGGCGATCTTGCCGAGCGATTCCCCGCTCTTCACCACATAATCCTTCGTAGGCCCTTCGTACGCGACGAACGCATTCTTCGTCTTGACGGGTGCAGTCGTGTTCGCGGCGGCCGGCGACGGAGCGGCGGCCTGCACTACCTTGCCGTCACTGCCCTTGTCCGCAGGCTTGGCCTCGGGCGCAGCGACCTTGGCAACGGCCGGTGCGGCGGCAACCGCCCCAGGCATCTTGATTTTCTGCCCAATGCGAAGGCGCTTGGGATCCATCCCGGGATTCGCGGCCAAGATTGCAGACTGGCGATAATTCGTCCGCTTGCTGATGAGGAAGAGCGTATCGCCTGACTTGACAACATACTCGGCAGGCGCAGCAACCAGCGCGGTGGCAGGCTTGGCAGCCGGCTTAGCCTTCGGCTTCGGCGTCTTGGGAGGAGGCGGAGGCAACGGCTTGATCTCGCGCACTGACGACTGGGTCTTGGCCACCGGCACGACGACGGGCGCCGGCGCGGCGGGCGTAACTACGACGGGAGCAGGCTCGGGCGGGGGCGGCGGCAATTCGGTAACGACGGCAACCGGCTGCTCCGGCTGCTGGACCTCCAGCGGCTCCGCAACAGGAGCTACGACCGGAGACTTGCGTGCATCCGGCATAGAGATGACCGTAATTGTTTGATCGACCTGCGACGACCGCGGAGCGGGTTTCCCCGGCCTCGTCGCCTTGCAGCCCTGCATCACCAAGCAGGCCGCAGCCATATTGATACCCAGAACCAGTCCGAGCTTTTGCGCCTTCATTTTTTTATTCCTCGTTTTGTGGTTTCCGCCTCGCCGCCTGCCCCCTCCGCACGAACGAAGGAGGCGAATGCATCGCCGCGGGCCCCGTAACTGTTAAATTGATCGAAACTCGCCGCGCCGGGAGAGAGGAGCACTACCTCGCCCGCACGCGCATCGCGCCGGGACCTCTCGACCGCCCGGCCGAGCGTCCCGCAGATCTCGCACGGGACGGTTTCCCGCCACGCTTCGAAGAGCTGGTCTGCGCAACGCCCTATAAGATACACTTTTTTGACCCCGGAACGCAAGTACGGAATTACAGAATTTGGAGAATCCCCTTTTGCGAGTCCGCCGGCAATCAGACGCACCGACGGCTCCGCACGCCCATCTTGTGCCATCCGCACGCCCGCCGCAAGCGCCGCGAGCGACGTGGCTTTCGAGTCGTCGATGTACGAAATTCCCTTTATTTCCGCCACTTTTTGCATTCGGTGTGCGAGCGGGACGAAGTTCGCGAAGGCGCGCGCGATGGCGTCTCGCGGCAGTCCGGCGGCGTCCAAAAGCGCCGCCGCGACCTCGCCGTTGGGTCGGAGAACCTCGTTGTCGAAATATGAGCCCGCGAGGCAGTCGTCCCACGCGCGCGCCGCGGCGACGGCGCGCGCGGCCCCTTCGAGCATCTTGCGCTTGAGCGCGTGATAGGCCTCCACGCTGCCGTGTCGGTCGAGATGATCCTCCTGCAGATTGAGGATCGCGGCCGCGACAGGACGGAAATTCTCGGGGTGCGTGGTCTCCATCTGGAAGCTCGACACCTCCACCACGGCCCACGCAGGCTGCGGCTCCATCAGTGCCACCTCGCAGAGCGGCGTGCCGTAGTTGCCGCACGCGACGGCGGAAATGCCAGCCGCGTTGAGTCCATCGGCAACGAGCTTCACCACGGAGCTCTTCCCCTTCGATCCCGTAACCGCGAGCATCTTCCCCGCGAAGTGCCGCGCGCCGAGTTCAAGCTCGCTGATCACCGGCACACCCGCCGCACGCGCCGCAACCTGCCAAGGGTGCGTGAGAGGCACGCCCGGACTCGTCACCGCGAGATCCCACGTGCCGTCGGGATAGGCATCGTCGCCGTCGAGCACGCGCACGTCCGCGCCGTCGCGGCCCAAGAGCGCCGCAGCGGCCGCACCGCTCTTCCCCGCGCCTAACACGAGCGCGTTCATGCGAGTATTGCCTCCAGGTGCATGCCGTGCGATGCCTTGAGCAGCACGGCGTCGCCAGAGCGAAGGTAGGTGGCGAGGGCTTCTTTCGCGGATGGGACATCCGCGAAGTTTGCGGGCGAGACGCCCGCCACCCCGACATTTTCCGCCACCCGGTAGGGCGGTCGCCCCGCGACCGCCGCACACGCCGAGGCCATCGCCTCGCCCACCGCGAAGACCGCGTCGATCGAAAGTTCCGCAGCGCGCTTGAGCACTTGCTCGTGGAATGCCTCCTTGCGATCGCCCAGCTCGAACATGTCGCCCAGCACGGCCACGCGTCGACCCGCACACGTTATCGCTGCAAACGTCTCAAGCGCGGCGATCATCGACGTGGGGTTAGCGTTGTAGCAGTCGTTCACGTACGTGACGCCGTCCTTCTCTATCACTCGCCAGCGGTCGCCCGGCAGCGCGAAATCTTCAAGCGCCGCAATGCAACGCTCCAGCGAAACGCCGAATTCGCCCGCGCACGCGGCCGCAAGACGCGCGTTGGAGACGTTGTGCGCGCCGGGGAGACGCACCGCGAGCGCTTCGGCAATCCGCGCGCCCGCTGCATCGGATGGATCGACCGCGACCACCCGTGCGGCGCTCATCGCGCGCAGGCGTTCATAGCGGTCGTTGTTCACGCCCACCACCGCGAAGCCGTCCGGCGGCAACCTCGCGAAGAGCGTGCCCTTCTCGTCCGCAATGCCGTCCTGCGTCTTGAAGTACTCGATGTGCGCCGTGCCTATGGACGAGATCACGCCCGCGTCAGGGCGCGCGATGTCCACGAGGTAGGCGATTTCGCCGGGATGGTTCGTGCCCATCTCGACCACGAGAAACTCCGCGTCTTCGGGACAGTTGAGGATCGTGAGCGGCAGGCCGAGGTCGTTGTTGAAGTTGCCCGCAGTCGCGTGTACGCGGAAACCGCCCGCGCGGAGGAACGCGGCCACGAGTTCCTTCGTGGTCGTCTTGCCCGCGCTGCCTGTGATACCGATCACCTTCGCCTTCAGCGTGCGACGGTACTCGGCGGCGACGCGCGCGAGCTCCTCTCGTCCGTCGATGATTCCCGCCGCGCCGTCCGCGAGGGCTTGTGGGATGAAGTCGTGTCCGTCCACGCGTTCGCCCTTCACAGCGACGAACAGCATGCCCGGCTTGACCTTGCGCGAGTCGAGCGTCGCGCCTCTGAATGTGCCAATAGTCATGCGCATAGTATAGCATATTCTCCAACGGTATGCCTGAAGGCACGGCGGGCCGCGACTTATTTTTCGGCTAACCACTTGACATGCGTGTTGAGCGTGTAAAGCCAGTTCCGAAACTTCAACCGGTGTTCCCTGCCATCCAGACAGTCAAGGTGAAAGTCTCTTGCCCATGCCTTGTCATAAAAGCGGAGTTTTGTCGAATCTTTCCGCACCAGCCTGTAGCCCAAGCCTGTCAAGATCGATTCAAGCGCATTCTGCGTCAAAGGAAAGTAGTTTTCATATAATTCGTGGCGCCAGTTCCGCACGTAGCGGTATTTGAAAAGAAAATGCATGAGATTCCGGATGTTGACATTTGCATTTGCACAATCGCAGATTGCACCCCATACATTTTCGAAATCGTGGAGAATGTCCGATACTTTCGTGCCGTTTACCGTCAGCGTAGGGGCTTTCAATACGTTCTCGTAAACCCAGACGATGTCATCAGTCGGTACGTCGGCAGAATCTTCGCAACAAGGATTCATGTCGCGGATGGCGATTTGCTTGAAATCACATTCGCGCACATCCGCCCAGAAAATGCCGATCTCCCAAGGATGTTTTGCATATGAATATATCTCATGTATTACCGATGACATTACGAGAAGCGCGTTGTCAAGCGGCACTTCTTGCGACGTGAGCATGTCGGATAGATTCGCAAATGCCAAGTATCCTTTTTCACGGGCAGAAGCTGCAAAAGATTCATTGTTGTCTATTACGACAAATTTGAAACTACGGCCTGAATATGCGGCCTGTTCTGCGATGTATTTGCAGAAATCCCCGGTACCTCCGCCAAAATCGACTATCGTGTCTATTTCCGGCTTGATGTATCCGATGAACCAGGCTTTGTCCGGGAACGTCTTCGCCATATCCGACAGGTATTCGTTGACGTTTTCTATGCGGACTTCGCCGGGGTCAAGCCGTGCAAAGTCCGGCGACGGCTCGAAATCCTGCGTTTGCGGCAAATGCTGCTGCATCTTTCTGTGGCGGTTCCCCGCCTGCATGGGTCACAAATCAGATCAGAACGTTTCCCGTTGTCAAGACTGACAAATGCTACGCAATCGCCTCCATCGCCTTTTTGATTATCGCCCTATGGTCAAACGCCAGCTGGAGCTTGTCCAGATCCGCCACGGAATACCACTTGCACATGATCGCGTCGGAATCCGCGAGGGGCACGGCGTCGCTCTTCAGGACGGCCATGTATGCCACTGAGACAATCCAGCCGCGCGGGTCGCGGTTCCTGCCGCTCGACACTTTCACCAGCCTAAGGTCGGCGGCGTCGACATCCAATCCGGTCTCTTCGTTAAGTTCGCGGACGGCGCAGTTTTCTATTGTGTCGTCGCCGGGGGTGTAGAAGCCGCCCGGCAAGGCGAGGGAGTTGGCAAAAGGATGGTTGCCGCGAGTGATGAGAACGATGTTCTTGCGGTCGGCGGAGAGCACAACTACATCGGCAGCCACCGACGGCGCATCGTACTGCTTGCGGTCGTATTTCTCCAGGTAGATGCTCTCGCCCTTTTCGGGGTTGAGAATCCGTCGCGCCATGTCGAACATCTCCTCCTTGGATCTCTGGCTGTAGAACAGCGGGATGATGCCGTAGATGTGGTGCGAACCGTATTCCGTGAGCATGAAGGTGTCGTCATCGACGTATTCCATCAGCATGTTGTCCTGCAGGTACTTGATTTCGCCTTTGAACACCTCTCTGAAATCTTCGCCGAACCGCGCCTTGTAGCTCTTCATGGAGATGAATCCGAAGTAGAACATCACCGACACCGCCTTTGCCCTGACCTCTTCAAGCGGCATGTCGGCGATGTCGTTGATGGGCAGTTCGCCCCGGTCGACGGCGGCGAAATACTTGTCCGTCCTGTGGCTGTCGCAACCGAGGTTGTACGCCAGGTAGTTGCCGACAAACGACTGCGCGCCCAGGCCCATCCCGATGTACGATGTGGCGTTGACGACTCTTGTGGTCAGGTAGTCGGACGTGCCTAGATCGCCCGGAACGCGGCTGAAGGTGTTTTTCCCGACGTTGGCGTCGTAGCCCGCCGCCTTGAGAAGCGTGTAGGCGATCTCATACTGGCGGTTGGCCTTGAAAAGGCTGACCCCCTGCGACTCCTTCTCCAGTTTCGTGCCCTTGTAGCGGTTTCGGTACAAGGTGACGTACTCCGGATTCATCGCGATGGTGTACTTGACGGTGTTGGCGAAGTCGTCGTCGCTCTGGTTGAGGAATCCGTACATCAGGTCGATATTCAGGCGGGTGTAGCCCGCGAGCCGGATGTTCTTGACGGCCTGTTCATAGATAGACTTGCTGCCCTCGCGTCCGAGCGATTCGAGGAGGCTGGCGGAAACCGTCTGGAACCCCATCGAGATCCTGTCGTAGCCCAATGCCTTTGCGGCGGCGATTTTCTCCGCTTCCTTTGCGGCAATCACGGGCGTTGTCTCGATGCTGAACGTGATGCCGGGCGTGAGGTTGAACTGCCTGATGCCCTCGGTGATGCGCTTGATGTTGCCGGGCGTTAGGTACATCGGCGTGCCGCCGCCGAGGTCGTAGCCCACGATGGGGATGTCCCCCGCCATTTCGCGGTACATCTCGATTTCGCGCAGGAGGTAGTCCACGTACTTGTCCTGCGGCACTTCGTTGGGGTCGTCCATGACGACGTATTCGCAGAACCTGCAACGCGTCTTGCAGTATGGCACATGGACGTAGAGGTTGAGCTCGCGCTGTGCCTTGACGTTGGCCTCGACGACCCTCCTGACGTCTCCGGCATCGTGGAGTTCGTAGTGCGCCAGCGAATTCACCCTCAGCGGGTATGCTGTGTTCGTGTAGTGGTGAAACTTGATCCCCATGTCGAACAGTTCGTCAAAAGTGTAGTTCTTTTTCATCGGTTTTTCCTTCTTTCCTTGTCTAGAGGGTGTATTCAATCTCAAGATTTCATTCGCAGGGCGTCGATGTCAACCACCGATTCCGCACCCAGGCGAAATTCCTCCGTCGGACTGGCGCAGACGCCCTGCGCCTCATTCGTGCCGAGAATCTCTTCTCGCACCTTCATGAGCGCCTTTCCGAGAAGATTCTCGCCCTGCCACAGGTCGGGATACAGGATGCGCCGGTCTGTCTCCTCAAGGCCCACGCCCCACACCCTGTCCTTCGGACTGGCCTCGACGAGGGTGGCGTCGGCGGTTCCGACCAGAAAATCCCGCAGTTTTTCATTCTGCGAGAACTTCGCCATGTTGCCGCGCACCACGATGCCGAATTTCATCCCGTCCCAGATGGATCCGTCGAAGCCTGCTACCTCGCGGCCGAGTTTCTTGATCTCATGCGGCGTTTCCGCCGCCAGGATTTTCCCCAGTGTCGCACTGTCGCCGAACACACGGGCCTTTTCCGCCATCATGTATTGTTCGGCACAGCTGTACATCTCGCCTTCGACGGCGAAATCACCCGGAAACCACTGGCTCAGGCATCCCTTGTCGAGCGCACCGCCGCTACTTATCTTCCAGAAGAACACGCAATTCATGCCAACATCCCTTTCCCTTTCAATCTCCTGATCAGAGCACGTCGACCTGCTGCATCCCAAGCACCTTCAACGCCGCATGGTGGGATTCCGCGTCCACGTCGCCGCAAAGGCCGGACATGACGGAGATCCTCGTGTCCGGGAACTGTGCACGGAGAAGGACGGCGTTTGCAAGGACGCAGATACTGGTCATGTAGCCAGCAATCCGGATCTCGCCGATCATATTGCCGTCGCGGGCGCATTGCTCCATGATAATCTTCCCCAGTCCGGTGCTTCCGAACGTAGGCTTGTCTACGACAAATACTTTTCCGTGCGAAAGCTCCTCCAACCACGGTACGAACTCCCATCCCTTCGTTCCGGCGATACAGTGGGCAACCGGAAGTTTCCGGCCCTCTAGCGTGTCGTGGTAGCCGGCATGGTGGGTGTCGCGGGTCGCAAAGACGTAATCGCCGCCTTCCACGGCCTCCTTCACCGCTTTCTCGATGTCTCCAGTGTTGTCGCGCGCGGGGAACCCGTATGGAAGAACCCCGCCTTTCACGAAGTCATTTTGCACGTCAACCACCACCAAGACTTTCTTTTCTGCCATTTTCAACTCTCCTCGTCTGGAATACCGCGATGCTGAACGAAACTGCTAAGGACGCAGGGTCACATCCCGCTCTCATGCGCGAGCCGCCAGTCGATGCAGCGGCGGAGGTAGGATATGTACTCCTCGTCGCGGCACATGTTCTTGCCCTCGACATCTGACAGCTTGGCCACCGGGGTCCCGTTGCACTCCACCATCTTGTGGACGATGTTGAGAGGATCGTCAAGCGGATTCGACAGGTACGTTCCGATTCCGAAAGCCACCTTGCAGCGATTTTCAAAATACCTCTTGATCCCTGTGGCCTTGTCGAAATTCAGGGAGTCGGAGAACAGAAGCGTTTTCGTCATGGGGTCGATGCCTAGCATTCGGAAGTGCGCCAGCATCTTCTCGCCCCACGCGATCGGATCGCCGGAATCGTGGCGGACACCGTTGAACAGCGTCGCGTATGTCTTGTTGAAGTCCTTGAGGAAGCAGTCGGTCGTGATCGCGTCCGTCAAAGCTATGCCGTTGTCCGTCTGATACTCCTTTACCCACGCTTTCATCACAAGCATGTTGGAATACGCAGGATTGTACTCGTGGTGTCCCTGCATCAGCTGGAACATCTCGTGCGCCATAGTACCGACGGCCTTTACCCCGTACTTCTTGGCAAGATGGACATTTGAAGTCCCGACAAAGCCCGGGATCCCCTCCGACACGATGTAGTTGACCAGCCAGTCCTGCATTTCCTTTGAGTAGCGGCGGCGCAGGCCGAATTCAGAGAACGCCCCGATGTCATATTCTCCTCGCTTGAGAGCCTCGAACTTCGCCGTCGTCCGTCTCTTGAACTCCTCGTTCTTCGCCCCGCCGCCATACTTGAAGGCAAAGTACACTTCATTCACGATTGCCAGAATCGGAATCTCGTACATAGTGACATCCAACTGGGGACCTCGGCACTCAATGGCAAGCCCGCAGTCGTTATATGATTGTGCGTCGCCCTCGTTGATGAAAATCTCGTTCCGCCAGGGATGCCAGAATCTCAGGAAATCCAGGAAGTTCGGCTTCAGCCACGTGAAGGCGTTTCTGAGGTACTCGATTTCGTCGTCCGCGAACGACAGGCGGCAGTAGCAGTCTATCTGGTCTTTGATCTCGTCTATCATCTCCGCCGTGAACTTCACGTTTTTGTTGCGGCATTTGAAAGCCCAGATTGTACGGTCGTTGCTGAACTGCGAGAAAATGACCTGGAGCATATTGATCTTATATGCATCCGTCTCTAGCGGTGTCGTTATGATCGGTTCAAGTTTCATTCGCCTCCTTGTTTTTTGTTAGTGTACCAAGTGTACCAAACTCGGGGGCCAAAAGCAAGTGCGGTGTCGCAGAAATTACAAGTGGGTTATGGCACACGGCGCGTTTTAGTGGTATAATATGCGCCGATTTTCCAACCAGAAACGGAGACAACCTGAATGAAACGTCCTACCACGGCGCGGGCGCCGTGAAGGAAATCGTCAACGAACTCGCGCACCGCGGGCTCAAGAAGCCGATCGTCTTCTCCGATCCCGACCTGATCAAGTTCGGCGTCACGAAGAAGGTGACCGACCTGCTGGACAAGGCGAAGGTGAAGTATGCGGTCTACTCCGAAATCAAGCCGAACCCCACGATCGCGAACGTGAAGAACGGCGTGAAGGCGTTCAAGGCCGCGAAGGCCGACTGCATCGTCGCCATCGGCGGCGGCTCCTCCATGGACACCGCGAAGGCCGTGGGCATCATCATCGCGAACCCGAAGTTCGCGGACGTCCGCTCGCTCGAGGGCGTCGCCCCCACGAAGAACCCGTCGAAGCCAATCCTCGCCGTGCCGACCACGGCCGGCACCGCCGCCGAGGTCACGATCAACTACGTGATCACGGACGTCGAGAAGAAGCGCAAGTTCGTGTGCGTCGATCCGCACGACATCCCCGTCGTGGCGTTCGTCGATCCCGAGATGATGGCGACCATGCCCAAGGGCCTCACGGCGTTCACGGGCATGGACGCGCTCACGCACGCGATCGAGGGCTACATCACGAAGGCCGCGTGCCCGATGACGGACATGATGCACCTCGAGGCGATCCGCCTCATCTCGCTCCACCTGCGCGACGCCGTGGCGACCGCCTCATCTCGCTCCACCTGCGCGACGCCGTGGCGAACAAGCCGTCCGGACGCGAGGGCATGGCGCTCGGCCAGTACATCGCCGGCATGGGCTTCTCGAACGTGGGCCTCGGCGTGGACCACTCGATGGCGCACGGCCTCTCCGCGCTCTACGACATGCCGCACGGCAAGGCGTGCGCGATCCTCCTCCCCACGGCGATGAAGTTCAACGCCCCCGCGACGGGCGCGAAGTACCGCAAGATCGCCGAGGCGATGGGCGTGAAGGGCGTCGAGAAGATGACGCTCGCCCAGGCGCGCAAGGCCGCGATCGCGGCGGTCGAGAAGCTCTCCGCCGACGTGGGCATCCCGCCGGACCTCAAGGGCGTCCTGAAGAAGGAGGACGTGCAGTTCCTCGCGGAGAGCGCCTACGCGGACGCGTGCCGTCCGGGCAACCCGCGCGACTGCACGGTGGCGCAGATCGCCAAGCTCTACAAGTCGCTGATGTAGTCCCGAGGGAAGTCGAGAAAGCAAGAAGATGAGCGCGAAGAAAGTCCTGCTGTCCGCAAACGAGGCCGTGGCGCGTGGCGCCGCGCAGGCCGGTTGCATCGTGGCGAGCGCCTACCCCGGCACACCGTCCACGGAGATCCTCGAGAACATCGCCAAGTTCAAGGACACCGTCAAGTGCGAGTGGGCCGTGAACGAGAAGGTCGCCATGGAGACCGCAATCGGCGCGTCCATGGCCGGCGCGCGTTCTCTCACGGCCATGAAGCACGTGGGCCTGAACGTGGCGATGGACCCGCTCATGACGTTCACGTACGTGGGCGCCACGGGCGGCATGGTGGTGGTCACGGCCGACGACCCCGGCATGCACTCCTCGCAGAACGAGCAGGACAACCGCAACATCGCGAAGTTCGCCCGCGCGCCCATGTTCGAGCCCTCCGACAGCCAGGAGGCGTACGACATGGTGCAGGCGGCCTTCGAGACGTCCGAGAAGTACCGCGTGCCGTGCTTCCTCCGCCTCACCACGCGCACGTCGCACTCAAGCTCGCTCGTGGACCTCGGCGACTTCCATCCCGCGCCGCATCCGGTGATTCCCTACCAGAAGGACATCACGCACACGATTCCAGTGCCGGCGTTCGCGCGCGGCCAGCGTCTCGCCGCGCAGAAGCGCGAACAGGAGATGGCACGCGCCGCGTCCCGTTCGAAGTTCAACCGCATCGAGCCGGGCAAGAAGCAGATCGGCATCATCACGAGCGGCGTCGCGTACCAGTACGTGAAGGAAATCTTCCCCGAGTTCACCATCCTCAAGCTGGGCTGGACGAACCCCTTCCCGGCCGAGCTCGTGAAGAAGTTCGCGAAGACCGTGCGCCACGTGCTCGTGGTCGAGGAACTCGACCCGTTCATCGAGAGCCAGGTGCGCGCGCTCGGCATCAAGGTGCAGAGCCACAAGACCGAGCTCAACATG
>CACZAK010000079.1 GCA_902779075.1 uncultured bacterium | reverse complement strand
CGAGGTCCCAGAGGTGCAGGCCAAGCCAGCATGCGCCCCATTCGCGGATGTTCTCGACCTTCATGCTGCCCAGCCGTATCCTGACGGGGTTGCTTGTCGCGCGTCTCTGTGCCTCTGTGTGAGACTTCAACTGCGACGTTTAGGTTAAAACCTCAGCGATGGGAGGTCAAACTTTCAGTGAGTTTCAAAAATCCCCTCCGTGAGGGGAGATCGAAACCAGAGTAGGTCTCAAAAATCCCTCCAGCGCAGGGAGATTGAAACCGCCGTGGGTCTCAAAAATCCCCCCATCCTAGGGAGAAGCGATGCCCCAATCCAGCAGTTGGGGCGTAGGTTTTTAGCCACAAAGAACACAAAGAAGACAAAGGGAAGGGAGGATTGCCAGGGATTTGAAAATTATGGAGTTAGCTTTATGATACACGATTTTCACCTTTTAGGTGAAAGTGGTGAATCTCTTAGTAGAATCTGTATTTTTGAAACTTTGTGCTCTTTGTGTTCTTTGTGGCTAAATCAAGTGCGTACAAGCAGTTCAACTTCGTTTTTTAGGTTGAAGCTTCAACCTCCTTGCTAAAAGCGCTCATACAAGCGACTTCATCGTAGAAAGAAAATTGAATTTGCCGTTAATTGTGGGAAATACTCAATGAGTTAGCGATAATTGTGTTTAAATGGTAAATTCGCTTGCACAAACTGTCGATTTTCTGTCACAAAAAGTGTGACAGAAAATCGACAAAATGTGCATAGTCGTTTTCACTATATATCCAAATATACCGCGCCAGATACTGCTTTTGCGTGGATATGAAGCATATATTGGAAATTTGAAAAACTTTCTGCGAAGGAAGGCAGTTTGCCGCCATCTTGGCGGCTTACCAGAGGGCTGTTAACTTTGACCATAGTGGTTGACGTAGGTGGAGCGGATGGAATCGATCCGCGACGTAATATCGTGGTCCGTAACGTAATATTGCGGTTCGGACCAATTGCGCGGAGTAACGGTTTTGGGACTATGCGCCTCTGCAGGCGTTTCGGCGAGCAACCGTAGCCGCATTTGTTTTTGGGAGACAGTGGAAGGCTATAATTTACCCTAAATTCGGCAGTTGGGACGTAGTTTTTTAGCCACAAAGAACACAAAGGTCACAAAGTTTGTTATAATGGGTGCGTATTGCGAATTATCAAGACCTGTCTTCTGTTTTTACCAATTGGGTGAATTGCCGTACAGAAAGGGCGGCGTTTATAATCAATAAAAACATCCCTCCTTTGTGCCGAAACGGGCATCTCCCTTTGGTGCAAACACACATAACTTACCATGATTCAGGTTATAATGGAGCCATAAGTCAAACATCCCCGTCCCCAAGGCAGTTTGACGCCGTCGAATCACCATAACGACGCCGTCGAATCACCATAATGACGCCGTCGAATCACCATAATGACGCCGTCAAATCGCCATAACGACGCCGTCGAATGGTCTTGGGGACGGGGGGATTTGGTTGCGGGGACGGGGGAGGCTTGATTCGAGGATGGTTGGGGCTTACGGACGAAACCTCCATGAGCCGATATCTGCTTATAAATAAGGTATAAAGGATTCGCTGGATCGCCATGGTGCGTCATGATTACGAACAATCACTTTCCTGAAAATCCGCCTTGCACAGAGGGGCGGATTTTGGTATTCTAACGGCGTTTTGGAACTTAAAGAATATATCGGCGAGGCGACATCTTACGACAAGAAGCTGATGCTTGAGCGCAAAGACCCTACGAGTTGGCTTAAGAGCGTTAGCGTATTCGCCAACACGTATGGCGGCAGGTTGTTCTACGTCGGTCATTGGGAGGTCGCGACGTGAAGCCAAATGGTGGGGCGAGGCGTCCCGCCGAGCCGTAAGGAGAAATAGCCAATTGAAAGGACTAGCGAAATGAAAACAAAATTGATGATGATGGTTGCGGCGGTGGCCGTGGCGATTGGCGCGTGGGCCGATACGGAAACGGCCGGCGGCTACACGTGGACGTATGAAATCAATGGCTACACGGCGGAGATTTTGGTATAATATGCGGCGTCAACAAGAAGGAGAAATGCCTTATGGGACGAGTATCTGCATTTTTGGGCATGGTTCTTTACATGTATCCAGAAAAGAACGGTCGCCACAATCGGCCGCACGTCCATGTATTGTATGGCGATGATGAATGTGTGCTTTCTATTCCTGAAGGCGAAGTGCTGGCAGGTGAGATACCTGGACGGCAGTTGCGTAACGCCCAGACGTTCATAGACATGCGTACGGAAGAACTCATGCTGAACTGGAAACTTTGCATGGAAGGCAAGGATGTCGTGTGGGTCGATCCAATCCGATAGGAGGTTATCATGTTGATGAATCGCGTAAAAGAGGTCGTGGCATTACCTGGTTATCGCCTTGACATAGTTTTTCGAAATGGCGAGCATGGTGTGTTCGACTGCAACCCGTACAAAGGTTACGAATGCCTTTCAGGAATTTGGGCGGATGGTGTCTTTGACAAGGTTATTGCCGACCATGGTACGGTCATGTGGCCAAATGGAGAAGACCTCTGTCCTGACGAGGTATATGATAATTCGACAAAGATAGGAACCGTGAAATGAAAACGGAATTGATGATGTCGGTAGGGACGGCTCGCCGAGCCGTCCGCAATTTGGCGTTGGTCGCGGCGGTGGCCGTGGCGTTTGGCGCGTGGGCCGATACGGAAACGGTCGGCGACTACACGTGGACGTACCGCATCAACGGCGACACGGCGGAGATTTACGGGGCTAATTTTGAATGGGGGACTACTCCAGCCATTTCGCCATCGCCGACTGGCGCCGTGACGATTCCTTCTGCGCTCGGCGGCAAGCCCGTGACGAGCATCGGGCCTTCTGCGTTCTACTATTGCAGCGGGCTTACAAGTGTGACGATACCGGACAGCGTGACGAGCATTGGGTATGATGCGTTCTACTATTGCAGCGGTCTTACGAGCGTGACGATCCCGAACAGCGTGACGAATATTGGGTATTATGCGTTCTACGGTTGTAGAAGATTGACAAGTGTGACGATCCCGGACGGCGTGACGAACATCGGGGAGAGGGCGTTCTACAATTGCAGCGGTCTTACGAGCGTGACGATTGGCAACGGCGTTACGAGCATCGGGGAGAGGGCGTTCTACAATTGTAGCGGTCTTACGAGCGTGACGATCCCGGACAGCGTGACGAGCATCGGGGAGGGGGCGTTCTGCAATTGCAGCGGTCTTACGAGCGTGACGATTCCTGACTCGGTGACGAGCATCGGGGCTTCTGCGTTCTCCGGTTGCAGCGGGCTGATCGATGAAAATGGGTTCGTCATTGTTCGAAATGTGTTGTATGGCTATTATGGGAGTGGTGGTAGCGTGACGATCCCGAGCAGCGTGACGAACATCGGGCTCTCTGCGTTCTCCGGTTGCGGTGGCCTTGCGAGCGTGACGATACCGAGCAGCGTAACGAGCATCGGGTCTTCTGCGTTCTCTAATTGTAGCGGGTTGAACTCAATTACAGTTGCAACTGGGAATGCGAATTATTCATCAATCAATGGGTTGCTTCTATCAAAGGACGGCAAGACTCTTATTCAAGGCGTCAACGGTGATGTGACAATCCCCTCCAGCGTGACGAACATCGGGCTCTCTGCGTTCTTCGGTTGCGGCGGCCTGACGAGCGTGACGATCCCGAACAGCGTGACGAGCATCGGGGATTGGGCGTTCTACAATTGCAGCGGTCTTACGAGCGTGACGATGCCGGACAGTGTGACGAGCATCGGGTATTCTGCGTTCTACGGCTGCTGCGGTCTTACGAGCGTGACGATGCCGGACAGTGTGACGAGCATCGGGTATTCTGCGTTCTACGGCTGCTGCGGTCTTACGAGCGTGACGATACCTAACAGTGTGACGAACATCGAGTCGTATGCGTTCTACGGCTGCAGCGGTCTTACGAGCGTGACGATACCGAACAGCGTGACGAGCATCGGGTATGATGCGTTCTTCGGTTGCAGCGGGCTTACTAGCGTGACGATTCCGAACAGCGTGACGAGCATCGGGAGTTCTGCGTTCTACAATTGCAGCGGGCTTACGAGCGTGACGATACCGGACAGCGTGACGAGCATCGGGTCTTCTGCGTTCTACAATTGCAGCGGACTTGAGGAGATCACGTTGCCGTTCGTAGGTGCGCGGCGCGGCAACAGTGGTTCGCCCGATTCGCTTTTCGGTTACATATTCGGCATGTCGTACTCGTACTATTCGGGCGATACGCGGACGCTGCAATATTATTCGTCCGGTTCATACGCGTACTGCAACATTCCATCCAAGCTGAAAAAGGTTGTTATCACCGACGAGACAGTCCTCGGGTATGGTGCGTTCTACAATTGCAGCGTCCTTACGAGCATAACGATACCTGACAGCGTGACGAGCATCGGGGAGAGGGTGTTCTTAGGTTGCAGCGGTCTTACGAGCGTGACGATACCGAACAGCGTGACGAGCATCGGGCCTTCTGCGTTCTCCGATTGCAGCGGGCTTACAAGTGTGACGATACCGGACAGCGTGACGAGCATTGGGAATGAGGCGTTCTCCGATTGCAGCGGGCTTGAGGAGATCACGCTGCCGTTCGTAGGTGCGCGGCGCGGCAACAGTGGTTCGTCCGATTCGCTTTTCGGTTACATATTCGGCATGTCGTCCTATTGGGTCGATCCTATGCTGCAATATTATTCGTCCGGTTCATACGCGTACTGCAACATTCCATCCAAGCTGAAAAAGGTTGTTATCACCGGCGAGACAGTCCTCGGGTATGGTGCGTTCTACAATTGCTACGGACTGACGAGCGTGACGATCCCCGACAGCGTGACGAGCATCGGGGATTGTGCGTTCTACAATTGCTACGGACTGACGAGCGTGACGATCCCCGACAGCGTGACGAGCATCGGGGATTGTGCGTTCTACAACTGCAGCAGCCTGACGAGCGTGACGATACCTGACAGCGTGACGCGCATCGGGGATCAAGCGTTCTCCGGTTGCAACGATTCTCTTTTCGACACGACGACGATTCCGGGAGTAAAGTTGGTTGACGGCTGGACGGTCGGAACAATAGGTTCTCTGTCCGGCGATTTGAATCTGACCGGCATTCGTGGCATCGGGCTTTCTGCGTTCTACGGCTGCAGCGCTCTTACGGGCGTGACGATCCCGGATGGCGTGACGAGCCTCGAAGATTATGTGTTCTACGATTGCAGCGGCCTGACGAGCGTGACGATACCGAACAGTGTTACGAACATCGGGAATTATGCGTTCTACGGTTGCAGCGGGCTGAGGGATGTAACAGTGCCGCAATATGTCTGCACTAATTGTATGTCATCCGTTTTTCCATCTTCGTATCAGTTGATAATGAATGTAGTCATTTTGGATGGCGTGACGAACATCAATGCAAATGCGTTCTCCGGTTGTTGCAGTCTTACGAGCGTGACGATACCTGACAGCGTCACGAGCATTGGTCCTGATGCATTTGCATATTGCTCTAATTTGGTGAGAGTAAATATCAGCGATCTTTCCGCATGGGTGGATATTGCATTCGGCAACGACATGTCCAATCCGCTCTATTATGGGAATCTCAACTTGACCTTGAGCGGCGAGTTGGTGTTTCCGGTAGGAACGACCAGCATACGTGCGTATGCCCTACGAGGTTGTGAGAATCTTACAAGCGTGACGATACCGGACGGTGTGACGAGTATCGGGTCTTATGCGTTCTTCGGATGCAGCGGGCTTACTGAGATTGTGATTCCGAATAGTGTGACTAATGTTGGTGAGAATGCGTTTGCCGGGTGCAGTGGGGTGGTGCGCATCACCATACCGGCCAAGATCGCACCGAATTCCTTTGCCGATGCGTTCTCGTCGCCGGACATCAAGGAAATTGTGTTCCTTGATGGGCGGAGGGCAATCCCCGACAACTACTTCGCTGGCTGTACGGCGTTGGAGACGATGGACATACCGGAAAGCGTGGTGCGGATTGGGACGAATGTGTTTGAGGCGTGCTCGACGTTGGAGACGGTGGTGACTAACGGGTTGGTGCTGTATCAGGGGTGGTGTTTGGGTTTCGCGGGTGATTCAGCGAAGGGGCAAGATACCCGTTATCCCAGTATTCCCGAAGGTGTGAGGGGAATTGCGGCGGGTGCGTTTGAGGGCAGGTACGAGATCGAGGCGGTGTCGTTCCCATCGACGCTGCGGTTCGTAGGCGCTCGGGCGTTCAAGGACTGCACAGGAATCGAGGAAATCGTCTTGCCGGAGGGCGTGGTAGCGGTGGATCGCGAGGCGTTCCGCAACTGCACGTATGCGCAGGAGTTGTCGTTGCCGGAGACGTTGTGCGAGATCAGCGATGGCGCGTTCGGCAACTGCGCGCTGCTAATGTCCGTGGAGATTCCCGACGGCGTGGCCGAGATCGGCGAAGTGGCGTTCTCGAACTGTTGGCGGATGCTTTCGGCGTCGATTCCGTGCAGCGTGACGAAAGTGGGCGCGGGGGCGTTCATTGAGTGCCGGAGGCTGGCTGGCGTGACGGTGCCGCTGGGGTTGTCGCCGATAGCGGAGCTTTTCCCGTCGGCATACGGGAAGATAGAGAGCGTGGTGGCGGTTTCGGACGAAGAGGAGAGTCCCATGGTGCCGGGTTTGTTCGCGGGTTGCGGGTCGATGGCGAGCCTGACGTTGCCGGAGGATCTGGCGGAGGTGTCGGCGGATGCGTTCGCGGGTTGCACGAACATGGCGGCGTTCAATCTCCCGGACACGGTGACGAACATTGGGGCGAGGGCGTTCAAGGATCTGCGACAGCTGTCGGCGTTCGCGTTCCCGACGGGGCTCGTCGCCGTTGGAAATGCGGCGTTTTCTGGATGCTCTGGCATTTCCGCGCTGGCGCTTCCTGAAGGGCTGGAGCGGATCGGAGAGAAAGCGTTTTATGGTCTCTCGCTTCTTGCTCGGGTTGATATCCCGGGGAACGTCACGAATGTGGGTGCGGCGGCATTTGGTGGCTGTACGCGTGTGCGGGAGATCTCTTTGCCTGGGGATGTGGCGACCGTACGGTACATATTCCCGAACACGTACAGCCAGATCGCAAGCGCGGCGGTGGTGGGGCGGCATGTCGAGGGTACCGCACCCTATCGGATGGTTGATGGAATGTTCGAGGGTTGTTGGTCGCTGGTGTCGGTTGAGATGCCGCCGAGCCTCACGGCAATCGGCGCACGGGCGTTCAAGGGATGCTCGTCGCTGACGGCGGCTGGCATACCGTCCGGCGTCACAAGCCTTGGCGAGGAGGTGTTCATGGGGTGCGGGAATCTCTCGCAGATGGCGCTGCCGACGGGGCTGGCCGTGCTGCCGGCGCGCGCGTTCGCGAACTGCTCGTCGATGACGGAGTTGACGGTGCCGGAGAGCGTGTCTGAGCTCGGCGCCAACGTGTTCACGGGTTGTAGCCTGCTGCGGTCGATCCGTTTCGTGGGCAACGCGCCCGCGTACGACGCGTCGGCATACGGTGGCACGGATGCGTCGCTCGTCACGTACGTGCCGAACGGTTCGATGGGATGGGACGGCGTGCCCACTTCGCGGGCGTTACCGGAGTTCTGGCCGGACGGGACGACGCACGACATCAAGTGGTGGGAGCCGAACCGCTTCCTGGTGACGTTCGACCCGAACGACGGCGTGGGCGGCGTCGCCACGCAGGTAGTGCAGGTGACGGGGACGACGTATGTCCTGCCGACGGATCCCGCGCGCATGGGAACCACGTTCGCCGGATGGTGGACCGAGGCGGTGGGCGGCGCGCGCGTGACGGCGGTTACACAGGTGGCGCTGACGCGTCCGCACACGTTCTATGCGCATTGGACGTACAACCGGTATTCGGTCGTATTTGACGCGAACGGCGGCGAAGGGGAGATGGACGCGCAAGAGTTGACGGTCGCGACGGGCTCTACTCTTTCGGAATGCGGCTTCATGCGGATCGGGTATGCCTTTGCCGGTTGGGCGACGGAGCCGGACGGCGAGGTCGCCTATACGAACGCGGCGGCAGTGCTGAACCTCGCCTACGAGCAGGGAGCGTCCGTGACGCTTTACGCCGTGTGGAAGGAGCGCGACTGGACGCTTGCGGACTACGTGGATTGCGGCAACCTCGTGTTTTCAAACGATGGGGTGGCGTGGATACCGGACAGCACGACGTACAAGACGGGCGGCGTGTCGCTGCGGAGTGGCATGATCGGCGCGGCGGCCGAGGGTGGACGGACGAACACGACGCTGATGGCGACGGTGGTCGGCGCGGGAAGCGGTTCGTTCTGGTGGAAGGTGAACTGTGAGGAGATGGATGACGAGTACGGTGAATGGTACGACTACGCGGTGTTCATGATCGACGGCGTGGAGGTCGCGAAGATCGCGGGCGACAGCGGCTGGCGGCAGGTGGCATACACGGTGACGGGTACGGGACCGCACGTGCTTGCGTGGACGTTCTCGCGGGACGACTACGACGAGGATGGGGCGACATGGCAGAATTGCGTCTGGGTGGACGGCATCGTCTGGGAGCCGACGCCTGTGACGGTGACATTCGCGGCGGGTGGCGCGACGGTGGGGGCGGTGCCTGAGGCCGTCACGAAATATGAGGGCTACGAGCTGACTCTGCCGGGTGTTGGGACGCTCGCGAACGGGACGTATGTCTTTATGGGGTGGTCTGACGGTGCAATGACGTATGCTTCGGGCACGGTGTATGTGTTCAGTTCGACGAACACGACGCTGACGGCGGTGTGGGGCGAGAAGGTCTGGACACTCGGCGAGGCCGTGGATGCGGATATGCTTTCGTTCACGACGGGCGGCGCCGCCGATTGGTCCGTTGACGGTTCGACGGGCTGGACGAACGGCGTTTCGGCGAAGAGCGGGACGGTGGCGAGCGGACAGTCCTCGTGGATCGAGACGACCGTCAGCGGTGCGGGGACGCTCGTCTTTCGCTGGAAAGTGATGGGAGGCATCAATCGCAACACACCGTTCGCTTTCGCGAAGGTGGAGGTGGATGGTGTGCAGCAGGCGCAGGAGTACAATACTGAAGGGTGGAAGGAGCAGACGATGGATGTGGAAGGCACGGGAACACACACGATTCGCTGGACATATTCGCGGACAAGTTCGCGGACGGCAGATGGCGACTGCGCATGGCTGGACGCGGTGGCTTGGACACCGGCGGGTAGCACGGCTACAGGCCTTGACGCATGGCTGGCTGAGCGTCATCTTGCGGCGGATGCACGGGCGGCGAACGGACGCACGGCGGCGGAGTGCTATGCTTTGGGGCTGGACCCTGCGGATGCCACGAATGACTTCCGGATTGTGTCCATTGAGATGGTGGATGGTGAGCCGAAGGTGGTGTGGGAGCCGAAGGTGAACCGCTGGACGGGCGCGGAGATACAGGCTATGCTGAAGGGGGCGGAGACGCTGGGTGGCGAGTGGAAGGCGGTTGAAGGGGCGACGGCGGCTGAGAAGGCGGCGATGCGGTTCTTCAAGGTGGTGGTGGAGTAGGGGGTGCGGCTCGCCCGGAGGGCTCGCCCCACCGGGCGGCGCGCGCGGGGCGCGACAAGCGTGGCGAGTATGTGTTGGCCTGTGGTTCAGAACGCGGTGCCGTCGCGCATGAACTCCGGAAGGTTTGCGTGTATGATGCCGTTGCGCTGCTGGATGGGATCGTTGCGCGTGAGGACGTACTTCGGATAGTTGTCGCGAATCTTCTCCAGCGGCGCGTATTCTCGGTCCTCGGTTTTGCGGTCGTTCATCATGGTCATGCACGCCTGTACGTAGGCATATCCGGCATCGCCCTTACGGAGAATGAAATCACATTCAAGCGGACCTATTCGCCCGATGCTTGCCGCATAGCCGTGGGAACGTGCGTAGGTGTAGATCACATTTTCAAGTGCCGGCCCGTAGTTGATTCGGTTGTCGGTATTTGTGGCGAAGTAGAAGCCGAGGTCGGAAAGGTAGTATTTCTGCTCGCCTCTGACGGAGCAGCGGGATTTGAGGTCGAACCGGTTGCATTCATACAGGATCTTCGCATCCTTCAGAATGCCGATGTAGCGGTTCAACGTTTCGCGTTTGATGTGCGTCCCGGTCTTGTCAAGGTCTTCGAGGAGATTGTCGAGACTTGTTGTAGCGCCAAAGTTGTTGATGAGGTATGTCTGAACTTTCTGAAACGCGGAAAGATTGCGGATCTTTATGCGGCGGCGGATGTCCTTCTTGAATATCTCGGCAACGACGCTCTCAATGTATGTTCGGCGGTCGTCGGCGGAGTCGTACTGAACAGCCTTCGGGAACCCACCGCCACGCAAATACTCGTCGAACTCGTCGACGATGTTGGCGGCGATGCTCTTGCCGAGAAATCCCTTCATGCCAAGGAACTCGTCAAAGGTGAGAGGGAACATTTCGAATTCAAGGTATCGTCCTGTCAGCTTCGTGACAAGCTCGCCGCTCAAGAGATAGGAATTGGAGCCGGTGATGAAGATGGAATGTCGGCCTTCGATACGGAACGCATTTACCACTTCCTCAAAGTCCTTTACGTTCTGTATTTCGTCGATGAAGAGGTAGGTTGTGCCGGAGGAAGGCGTCTTTTCGTCAATGAGACTTTCAAGGCGATCAGGGGTCTTGATGTTCTTATAAGGGCGGCGGTCAAGATCGAGATAGACAATGTGCGCATTGTCTATGCCGCGTTCACGTATTTCGTCGGCAATTGTTTCCATCAGGCAGGATTTGCCGCAGCGTCTGACGCCGGTAATGACCTTTATGAGTCCAGTGTCCTCATAAAAGCCGCGAATCTTGCGGAGATAGTTTTCTCTTCTGTAGTATTTCATGGCGGGAAGTATAGCATACCTGCCGCGAAATGGCAAGTTAAGGGGGGTGTTTTTGTGTGAAGTGCCGAAAACACCCCCTTAAACGAGTTGTCGATGTGCTGAATGGTGAGTAGAAGGCGGTTGAAGGGGCGACGGCGGCGGAGGGCGGCTCGGTAAATCAGGGAATTGACAAATCATATATGGATGTGCTATCATGCCATCCGCCCCCCCTAGTGGGAGACCAATGATGTTTAATGGATAAAAAACAATGAAAATAAGAAAAATGATAGCAGAGGCGGTGATCTGCGTAGCGGCGGCATTACCGTCGTTGTCCGGAACGGCGGCGGGCGGGGTGGAGTTCAACTCCAACTGGCCGGTCAAGGGCAAGCGGGTGATCAACATCAACACCGTGGTGCGCGTGAACCAGATCGAGGTGGCGCGCGACTGCAACAGGGGAAAGGACGAGGCGCACCTGCATACTGTCGAGGCCGTCGAGACCTTCCGCAAGGCGGTCTCTGACGCCATCCCAGAGGCGAAGGTGACGTGGGCGTTCTCGTGGCGGGCGCTGCAGGACCCGCGTCCCAACTACGTGGCGGTCCGCAAGCGCGTGGTCGAATACCACCGCCAGTACGGCGACGAGATCACGTTCATCCCGGGCGCGTACTTCGCGCCGATGTACAACTCGCGTGCGCAGACGAACCGCGACATCCACGACGGACTGAAGCTCGTTAGCGAGATGGTCGGCGGCGGGTACCGTCCCCGCGGTATCGTCGCCGGCTTTCTCGCGGCGGACAATCTCCGCTTCCTTGCGGAAGAGGAGGGCATCCACGTCGCGCAGGGCACGATCTGGAGCCAGTACGGAATTGACAACGGCGACGGCGACGGTTCTATCAGCTATCCGTACTACCCGAGCCGCGAGCACGCCTGCAAGCCTGCGCAGGGCAAGGCGGACTTCATCGACTGCGTGAACCTCGACGGCTGGACGTGCGACTTCCTGTGCGCGCGCAAGTTTGGCTTTGAGGGCGGCGGTAACAGCCGCACGGGCGTCGGCCCCATTGAGACGTATGGCCGTCTCGGGCTCAAAAACGGCATGAAGGAGACGCGCGCGGTCGTGCGTTCGCACTTCGGCGACAACTTCAAGCGCAACGGCTTCGGCTGGATCGTCGTCAACTGGGAAATCTGCCTCGTCAAGCTCAATCGTCCGGAGTACACCGCCGCGCTGACCCAATGGCTCAAGGGCGTGCGAGAGGAGTTTCCGGACACGATCGTGCCGCTGATGAGCGAGTTCGGCGAGGCGTGGCGGCGCGAGAACCCTAACAACGACAAGCTGGACTACCGCCTCGTCCAGCGCGGCAACTGCATTCACCGGATATTCTCGGAGCCGAACCTTGAGATTCGCTGGTACATGAACCGCAAGTTCCGCCTGGCGACGCTGCGCGACTGGACGAAGAACGAGCCGGAGCTGGTGATCGACTTCACGCGCTACGACCTCCCTGCGAAGGAGCCGCCGGACGCCTCGGTCAAGAAACCCAGGCGCAACTGGAGCCTCATCAACCGCATCAACCAGAAGGGACGGCGTCCGCAAGACGCGCCGATTCCGCTTTCCGCGCTGACCGAAGAAGAGCGGCGACTCGTTGACGAATATTACCAGAAACCCTAATGACAGGCCGCTGTTAGGCGCGTCAGTTTTCATGCAGGTGTAGCGATGTTTAGGCAATTCATAAACCATATACCCGAGTCAAGCCTTGCCTGTGGTGTGTCACGGCTTGGCTTTATCAGGGGACTTTTTGCGTCGATGGGGGTGGGGGCGCTCGGCGGCGGAAGCCTCTTCGCCGCGCCGCCAGGATGGGCACCGCCGAAGAACGCGAACCTCGTATTTGGCGTGGTAAGCGATACGCACCTGCGGACGACGTATGGTTCGAGCGGACGGCCCGGACGTAGATGGCCCCACAAGTACTTTGCCGCCGCGCTTGCGTACTTCAGGGAACAGAACGTCGATGCGGTCGTACATTGCGGCGATTTCGCGCACCGTGGGCAGGTCGAGGAGATGTGCTTCCACGCCAGGGTCTGGAATCGGATATTCCCCAAGAACCTGGCACCCGACGGACACGAGGTCGTCAAGTTGTTCGTGACGGGCAACCACGATACGGACGGTGCCGGTTACGGCAGTTTCGTCAAGAACAAGTACCCCGATCCTGTGGTGCGCGCGAAACACGTGTTGCAGACGGATATGGCGGCAAACTGGGAGCGCATCTGGGGTGAGAAGTACGAGCCGGTGTGGCACAAGGAGGTGAGGGGGTACCACTTCTTCGGGCGGAACTACAAGGAGACGAAGGAGGAGCTGGTGTCGTGCTTGAAGCGCCACGCCGCCGCTCTCTCCGAAAGCAAGGCGAAGGGGCGTCCCTGCTTCTATATGCAGCATACGCGTCCGCTCTGGGACGTGCGGAAGCTGCTGCGTCATCTGAGCAGGGGGTGCGTCCCCGTCTCGTTCTTCGGACACAACCACTGGAGCGCGTCGAGCTGGAACGTCATTTCACTCTACAAGGGCGGCGTGCCGTGCATCCAGGTGCCGTCGTGCGAGCCGCGCGGATGCGGCGGGCTTGTCGGCGACGGGTGGATCACTGAGGCGAAGATCGAGAGGACGAAACAGGTCTGCAGGGGACGACAGGGCTACGTGGTGCGCGTTTACGACGACATGTTTGTGATTTCGCGGCGTGAATTCGGCGCAGGCGGGAGCCTGGGCGAGGACTGGGTGATGCCGTTCGGGAAGGTCAGCCCACATCCGTTCTCGAAGGAGGGCCTGAAGAAAGCCGCCGGCGAGCCGCAGTTCCGCGCGGGGGCGAAACTGGTAATCGAAGAAGGCAAGGAGGAAGGCAAGGAAATCAAGATTTCCATCCCACTTGCCGACGGCAATCCGAAGTGCCGCGTCTATGCGTACGAGGTCGAGATTGCCAGCAAATCCGGCGCAGTGCGCAAGGCGATATACGCCGCTGGGTGCAACCTCGGCATGGGACATGAGCCTGATGGCGGCGCGACTACGCTCCTTGTTGGACGGTCGGAACTGCCGAAAGGTGAAAGGTTTTCGGTCTCTGCGACTCCGCTCACGTCAGTTGGCACTAGGGGCAAGGCGATTTTTATGGTATACTGTTCCGCATGAAGAAATTAGGACACGGAACTGTTTTTGCCTCTCAGGCATTGGCGGCGTTCGCGCTTGTCGCGACCGCCAGCTGCGCCGCGACGGTCGCAGAGAACACGGTAATCCCGCAGGAGACCATGGAGCTGATAGCCCGCGAAGTGGCTACGCCGTACAAGGTGGGCATGATCATCGCCCCCGAGAAGGGCGAGTCGCTCGACGGACCGATGGTGTATCGGCGGAACGGCAAATGGTACATGATGTACGTCCGCTACGACGGCAAGGGCTACGAGACGATGCTGGCGGATTCCGACGACCTCCTCAAGTGGCGCAAGCTCGGGTGCATCCTCCCGCGAGGCAAGGCGGACGACTGGGACGCCGCGCAGGCCGACGGCGTGCCGCTTCTGCTCGATCCCGAATGGGAGGGCTCGAACGAACTGAAGCCCTTCAACGGCAAATACTGGCTGCTCTACATCGGCGGCGCGAAGCAGGGCTACGAGCCGGATCCGCTTTGCACGGGTGTGGCGAACACCGACGATCCGTCCGCGGTACGCGAGTGGACGCGCGCGAAGAACTCGCCTGTCTTGAGCCCGTCCGACACCGACGCGCGTCAGTTCGAGCGCAAGACGATCTACAAGCACTACGTTGTCGACGATCCCACCCGCAGACTCGGCGCGCGTTTCGTCGATTACTACAATGCAAAGCAGAAGGGCACTTGGCAGGAGAAGATCGGCATGGCCGTATCTGACGACCTCGTGAACTGGCGGCGTTACGGCGACAAGCCGGTGATCGATGACTGCATTCCGGGAAAGACCGGCATTTCCGGCGACCCGATGATCCGCCGCTTCGGGGACGTGTGGGTGATGTTCTACTTTGGTTACCGGTGGAAGCCAGGCGAAACGGGCGCGTTTGATACGTTCGCCTGCTCGCGTGACCTTGTCCACTGGACGAAATGGACCGGAGAGCCGCTTCTGCGTCCGTCAGAGCCATACGACCGCGTTCATGCGCACAAACCGTGGATCATAAAGCACAACGGCGTCGTATACCATTTCTACTGCGCCGTCGGCGACTCCGGTCGCGGTCTTGCGCTTGCGACATCGCGCAAACTTGACCGTGCAAATCCGAAGTCGAATTGAAAGTTCAAGGAGGCAAAAAGATGAAGTTCATTCCCGTTCTGTCCTTCCCGATTGCCCGGAAACTCGGCCATTCCGTGGGCGAGTTCGTGAAGTCGGCCGACCTCCAGGCCGAGACGATGGCCTGGATAGCCCGCAACACGCCTGTCGATGCCGTGCTTGGTCCGATGGACCTCTCCGTCGAAGCCGAGGCGTTCGGCGCGAACGTGCGTTTCAGCGACAACGAGGTGCCGGTCGTGACCGGACAGCTCGTAGCGGACGAGGACGCCGTCGCGGAACTCGCCGTCCCGCCGCCGGACGCCGGACGCTGTTCCATGACCGTCTCTGCGGTTGCGAAAGTGAAGGCGATGGACGTGGGCAAGCCCGTCTTCGGCGGGATGATCGGGCCGTTCTCGCTCGCGGGCCGCCTCGCGGACGTGAACGAAATGATGTTCCTCATCATGGACGAACCGGAAACAGTCCACGCCCTTCTGGAGAAGACCACGGAGTTCCTCATTTCCTACGCCAAGGCGTTCAAGGCGGCGGGTGCGGACGGAGTGTTCATGGCCGAGCCGCTTGCGGGCGTCATTTCCCCCGCCGCGCTGGAGGAGTTCTCTGCACCTTACGTGCGCCGTATCATAGAGGCTGTCCAAGATGAATCTTTCCCCCTCGTGTACCACAACTGCGGCGGCAGCGTGGTGAAGGCGGCGGACGCGATTTTCGCGCAGGTTTCGGCGGGGTGCCACTTCGGCAACGCCATCGACCTTGCGGAGATGCTGGCTAAGGCACCGGAAAAGACGCTCGTGATGGGCAACGTCAATCCCGTTTCGGTGCTCGCGCAGGGCAATCCCGATACCATCCGCGAGGCGGTGAGCGCGCTCGTGGCTAAATGCGGATCGTATCCGAACTTCGTCCTCTCCTCCGGCTGCGACATCCCGGCATCGACGCCGTGGGAGAACCTTGAGGCGTTGTTCGAGGCCGCGCGATGAGATGCGCGGTCTGCACAAGATGCGGGAAGTGCGGTCTTTATCCATCTGCACCGATTAACGAGTCGGGCATCGCAGATCTTCCGCGCCTTGTGCAGCGCGAGGGATTGGGAGCGGCCGTTGACATCGGCAGCACAACGATCGTTGCTCGCGTTTACGACCTTGCAACGGGCGAGCTGCTGCACAGGGCGTCCACCTTCAACCCTCAACGCAGGATCGCCGCCGATGTGATGGGACGGATATCCGCCGCGATGGAGGGGCGTCTCGACGAACTGCGGGACCTCGTGCGCGGGGCGGTGCGCGATTGCCTCGGCGGCGCGCTCGGTGATCGCGCCCTACCGGCGTGTGGTGGTGGATTCCGAGTGAGCGAGATGGTGGCAGTGGGAAATACCACCATGCTCCACCTATTTGCCGGGGTAAGTCCCGCGTCTTACGCAACGGCGCCGTTCAAGGCGGATCGGCTGTTCGGCGAGAGGGTTGAAATGGAAGGGGTGGATGTGCGTCTTCCGCGTTGCGCGCATGGATTTTTCGGCGCGGATGCCGTCGCTGCGGTGCGCATGTCGGGCATGTGCGAACGCGGCGGTTGCGAGCTTCTTGCGGACATCGGCACGAACGGCGAGATAGCTCTGTGGCGCGGCGACAGGCGAGAGCTGACGATTGCGTCCGTCGCGGCAGGTCCGGCGTTCGAGCGTCCGGGCATCACAGGTTCGCAGATAATCTCCGCGCTTGCAGACGCATTGGATGGCGGGGCCGTGGACATGACAGGCCGCGTGGAAGGGGAACTTCCGGGGGGGCTCACTCAGGACGACGTGCGTGCAGTGCAGCTTGCCAAGGCAGCGGTCAAGGCGGGGCTTGATACGCTTCTTGCGAAAGCCGGTGTCGAGTATGGCGACGTGACGCGCTTCTCGCTTGCCGGAGGGTTCGGTTCGGGACTAGACGTAGCGAAGGCGTCGCGAATCGGGCTTTTTGCGCGTGAGCTTCAGCCTGTCGCAGTCGTATGTGGAAACCTTGCGATAGAGGGCGCGGCTGCAGCGCTTTTCGACCCGTCGTTCGGGGATGAGACCGACAGACTCGCGCATGAGGCGTGTCATGTGGAGCTAGGCGGCGATCCGGATTTCTCCGATGCCTTCATCGAGGCAATAGGATTCAGCGAATGACATTTGAACGAGATTATGGAAATACTTGCCTTCTGTGATTGAGACGCCGTCTGAAATTTGGTAAAATATGCGTCCTTGCGCGGGGCGGCAATCCAGCCGTTGCCGCAAACTAAGAAAGAAAAGAACATGGCAGAAGAGAACAAGTCGAGCCTCGACCCGCTCGCCGCGCTGTGCAAGCGCCGCGGGTTCATCTATCATTCATCCGAAATCTACGGCGGGATGCCGGGATTCTGGGACTACGGTCCGCTCGGATGCGAGCTTAAGCAGAACGTCAAGCAGGCCTGGTGGCAGTTCACCGTGCGTGGCCGCGAGGACGTGGCGGGACTCGACGCGACGATCATCATGCACCCCAAAATCTGGAAGGCGAGTGGACACCTCGATACGTTCGCCGACCCGATGACGATGTGCAAGCAGTGCAAGAAGCTCATGCGCGCCGACCAGATCGACGACATCCGCGCCGAACTCGGCAAGAAGGCGGCGGCGGTGAATCCGGCATACGCGCTCTCGTGTCCGCACTGCGGCGGCGAGATGACGGAGCCGAAGCCGTTCAACCTCATGTTCAAAACGGTCGTCGGTCCGATTGACGATCCCTCCAACGTAGCCTATCTTCGTCCCGAGACGGCGCAGGCCGGTGCCGTTCGGCATCGCGCAGATGGGCAAGAGCTTCCGCAACGAGGTGACGCCGCGCAACTACACGTTCCGCAGCCGCGAGTTCGAGCAGATGGAGCTCGAGTTCTTCATCCGTCCGGACGAGGCGGTGGAGATTCTCCACGGACACGTCGTGACGCTTGCCGACAATCCCGACCTCAACGGGCCGGTGCAGGACGACTGGGGCTGGGAAGTGTGGCACAAGTACTGGGTGGAACAGCGCAAGAAGTTCCTCAACGCCGTCGGCCTCCCCACGGAGCATTTCGTCGAGTACTGGCAGAAGCCGGACGAACTCGCCCACTACGCCCGCGCGTGCGTGGACATCGAATACGACTTCCCGTTCGGACGCCAGGAGCTGGAGGGCATCGCGGCCCGCAGTGACTTCGACCTCACGCAGCACCAGAAGCACTCCGGCGAGAGCCAGATGGTGTTCGACGACCCGCTCAAGCAGGCCGCGAAGAAGCTTGACGACGCGGCGCGCAAGGCGTTCATCGAGAAGGTGCAGGCCGACTGGGTGGCGCGCGGCAAGGATCCGATCGCGGCCGAGAAGTTCTGTCTCAATCTCTTCGACGGCAAGTACGTGCCGCACGTGATCGAGCCGTCGGCCGGCGTGGACCGCCTCATGCTTGCGCTCCTTTGCGAAGCGTACGAGGAGCAGAAGCTCACGGACGAAAAGGGCAAGGAAGACATCCGCACGGTGCTGCACTTCCATCCGAAGGTGGCGCCGGTGAAGGTGGCCGTGTTCCCGCTCGTCAAGAAGGACGAGGCGTGCTTCAACATGGCGCGCGAGATTTTCGACAAGCTCCGCAAGAAGGTGAACTGCTTCTGGGATGCGTCCGGCCAGATCGGCCGCCGCTACCGTCGTCAGGACGAGGCGGGCACGCCGTGGTGCATCACGGTGGACCCGGAGTCACCTAAGGACGGGAAGTTCACGGTGCGCGACCGCGACTCGATGCAACAGGAGCGCATGACCTACGAGGAGTTCCTAGTTAAGATGTACGCAGCGCTTGAATTCTAAAAAAAGGAACCTCCAGACAAATTTCTGCTTGTTTCCACAACGAAAATCCGCTATCATAATCCAATTCGATGGAGAAACCAGAACAAATGGACATAACAGAAGAAATGCGCCGCCATTCGGCCGCGCACCTGACCGCGCGTGCGGTCTGCAACCTCTTTCCCGGCACGCAGACGGACATCGGTCCCGCGACGGACGACGGCTTCTACTACGACTTCGACCTTGAGCACCGTCTCGCGCCCGAGGACTTCCCCGCGATCGAAAAGGAGATCGCGCGCCTCATCGCGCTCGACGAGCCGTTCGTGCGCGCCGAGATGTCGCGCGCCGACGTGGCCGCGCGCCTTGAAGGGCAGAAGTACAAGCTTGAGCGCCTCGCGGACATCCCCGAAGGCGAGACGATCAGCACGTACACCGTGGGCGACTACTTCGAGATGTGTCGCGGCCCGCACGTGGAGCATTCCGCGCAGATTGGCGCCGTCAAGCTGATGAAGGTGGCGGGTAGCTACTACCGCGGCGACGAGAACAACAAGATGCTCCAGCGCGTCTACGGCATCGTCGGCAAGGACCAGGCGGATCTCGATGCGTACATCGCCCGACTCGAGGAGGCGAAGAAGCGCGACCACCGCCGTCTCGGCGTGGAGCTCGACCTCTTCCACCTCGACCCCGAGGACCCCGGCCAGATCTTCTGGCACCCGAAGGGCTGGGCGATCTACGTGGCGCTGCAGGACTACATGCGCGACAAGATAGTGAAGGACGGCTACCAGGAGGTCAACACCCCCGCCATCATGCCGCGCAGCCTCTGGGAGCGGAGCGGACACTGGGACCACTACAAGGCGAACATGTTCGTCACGGAGAGCGAGAAGCGCGTCTTCGCGGTGAAGCCCATGAACTGCCCCGGCGCGCT
>CACZAK010000078.1 GCA_902779075.1 uncultured bacterium | reverse complement strand
CGTCAAGTCGATATACGGCCAAGACTCGTCATTCGACATGTCGATCTCTTCGGCCAGTCTCTCGATTAGTTCCTGCTTGTTGGTTATTGCTCTCATCTTACCACTCCGCGGCTATTCACCAGAGCTCGGCAAGGCATACCTCGTCTGTCCGCTTGTCGGACACAGGCACGTCAAACTCGAAGGCTAATGTGGAGAAGAAACGCGCTAACTGCGGATTGCCGGACATAAGATCTACAATAGCCTTCCTCTCTGCAGAAAGCTCTCGCTGGACACTTGATATGAAGATTTTGCGAACCATGTTTTACATTATACCAGATTTCCCCGATGCTTGCACACCGCCTCCGTCAGCGCCGGGGAGATGCACCTGCCCGCGACGAAGATGGTGCGGTCACGCAGGACGCGTGACCCTACCGATGCCGCGGTCATCCGTTCACCTCCCCATTCGTATGACTGACTCTTGAAGCCTCGGCGATTTGCCGCTCTGCGTCGGCGACGCACTTGGTCAGCTGCGCTTTGGTGGGGAGCACCTTCTTGAGTTCGTAGTCGGTGATGCCCATTGGCAGACCAAGTTCCTCCAAATGGTACTTGGCGAGGACGCGGTTGTGTTCCCGGCAGATGAGAAGCCCGACGGGCTGATTGTCGATTGGCGTGTTCAAGACATGCTTCGCAATCGCCATGTAGCCGCTCAGCTGGCCGAGATCGGCAGGTTCGTACTTGCCGGTCTTGACCTCCACGACAAGATAGCGATGCAACGGCACGATGTAGAAAAGAAGATCGATGTTCTTTGTCTCGCCGCCGACTTCAACAGGGTACTCTTTCCCGAGAAACGCGACGCCCTTGCCAAACGCAAGAAGCGTGGACTCGATGTTGGCGACGATGGCGGCCTTGAGTTCCTTCTCCGAATACTCCTCGCTCAATCCGAAAACCTCGAACTTCTGCGGATCCTTCACGAGCTGCCGCGCAAGGTCGCAGTCGTCGGAGGGCATCGTCAGGTCGAAGTTCGTCTGCGCCTTACCCTCGCGCTCGTAGAGGTCGGTTGACAGCCAGTTCAAAAGCGAGTTTCGGCTCCACCCGTTCTTGAGCGTTCTCAACACGTAAAACAGAGCCTTGTTGGGATCGGACTTGCATTTGTCGATGATCGTACAATGGTGCCCCCATGGGACGCTCACCAAATTTCCAACAAGTTGTTGGAAATTTGGTTGCACACTGTAGAGTTCGTAGAAATGCAGGCAATAACGGAGGTTCTGAGTAGAGAACCCCTCAGCGTCAGGAATAGATTCCTTTAGGTCGATGCTCAATCGTGGAAAGAATCCCGTACCATAGATTTTGGTGCCAACATACTTTTCACGTATGTCCTTGCCGAGGTTCCAGTAGAACTCGATCAACGCAGAATTGACGGCGACGGCCGCCTTGATCTGCGTTGCGCGATATCTGCGCTTGAGGTCGGCAATCCACGCTGTGTATGCTTGCGCCTCTTCACCACTCTTCATAAGAGTCGATCTTTTCGTTTGTGTTACCTTTTTCATGTAAGCTCCTTTTCAAATTCTGTCGCCATCAGCACCGTCGAAGACGGTCAATCGCCATCCCACAACATTTCATCATCAGGATAGTCGGAAATTGCAATATCTGTAAGCGTAACCAAGTCCTGCAATGCCTTCTTGGCGTTTTATACGAATATCATAACTCATAACCGATTCCTTTCCCCCGCCGTGCGGGAGGTGCTGTTTACACGACTGTTAATCGACGGCCTACCCGGCCCAAGAGGATCCCATGCACTCCAGGCATGGGTCCCGTCCGGACGGCTTTCGCTGTATAGCCCCACCGAGGGCATCAATTCCCGAAAGCGCCGATAGTTTAGCACACCTCTCGCTGCGGCACAAGGGGCAATGTCTGAAAAAAGCGAAGCGGGAAGCCCCCTGTTCGGGGAAGCGGCGCTCTCGCCGCTTCGTCCGATGTCGAGCGGCTCGGCGGGACGCCTCGCCCTACCCGTTGGCTGGGACGATGGCCTTCACGCCGATGGGATTGTCGACGAGTTCGAGGAGATACGACTTCTGCGACGGATTGGCGTCGTCCACGAGAAGACGCGTGGCGACCTTCCGGCGCTCTGCGTCAAATACGTGTCCGGCGTCCGTGCAGCCGATGCGCCGCCCCCACGCGATCATCTTCCGCCCGTTTCGGTCATCGCCAAAAAGTTCGACAATGCATTTCATGCGATGTCATTCCCGCTCGATCGCTATTGTTCCAACATGCAAGGAATCAACTCCCCGCCCACGCTCAATTCCGGAGCGTCGGACGTGCCGCCGCGCTGTTACTTGAGCGCGCCTGCGCGCCGATGGTGTTCGGACACCTTCTCGATCCAGTAGTCGGCCATGCGAATGTGTGCGGCGTAGGTCGGATGCGCACCGTCCCAGAACCAATAGCCCGGACGCGTATTCTCCTTGACAAGCGTCTCGTCGAAGAGTTTCTGGAAATCAACGAAACAGAGATTGTGGCGTTCGGCGACCGCCCGCGCGACCTTGCGCCACGGAGCCAACTGCCCTTTCTCCGGCTCACGGAGACAGAACGGCTCGCAGAGGACCATCTCCACGCCGGGGAACTTCTTCAGGGTCGATGAGACGAGCATTTCGAGGTTCGCCGCGTACTTTTCAAGCGTCATCTTGCCGGATTTCGCCTGGTAGAAGTCGTTGATCCCCACAAGAAGCGAGACGACGTCCGGCTTCAGCGTTCCCGTCCGCTCCGGGAACGGCGACTGCCAGCCCTTCTCCATGAACTTCAGGTTGAACACATCGTTCTCCCACCTTTTGAGGAGTTTCTCCGTCGTGTCGCCGCTGAGTGCGCGGTTCAGGAAACACAGTCCCTTGTCGGGACGGTAACCGAGATACCGTGCGGCGATCTCCGCCTGGTAACCGTGGCCGATGTAGTGGTTCATGTCCCCGCGCCGCCCTCCATGCGTGATGGAGTCGCCGATGAAGAGGATGACGCTTCCATCCTTGAACACTCCCTCCGGCGCGACATCGCGCGGCATATCAGCCCACGCAAACGATGCGCATACAGCCGCCAACGCGGCGAATATTGATGATGTTTTCATTTGCTGTTTTCCTTTCTTGTGTTGTCCGGCGACGCGCGGAACGCGGCGACGGCGGACGGGCTATCGGTATTGATGTAGTCAAGTCCGAGTTCCCGCGAAAGCTGCCACGCCTCCGGGTTGTCGGGGAATCCCCACAGACGGTAAGGCACCCCTTTGGCGTGCGCACGGGCGGCGGCGGCGCGGATCTTTTTCTTGTCGCATTCCGCCATTGCGCCAGAGCGCCACTTAGTAAGGATGCGCGCATAGTCGCTGATCCACGAGACGCGCCTGTATTGGCCGTCGTCCAGCTTCCTGGAGGAGGGAACGCTGAAGAAAACGAAATCGGGATATGAGAGGAAATCCTTTATCTCGGAAATGTCGCCGCCGACGCTCAGCCTTACCGCCGAAGGGTTCTTGCAGATGTCGAAGCATTCCCGGAACCCCTCCTGCTCAATCAGCGTCAGCAGGGCGTCAAGCGCCGGCTTCCCGCTCTTGAGGTCAATGACCAGTTGAAGCGGCTTCCCGTTGGCACGGGCGCGTCCGCCGTTTTTGCGCATGACCTCGCGTAGCGGTTCCAGATAGAGACGACGGAGCGTATTCACCTTCTTCAGACCCTTGCGCGAATGCGCCACGAGCAATTCTCCGTCCACCAGGAACACGTCGGCTTCGATGGAGTCCGCGCCCGCTTCGTATGCGCCCCAGAAAGGACGCTTCTGCGCATAGTCGTTATGCGAGTGAATCCGTATTTCTCGCGTTGTCGTGCCCGTGTTTCCGCCACCGCCCGCTTCGGACGAAGCGACGGCAGAGAACACCACTACTGCGCATATTGCCGCCAGTGCGGCACTGAGTGTTGAGCATTTCATTTGCGCGTCCCTCGCACTCACCTCAAACGTCTTTTCTCCTGTCAATTAAATCACGTCAATTGCGTACGCCTCTCTACAGCACTGAACGGAGCGTGATCTCCGTTTCGGTCCAGGATTCAAGGGAGCCGAATGTGCGGATTCTAAAGACACGGAGGCCGGGGTCGCCGTCGCCGTAGGAACCTCCGCAGTTGATGCTCTTCGTCATGCCGATGCGGATGCCGTTCCTGTCCATGCCGTCGAACGTGTTTGTGTGGTCGTGGCCGAAGAACGCGCCCTTCATGCACCCCGACTTGCGCCAGGCGTCGTAGAGCGTCATGGAGTCCACCGTGTGCTCCGCGTCGCGGTACGTGTTCCAGCCTGCCGGACACGTCACCTCCCTGCAGGCGCCGGCCACGCCGGGGGCGATCTCGCGCGCGGTGTTGGACTTGCGGGTTCTCCTGTGCCAGTCGGCAATCATCAGGAACGTGAACGTTCCGTCCTCGCCAAACTCAAAACGCTTCACGCCGCCGGACTTGGGCTTCGCGCTCGCATTGTCCCCGGCGGCGAACGCGGGCGTAGACAGGACCGCACCCGCGCCTAGCATGAACTTCCTTCTTGTGATTTCCATATTCATTCTCCTTACTTTCAAGCTCCGAGGAGGTCGGCCGCAGATATGATCGCGTCGAAGTAGCCGTTCCCGCGAACGACGGGCGCAAGCTCTCCTTCGTACACGAGAGCGGTGCGAACGGACATCCCGCGCGGATGGCGAAGCCTCGCGACCTTCTCCGCGACCTCCGTTTCGATGGATTCGCCGATCCTGCTCTTCCGCTTGACCTCGACGACATACATTGACTTTCGCGTCTGCACAAGCAGATCGATCTGAACGCCCTTCCCATCGCCTCTCTTCCCAGCCTTGCCGGGACGCTTCTCATACGGCACGGCGGAAAGGACCGGAACGCCCTCAAGATGAAGCGGCCTCACGAGTTCCCGAAAATTGTTGACGACGAGATTCTCGAACTGAAGCCCGAGGATGGAGTCCCATCCGGGAAGCGACTCCAGCGAATCGAACAGGTACGTGTCGGACAATATCTCCGTTTCATGCGGCAGGACGTACTTCAGGTAGAACCGCGTATAGTTGTCGGAAAGACGGTACTTCACCGTCCGCGCCTTTTTGCCCGTCTCCGGGTTGTACCCTTCGTCCTTCGTCACGAAACCCGCATCCACGAGAATCTCCAACGTCTCCGAAAGCGACCCGCCGCGTTCGACGCCGAGGGCCTCGGCGACTTCGCTGCACGTCCGTGGGCCGTCGACAAGCGCACGCAGGACGTTCTGCTTCATCAGCGACTCCTCGCCAAAAACCTGGCTGAAGATCGCCTTGAAGTCCTTGAACAAGACGCCGTCCCTTCCGAAACACATCCTCTTGATGTTCTCGTTGGCGCTCAGTCCGGGATTGACCTCCTCAAGATACCTCGGTATTCCACCGGTCACCGACAGCACGTCGAGAATCTCCGACGGTGCAAGCCTCGCGGCAGCATCTCCCCAAAAGGCTCTGCACCGCGAAAGCGGGAGCTCGCGGACAACGATGTCGCGCGAGAAGCGTGCAGCGAACCCAGTGTTCTCAAGGATGTTCCTTTTAATCCAAGTAGAGACAGAACCACAGATCACAACGACAAGATGATCGTGCTTTTTCAGCATCGTATCCCACGCACTCTTGAGCCTTGCCGGAAAATCTGCGTCGTACCGCCCCATCCAGGAAACCTCGTCAAGCAGCAGCACCGTCCAGTCGTCCCACGTAATCGCCTTGTCGAGTCGAACGAACGCCTCGTACCACGACGTGACCTTCGTCCCGTCGACGCCTGTCTGCGCGGTCAGCTTCTCGATGAAGTTGTCGAGCTGAACCTGATTCGTCATGCCTTCGCGAGGAAGCAGACCGTCTATGCTCACGAACCGACAACCATTGCGCCGTGCGAATTCCTCAATCAGCGTTGACTTGCCAATCCGTCTGCGGCCGCGACAGGCGACAAGCGATGCCGTCCGCTTGTCCAGCAGCAACCGCAACGACTCCAGTTCGTTTTCGCGTCCAACAAACATTTTAGCATCTTTCTTAAGTTACGAAACGCAATGATTGTAGCATATTTATCTAAACTGTGCAATAGTCTCGGCACAAAAACTGAAAAAGTTCATTTTTGTGCCGAAACCGTTACCATTCAGGACGCGCCCTCAGGCGGGCACGGCGGGTGATGAAACTGGGCTCATCATCAATGAACGACGATTTTCACCTTGCCGTCCACGCGGCCGCCGCTCACGCGGCGGCCGTCGGAGAGCGCGATGTTTTCGAACGAGACGTCCTTCCACTCGTCGGGGCATCCCCTGAAGAACTCCGGCTTGCCATTCACGTCGTGCGCCATCATCTCCATGACCGCCGCGCAGGCGGAGAGAAGTCCGTCCATGTCGAGAATCTCGTGCCCGAGGTGCCGTCCGTCCTTGCCCAGCTTGGGGGTGGAAGACACGAACTGGCAGAATCCAGGTTTCCACGCAAAGCACCTCGGCGCATGGCCGGGATTGGTGAAGTACTCGTCGAAATCATGCAGCAGCTTCACCGCCTGCGCAGGACGCCCGGCATGGACGTTCAGCACCGCCGCCCATGGTACGCACCAGCCGGTCCACGCGACGGTACCACGCGCATCCCACGTCTCGTAGGTCTTCTTCACCGTCGCGGCGGTTGCCGGATCGGCGAGGTCAAAGATATCGAACGGGAAGAGTCCCGCAAGGTGCGAGTGGTGGCGGTGCGACGCGCTGAACGGACGATTCTCAAAGAGCATGATTCCGCCCTTCTCGTTGTCGATGGCGGCGAGGGGCAGACGCTTTTCCACGTCAAGCCACATCGTGTCGGGCGTTTCGCCGAGCATCGCAGCGGCGGCGATCAGGTTGCGGGCGAGACGGTGCGCGGCGGCGAGCTGGAAACTCGGATTGCGCCCCACGGCCGTCTCGAAGGTTGCACCGCCCCATTCCGGAGAAGGCCCCGTCGGAAACGCGAGCGCGCCCTTGCCGTCCTCGACCATCATCGCGCGATAGACACGCATCGCACCCTTCATGAAGTCGTAGGCGTCGCGGCGGAGGAAGTCCACGTCGCGGGAATACTTGACGTAGCGGAACATCATGTCCGCCACCCACGCGGTCGAGCCGTGGTCAATCGTACCGGTCCAGAATCCGCCGATGTTCACGCCCCGGTCGTCCACCGAGTGCGGAAGCACGTAGCCATCGACGTCCGCGAACTTGCGCGCGTTGTCGCGGAGGCGCTCCCGCCAGCCGAGGACCATGCGGAAGAGCGGCATCATGTTCGCGAAGTGTCCGCCGCGATAGGCAGGCGCGTAGCACTCCTGCACGTTGATGTTGAAATGGTAGTCCGAGCTCCACGGCGCGATGTAGTTGTCCTCGAGCCACGCGCCCTGAAGCCCGCACGGCACGCCGTCCGGATCGGTCATGCAGCCGAAGCAGTACATGCCGTAGTCGAAGAGCCCCTGAACAACGGGATCCGGCACCTTCACGCGCGCACCCTCCGCCCAGAACTTCGTCCAGTGCGCCGCGGATTCCGCACACACCCGCGCAAATGGTGGGGCGGTCACCCCGTGACCACCGTCACGATCGCCCCTCCACGTCCGCACTGACAGCTCCCCGTCCTTCAGTTCATACGCGAGCGTGACGGATTCATCGGCGGGCAATTCCCACGTGAAACCATTTGTGCCGTACTTCGCCGGTTTGAACGACAATTTGCCAAGCTCTTTCCTGACGGCGGGCTGTTCCATGCAGTGGATCGCCTTCGCCTCGCACTTCACTCCGGCGGGCAGCTTGATAGCGAAGGCGTGACTTGCCTTGCTCATCGCGAGTTCCGCACGGCAGGTGCGGCCGTCCAGATCGAAGTCGATCGTGCCGATGCCGGTCTTCACGTCAAGCACGCCACGGCGCAGCGTCGCGCCGGGGATTTTCAGCACCACGCGCCCGAGCGGAAGCGTGAACGGGTTGCGCGGTTCGCCGCGCGGCGTCACTTTCTTGAAGAGGCCGAGGAGACGCGCCTTGTCGCCCTTCACGATCGCGTCGGTGATGTTGGTGTAGCTCTGCTCCTTCGTCCAGCCGTATCCGCCGCGATGGTCCCAGAGGTCGACGCGTCCGACAGTGAGTTTGATGGTGTCGCCGCCGCCCCATGCGAGCACGCCCGTCACGCCGTCCGCGAAGCGCATACCCTCCTGCGGCGTCTCGTCGCCGGTCGGGAAGAGCCATTCCAGCGGCTTCGCCTTCTTTTCCACGAGATCGCTCCACGTGCAGGGGCGCAGAACCCGCGGATCGAACGAGTAGTCGCACCGCTTGCCGTCGAGCCACACGCTGGTCTTGCCGTCCTTGAGCGTCGCCACGACGCTCTGGGGACGCCCGCAGGTGAACGGCTGGCTGTGTCCACCCACGCGCTCGCCGCGACAGTAGAAGCGGGGACGGTCCGGCCAGGTGTCGATGAGCCAGCCGTCCCGGCCGCCCGTTGTGTTGTCAATGAGGCGTCCGCCGGTCTTGTTGAGGACGATCCAGCAGGCGAAGGTGAAGCCCTTCGAGTAGTCCGCCTTCTTCACGACGTTGCATGTGTCGCCGGGTGTCGGCACGCCGCCCCACACGAGGCCGTCCTTCGCGATGGCCCCTGCGGCGGTAGAGGCGTCCTTCGCATACGCAGCCGCCTCCGCGTCGGTAATCGCCCGTGCGAACACCCGCGCATCGAGAAAACGCCCATCCAGCTTGTGCGTGCCTTTCGAGGTAATTCCGAACGACACCGGCAGGCCCTTCTCAATGGGCACCTGTCCCTGTGCGCCCCAAAAGATACACGCGGAGACCGCCGCTATCGCAATCATCCGCAAGCCCCCACGTCCCCTACTGCGGATTTCACCGAAACAACTTGTATTTATTATCTTTTGCATGGCACGTATTGTACCATGCCCCATCGCCCTACGCAAGGGGGAGGGGTTCATCTTTTTTCGAGGCCGGTGTTGGGAGTGACATACGCGTTGGCGCGGACACACCAGAGACAGAGAAACACAACCGCGCCGACAGCGGCAGTCGCGACCATGACGAGCAGCGGAAGCCGCCAGCCTCCAAACGACTGCGCGAGGTTGCCGCAGACCTTGCCCGCGACGGACGCCCCGACGTAGGAGAAGAGGGAAATGAAGCCGATGGACGTGCCGGCGAAGCGCTTCGTCGAGATGTTGGTCGCCGTGACGCCCGTCAGCGCCTGCGGTCCGTACAGACAGAATCCGCCCAGACAAAGCGCCGCAGCCCCGGCGACCCCTGCGGGCAGGAACCAGAACGCCGCCAGCAGCCCCGCCGTGAGCGCCATCAGAAACACGCACAGACGCGGCGCGCGCCCGCCGAAGAAACGATCTGTCGCCCAACCCGCGAACAGCATCCCAGCGATTCCCGCGAACTCGAAGAGCATGATCACCGTGCCCGTCGAGCCCGGATCGAAGCCCTTGGCCTCCTGCAGCATCGTCGGACCCCAGTCCGCAACGAGCGCCCTGACGGCGTTGATCGTGAAATTGATGAACCCAAGCATCCAGATCACAGGATTAAGGAACACCATCCGCGCCATGGATGGCTGGTCGTGAAGCGACAAGAGTGTCGCTTCCCCGACCTGGCCCTTCTCCTCGGGGAAGCGGCACTCTTGCCGCTTCTCACGAGCAATATCGGTGCCCGGCAGATCCGGCAAACCCTCCTCCTTCGGCGTGCCCGGCAGCCAGAAGATCATCAGCACGAGGCCCAGGAATCCGAGCGCCGCCATCGACCAGAAGCACCACCGCCACATCCCGACGCCCTGGTTCGCCGCGCCGATCGCGCCGAGGCCCATGATGACGCCGCAGATCTTCGCCACGAGCCCGCCGCCGATGGAGTGCGACGTGTTCCACACGCTCATCTTCGTCGCCAGCTCCCGGGGCGGAATCCAGAACGCGATCAGCTTGGCGCAGGGCGGAAAGCCCGTCCCCTGGAAGAACTGGTTGACGACGAGCAGGATGCCGAAGGTCCAGGCTAAAGCAACACTCCCGTTCCCCGTTCCCTGTTCCCCGTTCCCCAATCGCGCAGCGATTTCTGGCGCAAACCCGAAGGCGACGTTGACGAGCGTGCAAGCGAGCAGCCCGAAACAGAGCATCCGCCGGGGGTTCACCTTGTCGCCGACGATGCCGTTCAGGAACTTGGAGAGCCCGTACACGATGCCGCCCCAGAAGAGGAAGTTGCCGAGCATCGACTTCGAGATGCCGCAGTCCTGCTGGAGACCGGGCATCGCGAAGGAGAAGTTCTTCCGCATGAAGTAGAATAAGGTGTAGCCGATCATCGTGGCGAAAAGCATCCGCCACTGCATGCGGTTGAACCGCTTGTCCGTCTTTTTATCCTCAAACAGCTTCATCACCTCTTTTTAAGCTTGCGAATGACGGAGAACATCACGCTCGGGTAGTCGGTGGAAAAGCCGTCGCATCCCAGCTCGAACAGCTTGAAGTAGACCTCCTCCGTCTCGCCGCCCTCGAACGGGATGGAACAGACGGGGATGTTGTGCGCGTGGAACTCGGCGATGATCTTCTTGAGATACGCCGTACTCGGCACGAAAGGATCTGCGGCCTTCGGGTCGTAGTAGGTGTGAAGCGACACGGCCGACACGCCCTTGAAGTCATTGGCGCGCATCTCGTCCATCTTCTTCTCGTAATGCGCCTCGAAGCGCGCGGTGTCCTCGGCCGTATGCTTCGGCTTCGGCCAGGTGCCGATCCAGATGAGCGTCTTCCCGCCCTTTGTCGCCTTGTTCCATGCGAGCGCCTTGCCGTAGTCCTGCCCCGTGTAGTACACCTGGTCGAGCACGCCCGCCTCGCGGGCCTTCGCGGCGATGTATTCGGGACCCGCGCCCTTCTCGTCGACGAAGCAGAGATAGGTCGGATGCCCCTTCATCGCGGCAAAAGTCGCCTCGATCGTCGGGATGCGGTGGTGGCTGAAGTCGGCGGCGGCGGGGTTCAGCTCCTTGAGGTACGAGCCGACGTCGACATCCTTGATCTCGGCCCAGGTCACCTCCTTGGAGACGTCCTTCTTCGCCAGCTCGGCGGAGATACCGCGCGCCGTGCGCTTGAGCGTCTTGTCGTGGAGCATGATGCCCACGCCGTCCTTGGTCTTGCGGCAGTCGCACTCAAGCGCCGATCCGTTTTCCCAGCACCACTTGAAGGTCTCGAGCGTGTTGTCGGGACGCTCCAGCTTGCCGCCGCCGCGATGGACGTGGCTGAGGTGGAGCAAGTCAACGCGTCCCGCAGCAGGAAGACGCAGGACGCTCATCGACACCATTGCCGCGACGACCGAAACAATGAATCTGGACTTTGAGTTCATCTTTATTCTCCTTTATGGAATTTCATTCTTGAACACTTCGACTACTCCTGACGAAGGCGGAGCGCCTCCCGGCATCGTGCAGGCCGCGGACCCCGCAGCAACCGCCCACTTCCCCCATTCCGCATTCCGCATTCCGCATTCCCCAAAACACCTCCAACACCACTCCGCAAGCAACGTATCGCCGGCGGCGGTCGTGTCGACGACATCGACCTTCGGCGCGGCAACGAACGCACCGTCGAACCACGCGCCCGCGCCGCCATCGGAGATGATGACGTGTGCGGATTTCTCGCGGAGCAACGCCGTCGCCCGGACGAACTCCTCAGACGTCTTCGGAATGAAGCCAACGAGCGCCTCGCATTCCTCGGCATTCGGCTTGATGAGGTCGGGAGCAGATTCGAGAGCAAGGCGCATCGGCTCGCCGCTCGCATCGAGAACGACGGTCCATCCCTGCGACTTGAGCCGCGCGACAGCCCGAGCATAGAAATCCTTTGGCGCGGCGGACGGCAGACTACCTGAGAGAATGACAACGCCCGGTGCTTCGGCATCTAGCTTCTCTAGCACATCTAGTTTCTCTAGCACATCTAGCTTTTCGAACCCCGTCTGGTCGAGCCCCGGAAACGCGGCACGGTTGAGCTTCATGGAGCCGCCCGGCCACACGATCATTTCGTTCCGACGCGTCGCGCCGGGAACGCGCACGAACCGATCTTCGATGGCGTACTTCGCAAGCTCCTTCACGAAAGGCCGGTCGTTGTCCTCGCCGAGAAGTCCGCCGCACGCGACCCGCGCACCCCGGATTGCCAGCCAGCGGGCGACGTTGACCGCCTTCCCGCCGACGTTCTCCTCCTCGGCGACGTTCTTGAAGATTTCGCCTTCGCCCTTCGGCGCGCACGGCAGCGCGACTGTTGCATCGATGGCCGGGCTCATGCAGAGGCAGAAGAATCGAGTGTGCGTGTCGTTCATCGTTGTCCCCTTCAGAGCACGATTCGCCGTTCCACGATCTTCGCCTTCGGTTCGCCGATCGCGACCTTTGGCGCGTGGGCGAGGAGATAGTCCTCCGCCTCCTTGCACCACAGTCCGCTGTGCGCGGAGCAGATGCGGTCCAGCTCGGCGTAGAACGGATCGGCCGCGCCCTTCTCGGCGAAATCGGCGATTGCCGTCATCGGCATCTCGACGTGCGTGTACACGAGGCGCTTCCCGCCGGGAACCTTGGGGAGGTCGAGCGTCGCCTGGAAGGCGGAGTCGAGTCCGCCGACATGCGTGATCATCACCTCTGGATGGAGGATGCCCCTGCCGATCCAGTCCACGGAGTCGGACATGTCCTTCACGTCGCCACCAGAGTTTGCAACAACGTGGTGGTTCATGTAGTGGATGTTGTAGAAGTTGAACGACGCGGAGAGCTTCTGGTCCGTTGGTCCCGCGAAGAAGTTGAGACATCCGCCAAACGCGAGAATATCCGAGCACTGCGTGATCAGCGCGGGCACGGCGGCAAAGAGGAAAATGTCGTCGTAGCCTCCGCCCGTCGATGTCGGATTCGACGCGTCCACCGGCTCGTCGCTGTTGAGCGCCTTCAACTTCGCAACGGGATCATCCCACCCTTTCGTGTTGACGAAGTAAACGTCAACGCCGTTGATCTCGCCATGCGCCGTGAATGGCTTGCCCGCGCCCTCCAGCCCAGATGTCCGAACTGTGTTCGGACGAATCCCAAACATCCGCGCCGCGCGCGCGAGCCGCGCGTCGTCGATGTCGGTGACGACGAGGCGGCGCGGACGCTTCTCGGGCGAATGGCAGGCGATGTCGATGCAGCCGAGCCCCATCGCGCCGCATCCGGCCATGAGCAGCATCGTTCCGCCCTTCTCGATGCCCATCTCGTGGACGTGCGATCCAAAGGCGTGGTGGTAGTTCGTGCGGAACGCGGAGACGATGCAGCTGATCGGCTCGGCGAGCGAACACTTGAAGAACGCGTCGCCGTCGTACGGCAGCAGACACCCCATCTCCATGATGATCGACGGCAGATAGACGTGCGTCGTCTCGCCGCCGATCGAATGCCAGGCGTATCCCATCGTCTCAAGTTCGTGTCCGGGAATGTTGAACGCGGGCTGGATGCACACGCGCTGCCCGACGGCAAACTGCGACGCCCACTTCGCGCCGACCTCGCGGACGATGCCCGAGATCTCGTGCCCGAACATGGTCGGATTCGTCGCGATGTCCTTCGGGACGCGCTTGTGTCCGGTGCCGAGCGACACCGCCTTGTAGTCGCTGAGGCAGATCGTGTTCGTCACGATCTCCACGACGACGCCGTCTTCGCCCGCGCCTTCCAGCTCGACGTCCTCAAGCCGGGCGTCGCCAGCCGCATACAGTCTCCAAGCCTTTGCGTTCATCTACGTTATTCTCTTGTTCGCAATTAACTATTTGAGAATCAGCACCATTCCGTTGGGACGCGGACTCCACGTAATCCGAATCTTGCCCATGTCGGCGGTGTAGGCGAAGCTGTCGCCGTCATGCCATGTCTTGCCGCTCCATGCGCCATCCGTCCAGGTCGAGATGTAACACCCGCCGACCCGCTTGAACCCTCCCTTTGCGTCCTTCACCTGCGTCGCCGAGAACGTGTAGACGCCCTCGACCTTGTAGTTGCCGACTTCCTCGGCAAGCGTCTCGTCCGTGCCGTCACCGTACTTCGTCGCGATCGTCACGTTCGACTCCGGCGGCTTGCCCTTGAAGCGCGCCTCGTCGACCATGCGGTTGTGCGCCAGTTCCTCGTCGGAGAGCGAGCGGTTGTACACGCGCACGGCCTGAATCTTGCCCGTAAGACGGCGCTCGTCCACGTAGGTGGCGTCGCCTTCCTTGTAAACTCCGCCGATGTAGAACGGCTGCCCCTGAAACGCCGTCCACCACTTGCGCCATGATCCCCACCACTCGGTTTCGGAAGGCGCTACATTCTGAAACAGCTGGTATTTTCCTGCGTGCCAGATTGCATTGAGGTACTTGCCCTGCCAATATCCGGAAGGTGAAAGTTCTATGCGTCCGCTGCCGTCGCCACTATTGTTGCGGATTTTGAAGAACACTCGCCCGACGGCCCCGAAACCATAGACGTTCAAAAAGTCGTTGGTCGATCCAAAGTAGGTCGGGTAGGATGTCCCGGACTTGCCAGATGCCTCCGCCTCGCATACAACCTGGATCGTCACCTTCCAGTCGATCTTCGGGTTCGAGGCGAGCTTGGCGAACTTGCCGCCATACTTGAAGTGGTAGCCGTCAGCCTCCCAGCCGTCACCGACCGAAGCATTGCTTGCATAGTCAAATACGGCATTGAGATTGACGCCGGCATCGCCTGCGCCAAGGTTCACCCACTCCGTCGCGTTCGGGTCATGTTCCGCCGTCGCGCCAGCATTGCGGATGCCGTCATAGAAGAGGTAGAGGCCATCCTGCACGTAGTCGCCCACGTCGTAGTCGGGGATCCTCGTGAGACGGCTCACAACGCGCCATTTCCAGGTCAGACGCTTGGAAGAGGTGGCGACGTCGGCGGTATACGAGCTGGACTCATAGGTAATGGGGCCTGTCCAAGAGGAGCCATCCCAGGTTTCGAGCGTGTAGCCCGTGCAGGCGTAGGGGATGCCATCCACCACAACTTCGGCTGGAGCCGTGAAAGCATATCCTGCCGCCGGGCGATACGCGCCGTTCGGCTGATTGCCGGAAAGCCCTTCCACGTCAGAGCGTACAATCAGGTCTCCGGTCGCCGCAGGGGAGCGTCCGAAGAAGCGCACCTCGTCCACCGCTCGGTTCTGTGCGAGTTCGGCGTCCGTGAGCGCACGGTTGTAGATTCGCGCGGACTTGCCGACGCCATCGAAACGACGGTCCGCGAAGCCATTGTTGCTGCCATTGCCACCGCAGAATATGAACGTCTGCGTACCGACAGCTTTGTTGAACGACGCCGTCACATCAGGCGTCACCGTCTGGAAGAGCGCGCCCGTCGTGCCGTCTGAAAGCCCCGTAACGTACTCGCCATTCCACGCCTTGAAGCCATTTGAGCGCACTTGGGTATTCGCGACCTTGAAGTTCACGCCGAGGTCGCCGACATTGTTCTGATTGAAATACATCGCAAAAGGATCGTTCGACGGAACCGGAGTGCCCATGATTGCAGGCCAGGCTGTGTTGATGCGAGCAGAACCGTAGCAGTCGAAATCTACGACCGCCTGCGCCGTGAACGCATTGCCCAGCGTGCGCGTCGAGTTCATGATGGCGTAGCTGGCGACAGTCTTCCCGTCGAAGCGGTAGCCGTCGCTCGTCCATCCACATCCGGCGCCGGCGATGACGAGCCGGGCGCAACCGCCGGGATTCGCGAGGTCGGCCCACGTCACGGCGGTGCCGTCGTGGACGGTCTGAACGCCGGTGTTACGGATGCCGTCAAGATGGACGACGAGGCCGTCCGTCACGTAGTCGTTGAAGGCGGCGTCGTAGCCGGGACCTGCCGTGTGCGCCCACTGCCAGGTGAGGCGCACTTTCGCCGTGGTATCGGTTGCAGAATAGGAGCCAGACGCATAGGAGACAGGAGCAGACCAGGAAGAGCCTTCCCAGGTTTCAAGCGTGTAGCCCGTACAGGAGTAGGAATCTTCGCCGACGGTCACACTCGCCGGGGCGGTGAAGGTGTGTCCGCCTGCAGGAAGCGCGTAGGTTCCCTCCGGTTCGTTGCCCTCAATGCCACGCACGGACGAAGCTACGACGACGTTCTCGGTCGGGATCGGGCCGCCGAAGAAGCGCGCCTCGTCGATCGCGCGGTTCTGCGCAAGCTCTTCGTCCGTCAGCACGCGGTCGTAGATGCGCACAGCCTTGATCGTGCCGATGAACCAGCGCTGCTGACGCAAGTTCAGCGTGCTGCCCGCGCTGCCGACACGAAACGTGTTCGCACTGATGTTACCTTTGTCTGTGCTGGTCTGCACGGCATCGGCGATGGCCGTTGTCTGGAGAATGTAGTTCTTCGTTCCGTTACGGATGGCCGTCACATAACGGCCTTCCCAAGCGTCCTTAGCGGCACCATTGGACAAGGTTGCGTTTCCGCCATTTGCGTTCTTGAAGGTGAGACGGCCACGTGTAGCGGCGTTCATGTCGTAGTAGAGATTCAGCTGGTCGTTGTCGCCCGTGCCGATGAGGTTTGGCCAAAGCACGTACGGATTTGCGGACGTCTTCAGCGTCTGGAGCGCATTCGTGGTCGTGTCGCAAACGACCTGGACAGTCACGGTGTTGGTGAGGCCGGAGAGCGCGTTGACGAACTGCGCGAACGAGCGCCCGCCGAAATAGTAGCCGTCATCCCGCCATACGCTGGCATCGTCCTCATCGTGCTGGATGCTCGCGACGTTGCCGTTCACGAGGTCGATCCACTGCGAAGAGGACCAGTCGTGCGGCTTGTCCGCGCCGACGTTGCGGATGCCGTCGAGGTGCAGGACAAGTCCCTCGGTGACGTAATCGTCGAAGAGCGGGTCGAGGGCGACGGGCACGTCGGCGTGCGCGCGCTGCCACTGCCACGTGAGGCGGACCTTGGCGGTGGTGTCGGTGGCGGTGTAGGAGCAGGAAGCGTGGGAGACCGGCGTACTCCAAGCGGTGCCGTTCCAGGTTTCAAGCGTGTAGCCGGCACAGCAGTAGACCGTGCCGTCGAGGCTTGCCTTCTGCGGCGCGGAGAAGGTGTAGCCGTCCTCGTCGTAGGCATATACACCGGAGCCTTCGTTGCCCTCCAAGCCGGCGACGGCGGTCGCCACGACGACATTCGTCACGGGGATGCCGGCAAAGAAGCGCGCTTCGTCAATGGCGCGGTTCGCGGCGAGTTCCGCATCCGACAACACCTTGTTGTAAACACGAATCGCCTTGATCGTGCCGACGAGATAGCGGTCGTCGAGATAATCCTGGGTCGTGCCGCAACCGCCGAAGAACCAGTTCAGGCTACCGGGAGCGGACTGGGTTCCGCCGCTGCCAGTCCTCCAGTCCGCCGTTGGGAAGGAATCGGCAGTTGTGATGATCTGCTTGTGGTTGGAGGATTCCAGCGCGGCGTTGAGATATTTGACATTGGCGCCGCACGTCACGTTGGCACGGGAACCGTTTGATGAGGTAAGCCCTGTGACGACATCCGCCTTGAAGTGGATAATTCCCTTGCCCTTGTCGCTGAAGTAGATGTTGGACCAGTCTTCAGAGCAGCCGAAGAACGTCGGCCATTTGGAGGTGTTCTCGCTCCCCTTCACGTCGGCTACGACCTGGACCGTCATGTCGTTGCCGAGGTTCTGCTTGAACCGCATCTTGCCGTATGCGCCGCCGGCGAAGTGGTATCCGTCCGCCGCCCACGCGCTCGCATCGCCGCTCTTTGCCGTGAACCCGGCGTCATTCGCGATGCGGCCGATGTTCTTCCATATCTCGGCAGAATCGTCGTGCGCCTTCAGGAGGCCGGCGTTGCGGATTCCGTCAAAGTTCACGACAAGGTTGTCCTGTGCGGCGTAGTTCGACGGCTCGTACTTCAGCGCGGCGTTTGCCGCCGAAGGGGCAAACGCGGCGACGACGCACACCGACCCGTACAGGGACACGGACTTGATGCAGTCTCTGAGCTTCATAGACACTCCTTTGTTTGAGGTTACGTATGAAGTATACCAAAAACGCCCGAATGTGGAAATTGCATATTCATCTCAAAAACTTGCATCTGCCGTTTTGCTTGCCAACGACGGCCGCCTGTCGTATAATAGCGTCCATGAAACGTAAAAACGTACTTGTGATGGTCAGCCCGATGAGCTTTCCCCGGACGGAAGGCATCGCGCGCTATGCACGCGAGCACGACTGGAACCTGATGATCCAGGACCGGCTCGGCTACCATCCGCTCGCCTGGAACGGCGACGGCGTGATCGCGACCATCCGGTCCGACCCGGTGACGTTTTCCTGCATCTCGCGCCTCATGAAGCGCGGCGTTCCGGTCGTGGACCTCACGACATCCCGCCCGGACGTCTCCGTGCCGCGCGTCACCTCCGACCACACGGCGATCGGACGCCTCGCCGCCGAGCACTTCAGGGAGCGGAACTTCCGCAACGCCGTCTGGTTCTCGGCCGGATGGGGCGCGGTGCACGCAATGCGCTTCAAGGGTCTTCAGGAAGGACTGGAACGCACGCCGTTGAAGTGGGTCCTCGCGGAAAGCCTCCCCACGTCGCGGCAGAACGACTGGTCGTCATTCACGAAATGGCTGCGCGGCGCATTCGCCGCGGCGCCGAAGCCGGTTGCCGCGCTCACCTACGACGAGGCGGACGGCGCGCGCCTGCTCAACGCGGCGCTGGAGCTGGACATTTCCGTTCCCGAGGAACTCGCGATCCTCACCATCGGCGACAACAGGACGATCTGCGAGAACCAGTCCGTGCCGCTTTCCTCCATCGACCAGAACCTGGAGCGCGGCGGATATGAGGCGGCCGCCCTTCTCGACAGGCTGATGTCGGGCCAGCGTCCGCCGAAAAAGCCGATCCTCGTCCCGCCGCTCGGCGTCGTCGTGCGTCGCTCCACGGAAGTCATCGCCGTATCAGACCCGACGGTCCGCAAGGCGATGGAATTCATCTCGAAGAGACTGGCGCAGCCGATCGGCTCGCCGCAGATAGCCGACGCCCTCGGCGTCAGGAGACCGATCCTCGACGCGCTCTTCCGCGAACACCTCTGCCACTCGGTCGGCGAAGAAATCCGCCGTCAGCGATTCGCGCGCGCCAAGCTCCTGCTGGAGACGACGAACATGTCCGTCGCCGCCATCGCCGCCGAAACCGGCTACTGCAGTCCGTCGCACTTCGCCAACACCTTCCGCGACGCGACCGGCGTCTCCCCGCGCGCCTGGAGGAACCGACGGTAAGCCGAGTCTCCTTGCACTGTCAAGCCAGCGAGCAGGGGCCGTTCTGGCAGCCGCCCGGACACGCCATCACCTCGAGGAAGTTCACAGGCATCTTCCCGGCTGCGTACAGCTTCACCATCGCGCACGTCTTGCGGTCGATGCCGTTGATCTGCTTCGCGTCAAGCTTGAAGCCGGGAATCTTCGACGTCGCCTCCGTCAGCACGGCGTCCGTCACGCCGCAGCTCTTCGCGTAGTTGCGCGCCGTCGGGTTGGCGGGACGCTCTACTGGCCACGGCTCGCAGGCGATGACGTCGATCTTGCGTCCGGCGAGGATCGCGCCCAGCTCCTCGAAGGAGAGGACGTAGTCCACGTCCTTGCGCCGCGCCTCGCTACGCTTCGCGACGCACGGGCCGATGAACACGGTCTTCGCATTCGGGTCCTTCGCCTTCACGATCTCGCGGGCGTACACCATCGGGCTGGGCGTGAGCGAAACGTGGTCGACGAGGTCGGGGAGGTGCTTGCCGACCTGCTCGATCTTGCCGGGGAACTGCTTCTCGGCGGCGGGCGCGATCATGGCGACGAGCTTCTCGCCGCGCTTCATCGCCGCGAGCACGTCCACGAGCTGCGAGCGTTCCATCACCGCCGCGAACGGACACGCCGCGAAGCACTTGCCGCAGAAGATGCACTTCTCGAAGTCGATCTCCGCCACGCCGTATTCGTTTTTGCGGATCGCACCCACGGGACAGGCCTCCTCGCACGGGACGGAGGTTTTGACGATCGCGTGGTAGGGACACGCGGTGATGCACTTGCCGCACTTGATGCAGAGCGACTGGTCGATCACGGACTGTCCGCCGACGATGGAGATCGCCTTCTTCGGGCAGTTGTACACACACGGACGCGCGAAGCAGCCGCGGCAGTTCGGCGTCGAGACAACCTTTGCGTCGGGGCAGCCGCTGCACGCCGGGCCGCACACGCTAAGCGGCGTCTTCGGCTTGGCGTCGTTCGTTCCGCCGCCCCACGCCTTCTCGGCATAGTAGGCGGCGAGCGACTTCGACTCGTCCGTCTCGTCCTCCACGGACACGCCCAAAAGCGCCATCAGTCTGTACTTGAAGATCGCGCGGTCGTGATAGACGCAGCAGCGCGACGCGACCGAGTTCTTCGGCCTCAGCTTGATCGGAATCTGGTCCAGCTCGTTCTCAAGGGTACCGTCGTCGAACGCGCGCACGATGCGGATCATCAGCTCGCGGCGAATGAAAGTCGATGATCCGTTCAGCATGTCAGGCGGCCCCTCCGACCAGCTCCTCGATGCGCGCGAGGACCTTCTCGTTCGTCGCCTGCGCCATGATCTCCTCGCCGTTGAAGCGCACGTACGGCGCGCCGCCGAGGTTCTCCTTCTCGCACAGCTCAAGGCACGTGCGCGCCTCGACCTCGACCTTGTCGCGGAACTCGGCGGGAATCTCGTCCTCAATCGACATGAGGTTCGCCGCCCCTAGCAGATAGCAGGCGGTTCCGCAGCATATTTCAACCTTTATCTTGTCCATGGTCTTCTCCTAGTCTGTGACTGACGGCGAATAGTATACCATAATCGCAGCGGACTAAACACATACGAGAAACGCGACTATACGCTTCACGCCATACGGAGAAATTGCGCGAAAAAGGGATCGGCGACCACATACTGTCCGTCGGAGCGTTCGATGAGACCGTCCTCCATCAGCTTGGCCTTGGCGGAATTCACCGTGGACGAAACACCAAGGGCATACCGCCTACGGTACGCATCGCCGAATTCATCCGTCCGTTCGCGGGCAAGGGCAATGAGCAGCTTCTTCTGCGAGACGGACAACGTGAGCATCAGCTGCTCGTACTGGTCGCGGTTGAAGCCTGAAAGATGGGCGTATGCGGAGTCAACGTCTGCCGGGGATTATACCATTTCTCCTGACGAACAATCAAGTGCCAACTGACGAAAATCTTCGTAACGAAAACCTTCGTCACTCGGGCAGACGCATATAACTTGCGGCGCAAGTATAAACCTAAAATCCTCGGTTGAAAGTCTCACGCAGAGGTACAGAGAGGCGGAGAGCGCAGAGAAAGTTCTGAAATCCGACTTTCTAACCCTACGGCATGTTGTATGAGCGTACTTTCTGTAGAGACTGCCAATTTTATGAGCGTCCACGCGAGCCGTCGGACGTTCGATAAGACCGTCCTCCATCAGCTTGGCCTTGGCTTGTCGAGCATAAAACGGATTCCATCCTTTTATCGCCTGCCGGGCGTCTGCCGAGTGGCATGGTGATATACGAATGGGGATATGAAATCTGACAACGCTATGACAATTCAGGTCGAAAGTCACGGACGATCTCGGGTAGCTTGAAGGCGCACCACTGCGGGAGAGTCAAGATGCCGTTTGTGAAGCCGACGTTGCCGTTCACCAACTTGACGCCCCAGCGGATGTCCTTGTACGTCTCTCGGTCAATCAAAGTGCGCAGGCTCTTGGAACGGTTGTTCTTGGCCTTGACCTCTATCGGAACGAGGCAGTCCGCAGACCTGGCGAAGAAATCCATTTCAAGGGTCGAGTTGTCCCGTTTGAAGTATGCGAGCGGCATATCGGCCTTGACCATGGCTTCGCCGACGATGTGCTCAAAAAGGCCACCTTTCCACGTGCCGAGGTCTCGTCGTATGCGCACGTCCTCCTGAACCTCCTTTTCAAGCATCGCAAGGAGCAGTCCCGAATCGCACATGTAGAGCTTGAATGCATCGTTGTCGAGATGCGCGCCGAGCGGCAGTTCCGGAACATCCATGCGTCTGCACTTGTTGACGACGCCGGCATCCTCAAGCCACTCCACGCACCCCCAGTAGTCCTTGCGCGTCGCGCCCTTTGACACGGTCGTCCACTGGAACTTGCGGTTCTCCTTCGCAAGATGCGCAGGTATGGAATCGAACACCGCCTGGATGCGGACGGGATCAAGTCCTTCGGCGTACTTGCGGATGTCCGCGCGATAATCGTTGAGTATGCGCCGCTGCGTTTGCGGGACGAGTTCAAACGTCCCCTTGGTGAAGTACGTTTCAAGGACCTCCGGCATGCCGCCCGTCACGCAATAGTCCATGAACAACCTGTCCATCGTATTCTTGACCGCCGCACCAAACGGGCGGCTCGCAAATACCGGTTCCAGAAGTCCGGCAATCTGCTCGTCGCGGTAACCGCATCCCCAGAGGAATTCCTCGAAGTCCAGAGAATGCATCGTCTCCGTCTCTTGATAGCCGACGCTGTAGCTCTTGACGCGCTTGACCTGGATGCCGAGGAGAGAGCCGCTGCAAATGACGTCAAAGCGTCCGTCCTGCGCGAAGAACTTCAATGATGTTGCGATCTCGGGAAACTCCTGCAGCTCGTCAAAGAACAGCAACGTGTTGCCCGGCGTGAAACGCAACCTCGGATCGATAATAGAAATGTTGCGGATCAGACTGTCAACGGAGAAGCCATCACGGACAATCTCCTTGAATTCCGGCCTTTCGACGAAATTGATCTCAACGAATTCCGAATACGCCGTTTCGGCGAAATGGCGAACAGCCTCCGTCTTTCCGACCTGCCGCGCACCTTTTAGGATCAGTGGCAAACGGTCTTCACGCGCTCTCCAAGACTGGAGAAACGCATCAAACTTGCGGCGCAAGTATAAAATTGGTCTTTTAGGCTTCATGTGCGAATATTATATCACAAATCCGCCCAACCAAGCAACCCTCAAACATATTTTATGAGCGAACTTTCTGGTCAGATGACATGTTTTATGAGCGAACTTTCCATCAAACCTGCCATTTTTATGAGCGAAGTTCTCAGTATTCATTTCGCCGTTTCCCACTGGCGCAGGGATTGTCATCAGGCGCGCTACCGCTTCGCCGCCGCGGCGCGCTTCACGATCTCGGCAATGGTTTTCCACTGTACATCTTTCCTGGAACGGGGACATGAAGTTTTTACACCAAAACTCCAATTTCCACTCATATTCTCAACTGGGACTTTTATCCTGAACGGGATAAAAGGGGCAAGGGCCTGGCAGATTTGAAGCAGATTGCCCCGAAGGGGATAAGGCCAAACTGTCTTGACGCTTTTCATCTCGCCCGCAGTCTGCCCGGCCGAAGACATGCGCCACCATGCCTACTCTGTAAGCAGAAAATCTGGCAAATAGCGATGTCTGATGCCTCCATTGGAAAAGTCAAATCGATCCATCGAAAGCACAATCTTCGCATACTGGTCTGGAACCGTCCGCAGCGCCGAGAATTCCCGTTCACGCGTTTCCTCCGTCGGCATGAGATACGCCACCTGTATGTAGAGCCTGTCCCCATCCCTCTCGCAAACGAAATCGACTTCCTTCTCCTTGACCCTCCCGATTGTCACCTTATAGCCCCGGCGCGACATCTCCGCAAAGACGACAGTCTCGAGAAGCTGATCCACGTCTCTTGCGGGCGATGCCGCCACATTGGCATTTCTCATTCCCGTATCGACGACATAGTATTTTTCGTCCACGCTCAAGATACGTTTGCCGATCAGGTCCTCCCGCTCGACCTTTTGAAGCAGAAACGCCTCCTCGCATGCCTTGAGATAGTTCAAGACGGTTGACGGTGCCGTCACGCAATGCTCGTTCTTCAGGAAATCCACAATCCTCTTCGCAGAAAACACATGCCCCGTCTCTGTCATGACAAAGCGGACAATCCGCTCCAACAGATCAACATCCCGAATGGCCTTTCTCCTAACAACATCCTTCAGCAAGATGGCGCAATACACATCGCGCAGATAGCGCATCGAAGGCTCCGCACGATAACCGAGTTCCGACAGGAACGGCATGCCGCCGAATTTCAGATATTGCCTAAACGCCTCCTCGGAACTGGATGAATTCGATGCCTCAAGAAATTCGCCATATGAAAATGGGGTAAGCGAGAATTCCACATACCTGCCAGTCAGATAGGTGGCCAATTCCCCTGAAAGCATCTTGGAGTTCGAACCGGTTATGTACACGTCAGCATTCTTGCGCTTTCTTATGGAGTTTACCGTCTTTTCCCATCCTTCGACATCATGGACTTCATCAAGAAAAATATATGTCTTGCGATTCGGATTCTTGTCCAGAATGGATGTCAGTTCATCAAACAGCACCCCCGCCTTGAGGTACTTTGCATTTGCCTCGTCATCCAGATCAAGATAAAAGACAGGAGCCGCCTTGTCAAGTTCAGTTACAATCAAATCCCTTATCTGGGACATGAGTACAGATTTTCCGCAACGTCGCACGCCAGTGATGACTTTCACGACATCTGTACCGATAAAAGGTCGAACTTCCTCTATCGTTTTTTTGCGAATTACCATTTGACCTATCTCCTCGTGGCCGACATTATACCAAAAGTTATAACTCTATGGCAATGGACTTATGACGATTCTGAGAGTTACAACTCTTTGCTCAACGCCGCATTACCAGCCTGTTCTGGTGGCCGTTCCTGCCGGCGCGCCATTCGGGCCGTAGTAGTAGGTCGTGTTGCCCATTGTCGTAGACCGCCCCGCCGACGTGCCGTTCGCGTTATAGTGGTAGGTCGTGTTGCCCATCCGAGTGGCCCGTCCCGCCGCCGTGCCGTTCGCGTTGTAGTGGTAGGTCGTGTTGCCCGTCGTCGTGGCCCTTCCCGCCGCCGTACCGTTCGCGTTGTTGTAGTAGGTCGTATTGCCCATCCTGTTGGCCGTTCCCCAAGAGGCGCCATTGGCGCCCCTATCAAAGGCCTGAACCGCGATACCGCCGCAGCGCCCCACACACGGCGTTCCACCGCCAGCCACTCCCAAGGAGGTGGAGCTTCCAGCTCCGCCGTCGCACCGGTAGGGCTGGCGTTCCACCGCCAGCCGTAATCTCGTCACAGCATAGTCCCAGAAGAAGGAAGAACTCAGGTGGTTGGAGAGTGGCTCAGTAGAGGAATCCGAACAGCCAAAGGGGAATCTTGTTGCCCATGCCGATTTCAACGTCGTCATTCACCACATAACTATCCGACAGGTCCTTGATCTGCTTGAACTTCTTGCCTTTTCCTCCAACTTCAAAGATGTAACGCCCATCCACAAGGAAATCACCGACACCTGTAAACCTAAGCGTCGCAGTTGAAAGGCCGCAATCACGATTACGGCCTTTGTTTTCAGGGGAATAATGAGTTTGAACCTTTCACCATGTTGGTAAAAAAGAAAGTCGCTCGTGCTATACTTTCAGCGACCAAGCAAGAAAGGAGCGACGAACGACATGAGAAAGTATAACACAAAATCGGCGTCATGTGGGCAGACAATCTCGACGCTTGGAGGTGACTATGCCCTGAAGTGGGACGAGGAGACGCAGATGAACGTGAGCGCGCACGCCGCGCTGCTGAGCCAGTTCGCGAAGGCCGGCAGCTTCTTCGACCGCCTTGTCGAGACGTGCCCGATGAGGCTGACGAGCAACAACGCGCCCGAGGTCCGCGACCTGATCGCGACGGTGATGGTGTCGATGGCAAACGGGGCGACGCGGTTCCGGCACTGCGACCGCCTCCACGGCGACACGGCGACGGCGGAGCTGTTCGGCGTCGGGCGGTTCATGTCGTGCGACTCCGTGCGGCGCAACTTCGCGTCCATCCCGGATGGCAAGGCCCTGCCGTGGGTCTGGCGCGAGAACCTGCGTCTCCTGCAGGACGTGGTGGCGGAGGACTACGTCGCGAACCTCGATCCGACGGTGAAGCCCCTCTACGGGCACCAGGAGGGGGCGGAGTTCGGCTACAACCCGCAGAAGCCCGGACGCCCGTCGCACTGCTACCACG
>CACZAK010000077.1 GCA_902779075.1 uncultured bacterium | reverse complement strand
GTTCAAGGGCGTGGACGCGGAGCTCTTCAACGAGGTGAACGACCTCCGGCAGCTCTGCGACCGCCGGGCGACGGAGATCAACCACCTCGCCTATCAGATGAAGGACTTCGCGGTGCATCTGGCGGCCCAGGGCAAGAACGCGGATCCCAACGTCGTGGCCATCCTCAAGGCCAAGGTTAACGAGCTGCTGCCGCGTCAGGCGCTGGCGATGCACGGCACGGCGGACGCGCTTGCGACCGTGAACGAGGAGGTGTCCAGCAAGCTGCGTCCGGTTGCGGAGAAGATCGACGCCTTCCGGCGCAACCCGTCGGCCGCCATCGGCACGAACGAGTTCAACGCGCTGCAAAGCGACATCGCCACGATGAAGGCGGCGCTGAGGAACATCCGCAAGAACGGCATCGCCGTCGCAGGCGGACGGATGGTGGTCGCGAAGGACATCGTGAAGGTCCTCGAGAGGGAGGTCGCCAAGGCCGAGGAACTCTTCAAGACCGCCCGCCACGAGGTCATGCGGAAGGTTATTGCCCACTACGTCGAAACCGCGAAATCGGTGCTCTGCGAGGAAGCCGGCTACGAAAACCAGTTAGGCTACGTCGACACGGCGCACATCAATGGGTTGGGGTGCCGCGACGACGTCTTAGAGGCGATGGACACCCTCGCCGAGGCCGCAAAAGATCCCCAAAAGACGAAGGAAGAGCTCAAAGCGCTCTACTCGGACCTGTACAAAAAGGGGAAGCGTCTGATGGAGGCGGCCAAGAATGCAAAGTGGGTGAACACCCCGCCGGCACCGCCAAGAACTACGACACGGAGCAGATGGCCGTGAACCTCAACTTCGCCTCCAAGAAGGCTGCCGTCGCCCTGGGCATGGGCGGACTGATCGTGGACTACTCGGCGGGATCGCACAAGGGCGTGTTCGGCTTCTACATGGAGAAGGCGAAGGGCGTGACGCCCGGTTCGCTACAACGGGAGGGGCTGTCCTCTTCGTCCGAGACCGGGTTGTCGGCGATAGACATCAGGCGCCTGCCTGTAAACGAGCAACTCAAAATCCGGGCATGGACAAGACGTGGGAGGGCCAGCTCAAGCAGTACATGACCGAGTTCGACTTCCGTACCGAGGCCGAGAACATCAACACGGGCGTCGAGCTGTACGACATCAAGGGGGGCGCGAACGACGGCCTGAAGGCCATCGCCCCCAACGTCACCAGCATGAAGCTCTCCGACGTGGTGCCGCCGCAGAAGAACGTCCTCGTCGCGCAGGTCGCCGTCGGCAAGACGGTCGATTCCTACTTCAAGGATGAAATCGGCGAGGTGCGCAACGCCACCTACAATGACCTCCGGAGCGCATCGGGCAACATCCTCCAGGCGACGAAGGTGTGGTTCTACGAGGCGATCTTCGGCTCCGGCAAGTTCCATGGCGACACCCACTCCAGCAACCTCATGATCGGCAGGAACGACATCACCTTCATCGACTTCGGCAACCTCTACCAGCTCAAGTCCAACCGCGCGGACGGCGTGAACGAGCGCCATGAGCTGGTGCGCGTGATCATGGGCGCGGCATTCCGCGACAAGGACTTCGTGCTGGCCGGATTCGAGAAGCTCCTCTCCCCCGAAGGCAAGGCCGCCCTCGCGGCGAACCGCAAGAAGGCGGAGGCCATACTCGAGTCCGTCTCCAGTACATGATGCTGTACGGCAGGGAGACCGCGAGAACCGTCCTCGGCAACCCCAAGACCTTCGCCTCGGCCATCACCGACATCCTCTTAGGCGAGTTCGACGCCCTCTCCGAGGGACTTGACGAAAAAGAAGAGGTAAAGCTCAAGAGCGACGTCTATTTCGTTGCGACGGGCGAGCTCGGCCTTGGCTACTGGGATGCCCTCAGTGAGGCCAACATCCTCAACGCCCTGATGAACGACGCCCAGAAGATGGGCGGCGACAAGGACTACAAGGTGGACATTGGAGTGTAGGGGTTGAAAATTGGCCTTGGATCATGCCCGTATGGTGGTTTGCCATGTGAACCATGAATTTTGAGAGGCTATAGCGCCCCACAACAAGATATGGTAAAATAATAGCCGTCATGAAGACCACAGAGAGTTTCATAACGGCAATCATGGACGGCATTGGAAAAGATGAGGCACTGGCTTTACTAGCCCCAGAACGGCGCGAGGGATTGCACGATAGGGCGCACGAGGTGACGTCGCTCTTGGACAAAGCGGGTGCAGCGCCACGTGCGTTGACGCATCGGGAACTGGTCGATATTTTGGACTGGCCTGATGCGGATGCGCTTTTTGCCGCCGCGTACAAGGTAAAATGCCGCGAGATCGGGAGATGCGTTTCCTTTAGGGGGTTGGTGGAATTCGGGAATGTTTGCGAGAAGGACTGTTACTACTGTGGAATCAGGAAGGGAAACGGCAAGGTCCATCGCTACTGCATGGACGCAGAGGAGATTGTCCGCGAGGCCGAATGGGCCTTCAAGGCCGGGTATGGCAGCCTTGTGCTGCAGTCTGGCGAACTGACCGGCGAGAAGAATGCAGCCTTCGTTGAGGACGTGCTGCGGCGCATCCATGCATTCGGCGGCGACGACTTCGGCGTGACAATCAGCCTTGGCGAGCAGAGCGAGGAAACGTACCGCCGCTGGCGCGAGGCGGGTGCCCACCGTTACTTGCTGCGCATTGAAACTTCCAATCCCAAGCTATACGCCAAGTTGCACCCGGCCGACCATTCGTGGGAGAGGCGGCGCGACTGCCTGCGTGCACTTCGGCGCTGCGGCTATCAGGTGGGAAGCGGAGTGATGGCGGGACTTCCTGGTCAGACGGTCGATGACCTCGCCTCGGACATTGAGTTCTTCGCCTCCGAGGATATCGACATGATCGGCATGGGCCCGTACATCCCCCATGCCGATACGCCGCTCGGAAAGGATGCGCCATGGACGCCCGAACTGCGCAAGGAGCGACTGGAGCTCGGTCTTCGCATGATTGCCGCTACGCGCCTCTATCTGCATGACCTGAACATCGCCGCCGCGACCGCGCTTCAGGCACTTGACCCAGAAGGACGAGAGAAGGGGCTCCTCGCCGGCGCGAACGTGATCATGCCCAATATCACCGAGACGCGCTACCGTGCAGACTACCAGCTATACGCCGGCAAGCCATGCCTCACCGAGAGCTCTTCGCTTTGCAGAGGCTGTCTCGAACGGCGCATCGCAGCCATCGGCGAGACAATACTTTGGAACAAGCGCGGCGATTCGCCGCACTGGGGCAGGAAATGGGAGAAGGTTGATTTCAAATCCTAAAAAGGAACATGACATGAAAAATAACTCCAATTGTGGCGCAGAGAACGCCGAAAAGGGAAATTGTCCGTGGTGGAGATTTGACTTTTCCGTCTTGGCGTTCATAGTAGTCTTGGCCGTTATTCTGGGTGCCTTGAACAACTTGCGCGTAGCCGATGAACGCAGGGTCAAGTGGTTTGATGCGCCTGCTGACCGAAGCGGTCTGGAAACGACAGAGGCTGAGGCAGCGGATCTACCAACAGCAGTCGACAATGCCGAGGAGAAGGTGGCAGCGAGAAGGTCGGCACCAATCGGCATTTCCACTGGAGCGATACGTCCGGGAGAATGGAACGCTGATTTCAAGGGGGTGCTTGCGAAAGCGGAAAGCGAGAGGCGTCCGATGGTGGTGTTATGCACGAGGAAAGGATGTGGGTATTGCACCCGCCTGGAAGAAAGCATCGCCGGGAGCGTTTTCCGGCTGTGGCGGGAGGATCGCGCGCCGCTGATGGCGTTTGTCAAGGCTGGATCGCGGCTGTCGTCGTCTGAAACCCTGAATGCCTACAATGCTTTTATTAAAGGGAGCAATAAAGGCCTCACGGTACCCTTGGTCTGTGTTTACTGGCCGCAGAACGGCGTTACCAACAAAGTGGCGTTCTCTGGCCGCCGTGGAATGATGGGCGGGCTAAGGAACAAGAGCCTTGTCGTAGAGATGATGTCCGCGCTTGACCGTGCGCTGGGGGTGCAGGCGAAGGACGGACACAAATCGCTGGAGTCGATACTGGAACTTGCTGACGCGGATAGAATTTCTGTTCGGGCAGATGATGGCGGGACTGCATCGATGACGCCGGAGGACGGTAAGTTCGTGGATGGAGAGAAAGTGGAGCTTGTTGCGAAACCGGACGCGGGATATGTTTTCCTTGACTGGCTGCGTCCGGATGGCTCGTCGGTCGCTTTTGAACCGCGACTGACCGTGTCCGAGGACATGGCCACCGGCTGTTATACTGCCCGTTTCAAGCCTCTTTCTCAATGCAAGCCCCCACTGCTCGTCTCGCCAGCCGAAGTGGCCGTGCGCATAAAGGTAAAGGAACGGTTCAGTCATGAGATACTCGTCGATGAGTCTTGTCGGCCGGTAAGGTTTCTCATCAAGAAACCCGTCGCCGGAGTGTCGGTTGATCCCTCGACTGGCGTCGTGACCGGATCGTTCCCGCAGGCAACGACGAATGCAGTTGAAATCTCCGTCATCGGGAACGATTCCGGCCAAACGGAGAAGACAGTGCGCCTGTTGGTGGAGGTTTCCCAAAAGAAACCACTGTTGAGGAGACAGTAGCGGTGACGTCGCTTTCCAGAAACAGACAATGCAATTCAACTGAATGTTGATTTCGAATCCCAAAAAGGAACATGATATGGAACAAGCTAATAACTCTGACCGCGGCGTTGTGAAAGCTAACGTTTTTCAGTTTTTCGAGTTTGTCTGCCGTCTTGGGCTCGGCGTGTTGTTTATATACTCCGCGCTGGCCAAGATTTCAGATCCTGATGACTTTGCCCGATCCGTCATGCGATATGAATTTCTGCCTGATTTTACGATTGGAATCTTCTCCATGACTATGCCGATGCTCGAGTTGCTGGCCGGGTTGTCGATGCTGTTCACTAAATGGCTGCGAGAATCGGCTTTTCTCGTCTCGGGGATGTTTGTGATGTTCATAATTGCACTGGTCCAGGCGCTTGTCCGCGGACTGGAGATTTCGTGCGGATGTTTCGGAGTGCCAAGCGTAGGCGGACGCGAAGAAATCGTAATCGCGCTCGTCCGCGACGTTGTGCTGATCGTGCCGGCCGTATGGCTTATGTTCCGCGCCAACGGCAGAATATGGCCGTTGAAGTTGCTGTCTAAGGGCTGGTTCGTGGTCTGCCTGTGCGGATTCGGGCTGCTGCTCGCCGCCTGGCTCGCAAGGGACACCTGGATCTCTGGTGGTTTTGCCCCAAGCCTTGCGTCCGAAGTCGGCGGTGCCGAAAAGGTGGAGAAGGCCGATTTTCAACCTAAAGACGACGATGAGGTGGAAACAGGGATAAGTGGAAGTCCGGGAGCATTTGGCATTTCCGCCGTAGCGATACAACCTGGCGAAAGGAACGCGGATTCCACGGAGGTTATTGCAAAAACAAGTAGACGTTCGGCGGCAATTGGAGTTTCCACCGGAGCGATACGGCCCGGTGAATGGAATGCCGATTTCAAAGGGGTAATTGCGAAAGCTGAGCGCGAGCGGCGTCCAATGGTGGTGATGCGCGTGAGTAGCGGGTGCGGGTATTGCGAACGACTTGAAGAATGTATTTCAGGGGGAATTTTCAGATGGTGGCGGGAGGATCGTGCGCCTTTGATGGCTTTTGTCAAGGCGGGAACGCGGATATCCTCGTATAAAACCGTGAGGGAGTGCGACGCTTTTGTAAAAGGAATCGAGAAAGACCTCAAGGTTCCATACGTCTGCGTTTACTGGCCGCAGAACGGCGTCACAAACAGCGTTGCGTTCAGTGGTCGCCGTGGAATGATGGGCGGACGCAGGGACAAGCTTCTTGTCGTAGAGCTGATGTCCGCACTTGACCGTGCGCTAGGGGTAAAGACGACGGACGGGCACAAGACGCTGGAATCAATACTGGCGCTTGCGGCTGAGGCGGGGCGAGTTTCCGTTCGGGCGGAGGAGGGCGGAACCGTCAAGATGACGCCGGAGGACGGCAAATTGACGGATGGCGAAAAGGTGGAACTTGTTGCACATCCGGATGCGGGATGTGTCTTTCTGGAATGGCTGCGTCCAGATGGATCGTCGGTCGGACTGGAGCCGCAGCTGACCGTCTACGATGACATGTCTATCGGTTGTTACACAGCCCGTTTCAGGAGCCTGTCCCAATGCCAGCCCCCGCAACTCGTCTCGCCGACAGAAGTGTCCGTAAGAGTAAAGACCAGGGAACAGTTCAGGCATGAGATACTCGTCGATGATTCTTGCCGACCGGTAAAGTTTCTCATTAAGAACCCCGTTGCCGGAGTATCGGTTGATCCTTTGACCGGCGTCGTGACCGGATCCTTCCCGCAGGCTATGACGAATACAATTGAAATATCCGTCATCGGAAGTGATCCTGGAAAAACGGAGAAGACGGTGCGCCTGACGGTAGAGGTTTCCAAAAAGAAAAACACGTTGAGGAGATTGAAGCGATGACCACTAGGAAAATCATAGTGGCAGTTGTCGCCGTGGCGACAGCAGCCGCCACGTCGTTCGCCGGACCGTGGATCAAGTACGGCGACAAGCCGGTGCTGGGCAACAAACGGCTCGGCACGTGCTTCGACATCAACGTGGTCACGAACGGCCCCGCGCCATACACGATGTACTTCTCGTGGCGGTCCAAGAAGTCCATCGCGCTAGTCAGGAGCGACGACGCAATGACATGGACGCAGAATCCGGAGATCTGCCTGCGCGAAAATCCGGCAAGCGGCTGGGAGGACATCGTCAACCGCTCCAGCACCGTCAAGAAGGACGGCGTGTGGCACATGTGGTACACGGGGCAGTGCGCGAAGGAGCATCACAAGGGCCGCATCGGCTACGCCCGCTCGACGGACGGCGTCCACTTCGAGCGCGTGCAGAAAGACCCCGTGCTCGTGGCTACCGAGGACTACGAACAGCCGACGGTGATGTGTCCGAGCGTTCTCTGGGACGAGAAACGCCAACTGTGGCGGATGTGGTACTCGGCTGGTGGCACGTATGAGCCGGACCGCAACTGCTACGCCGAGTCGAAGGACGGCATCCACTGGGAAAAGAAGGGCGTGGTGCTCACGCACGGCCCGCGCGAATCGTGGTACCGCGACCGCGTGGCCGGCTGCGAGGTACATCCTCTCCCCGACGGACGCTTCGCGATGTTCTTCATCGGCTATCCCGACGTGGACACCGCCCACATCGGCTGCGCTATCTCGCCGGACGGCATCCGCGACTGGAAGGTGATCGACCAGTCTCCGCTTGTCATCCCCGATCCCGGCACGTGGGATTCCAGTGCGTGCTACAAACCGTCCGTGTTCCGCGACGAGAAGCACAACCGCTGGCTTCTCTGGTACAACGGACGCAGCGGTGGCCCGGAGTACGTGGGCTGCGCGGTCCACGAAGGCCTCGACCTCGAGGCACCGCCGGAGAAGCTGCCCGACCCGAAGAAACTTCTCTCCACGTACGTGCGCCGCTTCAATGCCTGCGACGAGGAGACTGCGACGAACGCCTTTCCCAATGCGGTGTCGGAAAAGTTCCTCGCGGACAACGTGCCGCTCTTCGCATGCCCCGACCGTGAGATCGAGCGGACGTACTACTTCCGCTGGTGGACCTACCGCAAGCACCTGCGCAAGGGCAAGAGGGGCGGCTGGCGCGTGACGGAGTTCCTGCCGAAGGTCGGCTGGAGCGGCATGGACAACACGATCGTGTGCGCCGCGGGACACCACTTCCGCGAAGGACGCTGGCTACGCGATCCGCAGTACCTTGTGGACAACGCCCGCTTCTGGCTGGCGGACAAGGACGCATCGCACAGGTGGGGCTATTCAAGCTGGCTCTTCACGGGTACGTGCCAGCTCGCCGAAGTCTCGGGGCTGGACGACCTGCCAGCCTCGCTGCTCGATGACGCCGTGAAGTTCTACGATCGTTGGGAAAAGGGCGTTCCGAAACAGCGGGGTAAGTTCATCATGGGCGGCGACGGAAAGGGCGGGTTCATGTCCCTCGACGGACACGAAGGCACGGAGATTTCGCTTGGCGGGAGCGGATGGAAGCCTCTCTTCAACTCCGCGATGTGGAGCGAAGCGAAGAGCATTGCCGCCGTCGCGCGCAAGGTCGGGCGGAGCGACCTCGCGGAGAAGTTCGAGGCGAAGGCCGAGGGCATCCGCAAGGCGTTGATGGCGAAGTGCTGGAACGACGACCTCAAGTTCTTCACCACGCGGCATAGGGACGGCGTCTTGACGGCGGTGCGCGAACTCCACGGCTACGCGCCGTGGTACTTCGGCATGCCGCTCGATGTCGCGCCCGACTGGGAGCAGCTCTTCGACGCGAAAGGCTTCTCCGCCCTCTACGGCCTCACGTTCCCCGAGCGTCGCGCGAAAGGATTCAAAATCGCCTACAAGGGACACGAATGCCAGTGGAACGGGCCGAGCTGGCCGTTCGCGACCTCCGTCGCGCTCACGGCGTACGCAAATGATCTACACGCCCGTGCACGGCAGCCCGGCGAGAGCGAGCGCTTCACGTTCCTGATGTGGCAGTACGCCTTTGCGCACAAGCTGCACCGCACGCCGACCAATCCCGTGGGGCGCAGGTTCGACCCCACCGTGCCGTGGATCGACGAGAACATGAATCCCGACACGGCGGACTGGATTGCGCGCACGCTCCTCATCCAACGCAAGCAGAAGCCCCGCGAGCGCGGCAAGGACTACAACCACTCGACGTTCTGCGACCTAGTGATTTCCGGGCTTGTCGGCTTCGAACCGGAAGGCGCGGACGGCTTCGCGGTCGATCCGCTCTTCCCTGCGACATGGGACTACTGCATCCTCGACAACCTGCGCTATCGCGGCCACGACGTTTCAATCCGCTGGCATCGCGGGCGCGGTCTGACCGTGACGGTCGGTGGACGCGAAGCCGCGCACAGCCCCACGCTCGCCAAGGTGCGCGTTCGTCTATTTCGTCGTTGAGATCAGAGAAGACGGGTAGCTTTTGTTGTCGGTGAATGTCAGTTTCGCACCAGCCTCGACGATATAGGCCGCATATCCGATGTTGTTGGTGAGACAGGAGTCCTGCGGCGGGTATTGGTGCGGAATGGATGAATTGTCGATTTCATATCTGCCGGAAGTGATGAGCGTTACGCCAGATTGAATATGGACCTCTGCGTATGTGATCGTTGGGCATTTCAACGTTCCATGACCGACGATCTTTACCACCCTTCGCCGCCAAGAGGATTCTTTTTTCAAGAGGTCAAGCGGATAGCCTATGTCGACCGTACCGTCTGGCATTTTCTTGATTTTGGGACCGATTCGTTCCGCATCTGAACTCAGTACCGGTGAAAGCATCAGCGACGGAAGAAAGTAGTGTCCTGTTCCCGGAAGTTTGATGACAACTTCGGGGCGGTCTGCGAATCGCTGAACGCAATCGGGTTGAAGGTCTGTCCAGTTTGGACGGCAGAGGCAGAATGTACCCCATGCGGCAAGACAGAAGAGGACGATCACAGTCGTTTTGGCCAGACCGTGGAGAATACCGATCAATCTGAGACGCGCTTTGACTTCTTGAACCGACTTCAGACGAAGGGCGGGCGTCGAGCTTGTCATGCATCGTATGAGTCCTCTCCACATCAGGGGAGGCTTGCCCTTGAACAGGGCAAGAAGGAGGATTCCGAGGGCGTGGATATCAGCCGCAGGAGAAACGTCCCCTCCGGTGAACTGTTCAGGGGCGCTGAAGCCGGGGGTGCCGAGTGCTACTACGTGTCCTCCCGCCAACGTCATGTTGTGCGCGGTGGCCGACTGGATGGTGTTGGATAATGCCTCATCTTCGACATGTGCGATTCCCAGATCTGTCAACACGGCATGGCCTGAATCGTTCAGCAGGACATTCGACGGCTTGATGTCGCGATGGACCACGCCCTTGCCGTGAAGGAATGCCAGATCATCCAGCACATAGTGGAAAATGCGCCTGATCATTCGCTTTGACGGCACTTCAGGAATCGGACGCAGCAGATCCATCGTGAAGTAAGGATACGGTGCGTTTTCTCTCAGAGCATGAACGCGGACTATGCCCGGATTGTCGAATTGCGCCAACAGACGCGCTTCAGAGAGAAAACGTTCTCGCCGGAGGTCGTCGCTTGGGTCGGCCAGCATTTTTAGAGCGACATCCCGCTTCAACGCATCGTCGCGTACACGCCACACCTCGCTTGTCGCGCCACGTCCGAGAAACGCTACGACGCGGAGACCGGAGATTACGGCACCCGGCTCCAGCAGCCGCCCTGCGGCCGAGTCCGTCTCGTGGATGGCCTCCGGCGAGACGAGATAGGCGTCTAGATCATCTGGCATCCGGCGAGTTCTCCAGCAGTTGGCGCACTTCTTCGGAGAGCCGCGTCTTCATGCGGCTCTTGATCTGATAGAGGTTGTTCACGGAAAGGCCCAGATCGCGGGCGACCGTTTCGGCCGGTTCGCCGAGTTGGACAAAACGGCGGAATGCGATTTTGGTAGTCTCGCCGATGTCGGGATCGGCGAAGACACGGCGGAGCGCCATGTTGAACGTCTCGCGTCGCCAGTCTTCGCCGGACGGCGCAAGGGGTTCGGCGGCGAATGCCGCGAGGCGTACGGCCTCTGCCTTGATTTTGCGCAGTCGGTCGATTGCCTTGTTCTGGGCTATCTTGAAGAGAAGCGAATGGAATGCGCCCTTATGTGTTCTGTCGTACTTGTACGTCGGCATGATCCCGACAAGTTCGACGAGCGTGTCATTCACGACCTCCTCGGCGTCCTCGTGGGAAAGACCACGTTTCAGTAGGAGTTTTTCAATCCACGGGGCATAGTCGCGGTAGAACCGCGCCCAGCGGTTCTGGTCGCCGGAGGCGAGTCCATTTAGCAATGTCTCTGTGGTCCGAAGCATTGAAACACCTGAATAAGGTTTGGCTAATGGAGGTTGATCTCCTGTTTGAAAATGCGGAGATATTATACCAACTAGCCTCAACGGGAACAACTGACGTCTTGCAGTTTTTTTTCATGTGGCGGCGTAAGATTCGGACGGCTGGATACGAGTTGTTTGTGAGTGAAGTTGGAAAATGCCTTCATCACGGAAGGAAGCGCAGAACATTGGAATGCGAGGCGCGGAATTTATGCAGATACTTCCGCCGCAGGCGGCGGGAATATGCTATAATAAGCGCCGACATTTCAACAGTTATGCGTTCGTCGCATTGCTGGCTCGAGTGAAACCTGGAAAACTTTACGGAGAGCCACGATGGGGTGAATGCGCCCCTGGGCGTATTTCCTTTCGTGATTTCTCCAAGGCTTTTCCAGGGCCTCACTCGGAATCCAACGAGGGATTGCGCCCTTTCTTTCCCCTGTTGGCTCCGAAACAGAGGGCACAGGAGAAGAAAGTATGAAGAAGTTGATGTTAGTCTGCGTTGCGTTGGTTTGTGCGACTGTTCTTACTGGTTGTGGAAAATCCCACGAAAAAGTGGTCAAGGAGTTGTACTTCGCCGTGGGATCTGGCGACGACGACTATATGAGAAAGTTCGTGGAGGCGAATTTTGCACCAGGGCTTGACGACGCACTGAAATATAACAAAGACACAAAGAGGGTGTTTAAGAAGATTTCGGAATCAGAGGGTTTCGCCAAGACGGAAACCCTAAAGACATTCAAGAACGATGGTGACAAGTTTTCCGTGATTTCCGCACGGTGCGAAGGTACGACGCTCTATTTTGTTGTAGGCGGAAAGGATGACAAGATAGTTTTAATAACGGTGGACAGGAACAAGGCAATGAGCGGTCGAGGATCGGAGAAACCTACGCCAGGCAAGGCCGAGATCGTGCCGAAGGCGCAGAAAACCGTAGAAAAGAAACGAGGTGTGTCTGAATCAACCCTATCTGAGAGTCCCAAGAGGTTGACGCCAGACCAGAAGGTCAGCCGTCTCATGGCACAGTTAAATAAGGTACTTGGGAATAGCATGGAGGTTTCCGCTGCTCTTGTGGCATTACAGGCGAAGATTGATCAACTTCCTGGTGACTACAAGGTGAAATGTGTTCTTCAGGAGATGATGGGGAATTCTTACAGGAGAAGTGGCATCGTGCCCGATCTCCCAGACCCCAATGGGAATGGTGCGCTTGCGGAATATCTGAAGGTGCGCGGCATAGACGATGTCGGGAACATCATGTGCATGTACCACATGTTGAAAGACAAGGAACAGGCGGCTGTTGCCGAAGAAGTCCGCAAACTGCTGAAGTGAACCAATTGCCAGAAACGGAGATGATGATATGAACAAGCAATGCAAGGCCCTTACCACCTTCCTGTCGGTCATTTTGGCCAATTGCCTTTACGCCGGCTTCTTGGATGGACTCAAGAAAGTGGGAGAGGGTGTGGTCGACGTGGCGGGTGGTGTGGTGGATACTACCGTCAATGCCACAACATCAACGGTGCAGTCGGTTAAGCAGCAAACAGTGTTCGCCGATCCGCAGACGAATGTAGCTAATGTTGTACAGGCAGTACCAGCAGTTACTACTACTGCACCTGTGGCTGCCCCCGTTTCGACACCAACGGCCGCCCCCGCTCCGGTTCCAACGGCTGTTCCCACGCAGGCATCAATGGCTACTCCTGCCTCGGTCACCGCATCCGCGCCACAAGTAACCGAACGCAAGTCTCCATCTGCCGAGGATGGCGACAATTCGTTCGAGCAACAATATAAGTTGGCAATCGACTATCTGAATAGTGAGTTATTTGTCAGGCAGTTGGACGAACTGGTGAAACTGGACGTGGATGGAAAATACTATGGCGAGGATGCACGTAGCGGGGCATATAAGAAGATTGAAGTCATGGATTACGGCCTTACAGGCTCGGTACCAACCGGCAAATTACCAGGCCTTCCGGGATTCTGCAAGAAACATGTTGAAGTACGAATGCCAGACACCAGAAAAATCAATGAATGGAAGGATGTTCTACAGTCCAACATTGAACGGGAACGGCAATTCATGACTCAGAAGGCAGTTGAGAACGTTGTCCGAAAAGTCGCTAAAGAAGAACTGGAGCCGCGTTGTGACAAATACAACAGGGCAATGGAATTGGCAGGGAAAATATACTCTTCTATCAGGAGCGATCTTGGGCCGCATCATCCATACGTTGCTTGTGAGAAGGCGATATGGCGATCTACTCACTTCGGCCACGGATATGAGGATGGCCCCGACGGTATATACTGCCTGTACAATCTGGATGGTTGGAAGGAAGATCCTGTCGAGGGCCGTAAAATCTTTCAATCAGGACAGTCTAGATTGACAAAGGAGGTTGCTGATCGGTGGACTGCTCACGTTCTTGGATGGCTCGCACGCAATGACGTATTGTTGTCACGGCTGAACGGTGCCGGTGTGAATGAGACGTGTAGTACTTTTTATGCAAAGACAGCAGGGACGAACACGGTGCCGTTCAAAGTCTATCGTGACATCGCGTTTGGAAGTGTAATAGGAGATGTCTATGGCGAAATGGAGAAACTTGCCCAGAACAGTGGCGCGAATTCCCTTGAGTGGTGTGGGAAGACGCTTGACATGTTTCTTAATGGGTGTTCGTTCAATGTCACCGTCAAACCTCACGACATCCAATTCATATTTGGAGCCTTCGCTCCAGACGAGGTTCCTGTGCTTACGGCGATGAAGATGAAATTCACCCAAGCCGCGCCTTCGGTCGATGCGCTGGTCGAGAAGTACGGGAAGATGGACGGCGCGAAGATAGAAAGAAAAAGCGAAGTTGTCAAGCGTGTCTGGCCTGAAACAGAAATCGGACAGTTCTGGAAAATGGTTGCCACGACGCTTGAAGTAAAAGTGAAGCAAAACGGCGGTCAGGGTGTTGGGGATGCCTTGAAAAGGGATGTCGAATCCATTCTCGCTGGCCACTCAAAGGCGATAACCCGCGAGATGGTTCGGATTGACATAGGCGGGGTAACGGTAGACGTGTCGGAAGATCCATCTACGCATTCTGTGTCGAGCATTTTCTTCAAGGACACCTTGCTTGCCGCCAAACTGATGGAGCTTTGTAGAAATCAGAAGGCCGCTGCGAAGAAGTCCGAGGCAGAAGCCAAGGCCGCTGCCGAAAAGAAGGCAAAATCGGATTCTCTTAACTTTTGATGTCTTAACTCGTTTCGCATAGTGAGCGTAACGGCACAGAACGAGGACTGCCCGATCCTTGTGACGTGAAATACCAATAGGGCATAAGGAATCAAGAAATGAGCAGAGTATTCGAGTTCAGCAAAGGGAAGCTGGAAGTCAGTGAAAAGAACGTTACTGGATCGGTCATCGCATCGACCAGCATGCAACAGATGCCAGGGGAATTGGCCATTGACACACCAATAGACAAATTTGGACCTATCAGCATCAACGACCTGCCGCAATTCCGCATTGCGGCCATGTCTATTGGTTTCACCACTGGAATGTTCCTGCCATGGATCATCTGGCTCATTGTTTTTCTTGTTAGGGTGATGTCATCTTCTAGTTTCGGCGACTTAGGTCGTGCTTCAAACATGCCGAGTGTGTGGTGGCCTATTGTGATTGGCCTTATCCTCGGAGGGGGTGTCTGCTTCTATGCCAAGAAAAAGGTAAAGGTACTGATGGCGCAGTTTTCAAATGGTGGGCAGACGGTGTACATTCCTCGTTTGAAAGGGGATGACGAATCAATCATTCGCGCACTTGATGCTTATGTTCGCGAAATGAAAAGAAAGGCGTAACGAATAAGGTAGTTGCGAAACCTTGGCATTCCGGAAGGACTGGCGTTCCACCGCCAGTCGTAGACGGCGGTGGAACGCCGTGGAGCGGCTGCTGTTTCAAGGGGGACTGAAAGGGATGGCGGCTCTCCATGCGCGATGTCGCTACGGCCAACGCAGCGTCCAGTCCGAATGGTCGTGGCGTGTCCTTTGGCCTTTCAGGAGGTGTTCCAGGCGCAATTTTCGAGCGCACCCGTCTCCTCTGCGAACGCGCGGGCATCGAGCCCGTGCGGGTTCGAGTCTGTCCCAAAATAATTGTCTGAGGTGAAACGGTCGCCGAGATGAAATACGAATTGTGATATAATATGCGCACGGCATTATAGAACTAAAGACGCGAGGAAAAACTGAAAATGAAAGAGAAAGTCGTGCGGTTTCGGCGGCAAGGGTGTTTTTGCGGTGTGATGTGTGCGCGCAAAACGGCGGTGTCCGTCATTGTCGCATGTATCGCGCATGTGGCGACGGCGGTTGTCCCCGTTCCCGTCGCCTTTGACGGGAGCGACGTGGTGGCATCCGTCCCGGCGGGGACGCTGGACGAAACATCCGCGCTCTACTTCGTGTGGGACGACGCTGACCGGGGCACGAACCTCGCGGACTGGCCGGCGGGGAACCGCATCCGTCGCGATGTGGTCAAACCGGCGGAGGCGAACGAGTTCCGTTTCAATCGCGGCAAGGTCGCACCGGGTCAGGTGTGCCGAGTTCTCGCCACGAGTAAGGTGCGGCTTTTTGAAGATGGTGGTTGGGTATACATTGGAAACAACCAGTATGTCGACACGGGCGTCAAGGCGACGGGGGTTTACGGCCTCGCGATCAAGTTCCAGTATTCGCCCAACGACTACCAGAAGGCGAAGAACAATGCCTGGGCGTCGCTGATGGGCAGTCTGCCGACGGATGATTTCACCATCGGGCGGCGGGCGACGGGGGACGACGGACAGTTCTACCTTCGCTATCGGGGTGAGTCCCTGAAGGCGGACGGCAAGACAAAGGATTTGGCGTTTACGCTAGGCGACTTGTCGGTGCCGCACACGATCACCATTGCGAACGGCGTGGTGACTCTCGACGGCGGTCGCGGGGCGACCGCCCTACCGGGAGGGACGCAATTTAGGGTGCCCGAGGCGGGTGCGATCGGAATCAATCACGATGCGGGGTCTATTCTGCTTGGCTGCTCGTGGAACGATGACTGTAATCGCGGACTGTCGCAGCGCTATTGCCACGCGATGTGGTATTCCATGCGGCTGGATGATGCGAACGGCCAGGCGATCGTGAATCTCGTCCCTGCGCGGCGGGGTGGGGAAGGTGTGTTGTGGGATACGGTTTCGCACCGGGTTTTTGCAAATGCGGGGACGGGTACGCTCACGTTCTCCGGCAAGGCGGGCGCAGCGATTGACGGCACGGAGGGCGTATGCGCCGCGTCGTGCGCAGTCGTCGTGGGCAACACGGAGATTGTCGGCAAGGCGCGGTTCACGCTCCTTACAGACCGCATGGTTCGCTGCGAATGGAGCGAGGACGGTTCGTTCGAGGACCGTCCGAGCCTCACCTTCATCAATCGCGTCCAGCCGCCGGTCAAGCACACGTTCGAGCGCAAGGGAGAGGGTGCGGTGATAGAGACCGATGGGATACGGTTGGAGTGGACGGGCGGCGCGTTTAATGAGACGAATCTTTTCGTGAACATTGGGTCGCGACGGAGCGCGACCCTCCCGCCTGTGGCTGTTCTAGAGGAAGATAAGGAGAATCTGCTGGGAACGATGCGCACCATCGATACGCGCACGAGCATCAAGAATCTGTTGCCGCGCATGGAGAAGGGCGTCCTCTCGCGGCGTGGCGTGGCCGTGGTGGACGATACGAAGAAGCCGCTTTTCGTGAAGGGCGGCGACTACTGGAAAGAATGGGTCGAGGAGCGGCCGGTTCGTGCGAAGGGCGCGTACCGCGATATTACGGTGTTTGCGTATGGGCATGACTACAAGGGGTGCCTGGGCGACTACGTGAAGGTGGCGGGACGCATTCCGCTACCGCCGCGGTGGGCGTTCGGTTACTGGTGGAGTCGGTTCTGGAACGACACGGAGTCTGACTACCGCCAGGTCGTGCGTGAGATGAACTCCGTCGGCATCCCGGTGGACGTGTGCGTGATCGAGATGTACTGGCACGAGAACTGGGGCATCGGGGACCGTCCTGACATCATTCAGCCGAAAGGCGGGCAGATGTGGGGCTGGGGCGGCTACACGTGGAACCGCCGCTACTTCCCCGACCCGGCGAAGATGTTCCGTTTCCTGCACGACGAGGGACTGCATGCGCCGCTCAACATGCACCCCGCCTGCGGCATCCCGGAATGCGAGGACGTCTATCCGCGCTTCGCGAAGGACTATGGCTGGAAGGGCAAGGGCGTGATTCCGTTCCGCGGCGACGAGGAGCGCTGGGCGGAGGTCTATTTCAAGGACGTCATCGAGCCCTTGGAGGCGCTGGGCGTGGACTGCTTCTGGCTTGACTGGCAACAGTGGCTGATGGCGAAGGGCAAGCCCACGTTGAACAACACCTTCTGGCTCAACCACCTCTTCGCCACGCACGACGCGGCGCGCGTGCGGCCGGGCGGCGGCGCGAAGCGTCCGATCATCTACCACCGCTGGGGCGGACTCGGCTCGCACCGCTACCAGATCGGCTTCTCCGGCGACGGTGAAAGCTCGTGGCGGATGCTGGAGGCGATTCCGTGGTTCACCGCCACCGCGTCGAACGTGGGCTACGGCTACTGGGGACACGACCTCGGCGGACACAACCGTCCGCAGTTCAAGCGGGAGGAAAACGGCGAGCTCCTCACGCGCTGGATGCAGTGCGGCGTGTTCACGCCGATCTTCCGCACCCACCCGTCCAAGGACTCGCTTGCCGATCGCCGTCCGTGGAAGTACGCCGACCATTTCTTCATCCTCCGCGAGGCGTACCGTCTGCGCTACCGCCTTGCGCCCTACATCTACACCGCCGCGCGGCAGGCGTACGACACGGGCGTGTGCCTGTGCCGTCCGATGTACTACGACTGGCCGGAGGAGGACGCCGCGTACGATTCCGTGAACCAGTACATGTTCGGCGACGACATCCTCGTCGCGCCCGTCACGAAGGCCGTCGATCCCGTGACGAAGGAGGCGGAGGTCGAGGTGTGGCTTCCGAAGGGCACGTGGTACGACGTCTCGCGGGGCGAACTCGTGGAGGGCGGGCGCAAGCTGAAGCGCGGCTACACGATGGAGGAGACGCCGTGGTTCGTGAAGGCGGGCGCGGTGATTCCGATGTATCCCGATTCCGTCAACCGTCTCGGCAATCCCGGCACGGACGACCTGGTGCTATTCTGTACGCCGTCGGCGCGCTCGTCGAGCGCGCCCTACCAAACTTCGGTATACGAGGATGGCGGCGACAACGCCGATTACGCGACGAACTTCCGCCGCACCGCGATCCGCCGCGAAGGGAACCGCGTGACCATTGCACCGCGCAAGGGCTCCTACACGCTGAAGTTCCCGCTTGCCGAACCGATGCCCATCACCGCCAGACACCCGACGGTCTGGTCTTCCAAGGTCGACTTCGTGCAGACGCCGCTCGTCGCGAAGGTGAACGGCAAGGAGTGTGCATGGGAATACGATGCCGAAGACTTGGCCGTGGTCGTGAAAACGCCGCCGCAGGACGGCACGCACGAGACGGTGGTGGAGCTGGTGTATGGTAGGGCGCGATCACCGAGCGCGCCGATCGCCGCCGTCAACGGCCTGAAAGGCGAACACACGCGCGTCGCCGCACTCACGGATGACTTCAGACTCGCCCTTGCCGGACGCGGCTGGCCGAAAGCCGCCGCAAACCTCCCCACGTCGTGGCAGATCATCTGGAAGACGCGCGATGCGATCGCGGCGCATCCCGCCGACGCGGCGAAGCTGCTTGCGGAGCGCGCCGCCGCGCTGAAGGAGTTCGCCGAAAAGGACTGGCCACGTCTGGAGAAGACATTCAAACCCGAGTTCGTCAAGCGCATGCGTGCTTGGATTAAAAATAAAGTCAAATAGGATTAATTCCATGATATACTCATTCAACATAGCGTCCCCTTTCAGGTTGGGCGTCGCGTTCGCGACCTGTCTTTCCGTGTTGGTGCTTTCAGGCGGCGAGATCACGGAGAAGTACTACCGATTCGCAATACGCGAAATCGGCGGCGGCGACATCGCGCAGCTGGGCGAGTTCTCGCTCTATGCATCGGACGGCTCGCGGGTGAACGGCAACGGTATGAAGCTTGTCCCGCCGCGTGCGGCGAAGTCGCTTGCGCCCGGCGAATGTTTCGCGTCGCAGAAGAATTTCGCACGAGAAACGGCCGAAAAGCTCTTCGACGGAAATCCCAAGACGAAACTCTGCGTGGGCAAACTCGCACTCGGCGGAAGCGATCCAGTGGGGGTCCTTGCCGTGTACTTCCGCCTCCCGGATGGCGCGAAGCCCGTGGCAAAGTACAACTTCTGCAGTGCAAACGACACCGACCGCTATCCTGAGCGCAATCCGAAGTCGTGGGCGATCTGGTGTTCCGCCGATGGCGAGACGTGGCGGCTCGTCGAGGACATGGCGGACGAGGTGAACCCGTTCATCGGCGCCGTCACGCAACATCCGCGCAGCGCGCTCGGAGGACACGGCCTCGGCAAGACGTTCCCCGGTGCCGCCACGCCGTGCGGCATGGTCCAGCTCTCGCCCGACACCATCACCGGCGGCGACAACGGCTGCGGCTATTCGTACCACCACGAGACGATTGAGGGCTTTAGCTTCACGCACCTTTCCGGCGTGGGCTGGTACGGCGACTTCGGCAACTTCCAGGTGATGCCGACCGTCGGCGCGCGCAACCTTGACCGCGACAAGGCGAAGAGCGCCTACTCCCACGAACGCGAAGTCGCCGAGGCGGGCTACTACGCCGTCACGCTTGACCGCTACAACGTCCGCGCCGAAATGGCCGCAGCGCCGCGTGCGGGTATCTTGCGTTTCACTTACCCGGAATCAAAGGAGGCGCGCATCCAGATTGACCTCGGACGGCGCATAGGACAGCTCGGACGCTGGCTGAAACACTCGCGCCAGCACGTGCGCGTCATCGATGACCACACGATCGAAGGGCGCATGGAGTGTCCGTGGGAGGACGGCGGTTGGGGACACGGCGCAGGACGCGTTCACTACGTCGTCAACTTCACCTGCGCCTTCTCCAAACCATTCAAGCGCTTCGGCGTGTGGGAAAAGGACAAGGTGTTCGAGAACTGCCGCGACTATACCGGCACGAACACCGGATTCTTCGCCGAGTTCGAAACGTCGTCGGGCGAGCAGATTCTCATGCGCGCCGGGCTTTCCTACGTCGATCAGGAGGGAGCGCGCAAGAACCTTGCGAGCGACATGCCAGACTTCGACTTCGCGCGCGCCCGCCGCGCTGCGCGTGCCCTCTGGAGCGACGCGTTCGCCGGCGTGAAGGTGAAGGGCGGGAGCGTCGATGAACGGATCGTGTTCGCCACGTGTCTCTACCACGCGCTCATCGACCCGCGCATGATCGGCGACGTGGATGGACGGTACATGGGCAGCGACGGCAAAATCTACCGCAACGAACGCTTCACCGCACGGACCGTGTTCAGCGGATGGGACGTGTTCCGCAGCGAGATGCCGCTCCTCACGCTGATTCGTCCCGACATCGTGAACGACACGATCAACTCCATGATCCGCTGGACGGAACTCGGTCCGCGCGATACGCTGCCCGTCTGGGATATCTTCGGATGCACGTCGGGCTGCATGGTCGGAAACCCCATCATCCCCTGTATCGCCGATGCGTACGAGAAGGGCATCCGCAACTGGGACGCGGAGACGGCATGGCGTCTTGCCGACGTCACCTCCCGAAAGCGCGGAAACGCCGCCTGCGGATGGTCGCCCAACTCGCTTTCCGTGACGCTCGAATACGCCTACGACGACTGGTGCATGGGCAAGTTCGCGGAGATGCTCGGCAAGGCGGACGACGCGAAGCGCTACTACGAGCGCGCCGGATGGTACAGGAACATCTGGAGCAAGGAGGCAGGCTGGATGCGCAGCCGCAAGGCGGACGGATCGTGGACGCCGTGGCGCGGACGGCACGTACACGGACAGGGCGCAGTGGAGTCCAACCCCTGGCAGCAGGGATGGTTCGTCCCGCACGACATCTACAGCCTCATTGAGCTGATGGGCGGCGAACAGAAATTCGCCGACGAGCTGGAACTCTTCTTTGAAAAGCATCTCGTGCCGTTCATGTTCCCGTACTGCGGCAAGCCGTGGCTCACGCAGAAGTGGACGCGGCGGATCTGCGAGGGCGCGTACGGCAACGAAGTGTATGGCTATGTCGGCAACGAGGACGAAGGGCAGATGAGCGCATGGTATATCCTCGCCGCGAGCGGACTGCATCCGGCGTGTCCCGGCAGCGGCGTGTGGATTCTCACGAGTCCGGTGTTCCCCGAGGTGTCGTTCCGCCTCGACCCGAAGTACGCGAAGGGCGGGAGCTTCATCATCCGCGCGAACGGGGTTTCCAAGAAAAACATCTACATCCGCTCGGCCAGGCTGAACGGCAAGCCGCTTGATCGCGCGTGGCTCACCACGAAGGAAGTGACGGATGGAGGCGTA